>DATBRJ010000412.1:0-15524 GCA_036560395.1 Actinomycetes bacterium | reverse complement strand
TCAGCGTCGCGTTACCGCCGTTGATCGCCGGGTTGACGTACTTCGCTCCGAACAAACCGCTGAACCCGTTGTAGCCGCCTGGCTCGTCCGGAAGGAGATCCGGCCTGGCGTGAGAGTTACCTGAGCAGATGCCACCACCGGAGGCGCAATGCACGCCGATCCCGACGAAGTCGGTCTGAGCGAGCGCCCGTGCCGCCGTGTTCGGTGGCGCGGCGTTGGAGGCAACCGCCTCGTTCCATTCGGGAGACCCTTGGCCGAACACCTTTGTCATGTCGCCGTTAGGGCCGGTGCCCGTGTTCTCCAGGACAACGTTGGCCACTGCGGCTGCGCCGAAGTCACACCCGGCGCGCGTGTACGGCACCCACGGCGCGGGTGTCGTCTTGGGCGTTCCGCTGTCGCCGTTGACCATGTTCGGCGTCGGATCCGCGGGCGGGATTCCTACGTCGTCGACGAGATCGGTCCAGTACTTGAACGACGACGAAGACGCGGTGGTCCTATCCGCCTTGAAGTAGCGGTAGGAGTTGGAGACGGCCTGCCCATGCCGGTCGGGGTAGAGACCCGTAAGCGTCGACAGGATCCCACCACCGGTGTGCGAGATCAGCATCGTGTGGTCGTTGGTGAATAACGTGCCGTTGTCCCGCAGGAAGTTCAGCAGGTGGGGCATCTGCTCGAGGTCGGACGGGACGTTCGGGTTGTCCCGCAGGAAGTGCGTGTTATCGAACTGCAGGTAAATGACGTGCTGGATATCGCCCTTCGCCGAATGCAGCTGACAGCCGGTAGCCGAAACACTCTCGTCGCCCAATGCGGTTTCCGCCGGAGCAACAATTACTAACGCGGCCGTCAGCGCCGACGACGCCACCACGGCAAGGAGCGTGCGTCGAGTAGTCATACCGATGCCTCCTCTTCGACCCGGACACACCGGGCAAGTGCTCGCCGACGGCGAGACCGATCAGATACTTGCACTCCACACGCAACTTCACCAGCGGTCACGGCATCCTCCCGCCATACGGGATCAGGCCCCGACCGGAGAGCCCAACCCGACGTGGACGATCACTCGTACGCGAGCGCAACCCCGAGGAGGCAGGCGTCACGCCGTCGCCAGGCGAATCGTCACCGCCCGGCTAGGAGCGGACATAGTGACCGTCAGTGTGGGGTTGTTTGGGAGAGCAGGCGTTCAGTAGCCATCCTCCCCCCCGGCGATGGCCGGTGTTGGCTTCGACAGTGTGGGCGACAGATCTTCCGTCCTCAGTGGAAGCTGGGCAGGTTGACGTCGATCCAGACCAGCCGGTGGTCCGAGCTCGGGAACGGGAACACGCCCGTTAGCCGGGACAGCGGGTCGGCAAGCACCGGCCAGAAGACGGCACCGTCAGTGACTCGGAGTTGCCGGGACGGAAGCACGTAATCTGCACGCAGATTGCCGGGCGCACTGTCGGCGAAGTCGGCGGTGTCGAAGGCGGGATTGCCGCGCTGGGTCAGGTTGGCGCCGCCCTGTAGTCTCGCCGCTTCCACCGCGCCATCGCTGACCGGCGTGAAGCCGGCGTTGATTCTTGGATTGTCGAGCAGGAGTTGTGCGGAGCCGGGCACGCTGTCTCCATCTACCGGGTCGGAGTTCTGGTCACCGGCGATGACGAACTCGGCACCCGACGTGAGCCCCCCGTGCCGGCCTTGGTCGTCATAGATGTAATCGCCGCGGCCAGGCATGACATAGTCGGCCCAGAGCCGGATCTCATCGAAGTTGCGCCGCCCGTTGCGGTCCTCGGCTCCGTCGAATACCGGCGGTGTCGGATGGCTGACGAGGAAATGCACGGCGTGGTTGCCGATCTGTATCGGAATGTCCCAGTGGCTCTTGGAGGACAGCCGGAAGATGTCGAGCTCGGCCAGGGAGTACCAGTCCGCCGGAGCGGCCGTGGCGGGGTCGTCCGGCAGCAGTGCCCCCGGCATGTCCCTCCACAGGAAATGCTGGAAGGTGCGGATCTGCCCGTAGTCGATGGGGTAGCGGGAGTACACGGCCATGCCGAACTGGCCGGGGAACGCACCGAACCCGAGCGCGTCGTCGCCGTACCCAGGTGCGCCGGGTGTCGTCACGATTTGGCCGTTGTTGTTGAGGTCGAAGCCGGAGGCGATGCCGGTGTTGCTCGGCGCGACGAAGCGGTAGCCATATTCGATTGGGTTGGCGCCGTTGTGTGGAACCGACAGGTAGTTCTGCTGGAACAGTTGGGCCGCAACCCCGCCTTCGACGAAGTCGAACTCGTTGATGAGCAGCACGTCAGGCCGGGTCCGCTGGACGATCTCGGCGATGGTCTGCGCCTGCGCGTTTCCCGGGGTGGATAAGTCGGCCACCAGTGCGCCTGGAGCGCCGCGGTTCAACGAGGCATTGAAGGTGGCGAACCGAACCGTGGGCCGTTCGGCCGTGTCGGCACCGATCGCGGCGGCTGGTTGGGCCGCGGCGAGCGATGCTAAGCCAACGGCGATTACGGCGGTGGCGGACAGCTTTCGCCGATCCGCGGTCTGGGTGTGCCAAGCCATCGTCGTCTCCTCGCGGTCGACTGGTCGTGATTCTGGCACGACACGACGGGCTGGGAAACACCCTAACGGTGACCACCGGCGCGACGGCCTGCCCAGCGCAGACGCCATCGCAGATCGACAAACGGCAGCTGCCTGAGGCGATTCCAGCCAGCGTTGACGGGTGACGTCGTACTGAAGCTGACCTGGCACGGCTCGCGCCTCACGGCCAACCGGCGGCACTCAGGCGACAATCGGGTGATGAACGGCATGCCGCAGCCGACGCTTTACCACCGGACGCTCGGCTGGCACGCGCCGGCGATGCGACGTACAGGGGCGGTGTTAGGAGTCGGCCTGACCGTGGCGGTGATCCTGGCGGCATTCGTTGCGTGGCAGTTCGCCGTCCTCGGGGGATGGGACGCGGCGGCACTCACCTTCCTGGCGACCGTCTGGTCGATCATCGTGCGGGCGGACGGCCTCCACACCGAGCACCTGGCCACGCGCGAGGACGACACGCGGAGCACAGCAAGCTTGCTGTTGGTCAGCGCCAGCACAGCGAGCCTCTTCGGGGTGGGGTTCGCACTCAATCTCGCCGGCCAGAGCAGCGGCGGACGACAGGCGCTCCTCATCGGCGTCACCATGGTCACGGTGGTGCTGTCCTGGGCCGTCATCAACACCCTTTTCACCCTGCGGTACGCCCACTTGCACTTCGCATCAGCGGGTGCAGGCATCGACTTCGAGGATGTCGCCAGGGCAGAGCAACCCAACTATCGCGACTTCGCCTATGTCGCGTTCACGATCGGGATGTGCTACCAGGTGTCTGACACGACTGTCCGAAACCCGCGGATCAGGCGCACTGTGCTGTCTCACGCGCTCCTGTCCTATGTGTTCGGCGTGGTGATCGTGGCAGGATCGGTGAACCTCATCGGCGGGCTGGTCGCCTGACTGGATCTCGACCGGCCGACCCGGCTGTGAAGCACAGCGGTGCGATTTCGCCTGTCTCCCCCACCCGTGGGTCGTGTGAGCGTCGTTGGGCAGTTACCTTGGAGTCGCTTACGAGTCATCCAGGCTTCTTAGCGTCGCGTTCGTCCGAAGCATGGTCTTGACCGTGGTAAGACACGCGAGGAGATGACGCAGAAATGAAGAGGACAGCACTCATCGCCTTAGTAGCGTCGGCGGCGCTCATCTGGGCGACCGGAGCCTCCGCTGCTCCCGGAACTGAGCAAGGTCCGTCGAGTTCACAGACGCCCTACCTGGTGCGCACCCAGTCTGGGGTGGTGACCAAGAGCATCCTGACCACCGGGGACTCTGTCGGCGGCTACCGGATGGCCGGCATCCCGGACGGCCTAGGCGCGTACGACAACGGGGACGGCACGTTCACCGTCCTGATGAACCATGAGATCCCCAACACGCTGGGCGTCACCCGCGCCCACGGCGCGAAGGGGGCGTTCGTCTCGAAGTGGATCATCGACGAGGCCACCTTCCAGGTCCTGCACGGCGAGGACCTCATCAAGCGCATCTACCAGTGGGACGCTGTGGCCGGGCAGTGGGCACAGATCCCCGCCGGCTCACCGCTGCTGAGTCTCAGCCGACTGTGCTCTGCCGACCTGCCTGCTGTCTCGGCGCTCTTCGACTCGGCGAGCGGCCTCGGCACCCCCGAGCGGATCTATATGAACGGCGAGGAGACCGGCGCTGAAGGCCGCGGTCTCGCGAGCGTCGTCACCGGCCCGGACGCAGGCAGCACCTACCTCCTGCCATGGCTGGGCAGGTTCAGCTGGGAGAACTCGCTCGCCAAGCCGGACGCCGGTACCACCACAGTGGTAGCAGGGCTCGACGACTCGACCCCCGGACAGGTCTACATCTATCAAGGCACGAAGAAGGCGACCGGCAACGACGTCGAGAAGGCCGGCCTCACCGGGGGATCGTCGTATGGCATCAAGATCGACGGAGTCTCCACCGAGAACGATGCGACCACTCTGCCTGCGGGCGGTGCGCACTTCAGCTTGGTTCCGCTCGGCGACGTCTCGCAGCTCAGCGGCGCCCAACTGGAATCGCTAAGCGTCGCTGCGGGCGTATCAGCGATGAACCGGCCCGAGGACGGCTCCTGGGACCCGTCGGACCCGCACAACTTCTACTTCAACACCACGGCGGCGTTCAACGGGATCTCCCGGATCTGGAAGCTGCGCTTCGACGACCCGGCTGATGTGCTCGCCGGCGGAGTGGCCAGCATCGCGGTCGCCAGCCCTGCCTTCGACCCCGCGAAGTCGAACCCCGAGCAGGCAGGACCACGCATGTTCGACAACATGACCGTCAACGACCGCGGCCAGGTGATCTCACTAGAGGACGTGGGTAACAACGCGTACCTGGGCGGGGTGTATCAGTACGATCCGTCGACTGGTGCTCTGGCCAGGATTGCCGAGCATGACCCGGAGCGGTTCGGCGTCGGGGGTGCTGCCTTCATCACCCAGGACGAGGAGTCCTCCGGTGTCATCCCGGCACCGTTCCTCGGGAACGGGAAGTACCTGATCGACGTCCAAAACCACCGCGCCAGCCCCGATCCGGAACTCGTCGAGGGTGGTCAGCTGCTCGTGCTGCAGGTCCCGCCGGGGAAGTCGGTCGGCTGAGCTGGCGGATTCACGATCACTGGCGGTTGCCGGCGGGTTCGTGCCCCTCAACCGCCAGTGATCACCCACCACGGTGGTGACTAGGCAGTCGGACGTGATGCGGCCCAAGGTCGGCGACGCTGGAAGCGCCGAGGAGGGCCATGGTGCGCCTGATCCCGTCGGTCAGGATCTCGGCCGCCCGAAGCACCCCGAGCTCGCCGCCGGCCATGAGGCCATAGAGGTAGGCACGGCCGACAAGGACGCTGTCGGCGCCCAGCGCGAGGGCTGCGACGATGTCCGCGCCGCTGAGGACGCCGGTGTCGAGGTAGATCTCGACCTGGTCTCCGATCTTGTCGACGACCCGTGGCAGGAGGGCCAGCGGAACCGGGGCTCGGTCAAGCTGCCGGCCGCCGTGGTTGGACAACACAAGGGCATCGGCGCCGGCGTCGACCATGCGCATCGCGTCCTCGACCGTTTGGATGCCTTTGATGATCAGCGGACCGTCCCAGCAGCCCCGAAGCCAGTCCAGATCGGCGATGGTCATGGTGGGATCGAAAAGCCTATTCAGCAGCTCCGCGGGGGTGCCGGGCCACGTGGTCAGTGACGCGAAGGTCAGCGGCTTGGTGGTGAGCAGGTTCGCCCACCAGGCTGGATGCATACCGATGTCGAGCAGGGTCCGGGCGGTCAGCGCTGGGGGTATGGAGAATCCGTTGCGGGTGTCGCGCAGCCGAGCCCCTGCCACCGGCACATCAACGGTGAGTACCAGAGCCTCGTATCCGGCAGCCTTCGCCCGCGTCATCAGGTCTTCGCCAGCGGTGCGGTCTCGCCAGACATAAAGCTGGAACCACTTGCGTGCATCCGGCGCGGCGGTCGCCACCTCTTCGATCGAGGACGTGCCGAGGGTGGACAGCGCATATGGGATCCCATATCGCTCGGCGACCCGCGCCACTGCGCCTTCGCCTTCGTGGTGCATCAACCTGGTAAAACCCGTCGGCGCGAAGGCGAACGGCCATTGTGACGGCCGACCCAGGACGGTCGTGGTGGTGTCGACCGCCGAAACATCTCGTAGCACCGACGGGCGCAGCTCGAGGTCGCGAAACAGCCTCCGGGCACGGGCCAGGCTGATCTCCGCCTCCGCTGCACCGTCGGTGTAGTCGAAGACCGCACGCGGGGTGCGCCGCCTTGCCAAAGTCCGCAGATCGTTGATCGTCAGCGCTCGTCCCAACCGGCGCCGCGTCGGGTTCGATTCGAACCGCCGACCGCGTACCAGCGAGCGGAGTTCCGTCCACCGTGGCACTCGGCGCTCGGTCATCGTCAGGTATCCCTCAACAGCACTCCAGTCATCATGCTGCCCGGCCAGTCAGTGGTGGACGCCACCCGCTGCAACATGGATGAAGACGGCTCGCACCTGATCAGCTGTCGTGATTGGGTCGACGTAGCCATCCACTGGCTTGAGCGCGTTCTCAAGGGTCGTGGCATCCGACTCTGGGCCGAAGCTGATGACGGTGAGGTGGACTGGCCGCTTCGGATCCGCGGCAGCGCTCAGGCTCGCGCTGAGCTGCCGTGCCGAGATCGAGCCGGGGTCGTCCTCGTTCTTGCCGTCCGTGAAGAGAACGACTTGATTCGGGACTCCGGAACGGTATCCCGCAACTGCGGCCTTGTATGCGGCGAGGAGGGTGTCGTAGAGGCCGGTCCCGGTGTTCTGGGCGTGGAGTGCGTGAGCAGCCCGGGCCAGCCGCTGCCGCTGCGCGTCGCGGAGCATCCCGCGCGGCAGCAGCGTCTGGTAGTCGTGCGGCGGGTCGAGGCGCGAGCCGAACTCCCAGAGCGAGAGTTCCGAGTCGTCCGGCAGCAGCTTGCCGACCTCGAGGACACCCCCGCGGACGAGGTCGATGAGCGGTTGGTTCGATCCCGGTGCCGGTGTCTTCATTGATCCCGACACATCCACGACGACGAGAATGTCCGAGCGACGGTCGGCGGGATACCAGGTGGCGAAGACGTGGTCGACCTGATGCCCCCCGAGGACGTCGAACGGCTTAGCCGACAGCTCGGGCAGGCCTTTGATCTCGCTCGGCGGAGGCGATCCGCCAGGGCGCCGCAGTCCCGCCATGGCGATCGCGTCGTCGGCGTCTGTATCGGTCAGCGCGGAGCGGACCCGCGCCAGCAGCCCGGTCATGATCGGGTCCTCGACCGCGGCCGCCGTGGGCAGCCACGTGTACCGCAGGATCGCGGTGTGGTCGGAGCCCGCGAGGATCCGCGAGCCGGCAAGCGCGGCCCCGCCCCCCTCGCCGCGCAACCTGGCGAGCGCGTACTCGGCCACCAGCCCTACCTCGCCGCTTGCGGCTGGCAATGCCTGGCCATCGGTCACCGTGCGGGTTGTGGGGAGAGCCGTCGCTAGCGCTTCGGCGGATGCGTCCATCCCCTTGTCGAGCCAGACTGCCTCTCCGACGTCGCCGACTCCGACGAGACCATCTCCCGATCCGGCCGGATCACGGACTGCAAGCTTCACACCGGAGTCGGTGGTCACCAGTTTCGCGAGGCCGAGCCAGCCACCGCCTGCGCCCTGCAGCCTTCCGGCCGTCGCCTCGTCGGTGACCATGTAGATCGGGCTGGTTGCGAGAACCGTCCCCGAGCCGCCCCGCGGCGCCTCGGCAAGGGCGAGGGAGCCGGCAGCACCGGCCCACGCGGCGTCATCGGGGATCCAAACGTCGGCTTGAAGATCCGCCACGCGCTGCGGCGCGACCCTGCCGTCGGCGACGTCCACGTCGAGATGGACGCAGTCGTCACCGGACTCGAGCGTGGGTGCGATCTCAGTGAGGACCGGTGCGAACGAGCTGGCTGTAACGATTCGCAAGCTGGCGGGGCATTGAGTCGCCGGCTGCACTAATCGGGTGGGCTCGTCGCCCGAGCCGCGCAGCAGGAGGCCGACTGTCGTACCAATCACCAGTACTGCAGCGACCAAGGCCACAGGGATCCATCGAGATGCTTGACGTCGGTGCCGGCTCATGCGCATCCCCCGCGCTTCCCTCGGCGTGAAGAAGGTGGTCCATCGTCGCCTAAATATGTCTAGCTCGCCGATAGTTCGGCCAAGCATTCCACTCTTACTTGCATAAGTCAGCCATGTCGGAGAGCTGATCTTGGGGCCCGGTATGCGCGGCGCTTTCCCGCCACGACGTCGGAGATGTGCTGGTGGGGCGATCGGGGTAGGTCGTTGCGGACGGGTGGATTACCGTCGGCAGTACACAGGTTTCGGGACCCGAAGCCGTGGGAGGCACGCACCATGGGCGTACGCACCTGGATCCAGCGCTGGCCGGCCCTTCGGCAGATCAGCGTCGGAGACCCACTCGGCAGGGGCCGTGCCGCCCAGTCTGCTCGGTCGGCGACCCTGACGCCTCGTACCGCAACCGCCGATCGAGTGGTGCAATCCATCTGCCCCTACTGCGCCGTCGGCTGCGCCCAGAAGGTGTACGTGAAGGGCGACGAAGTCGTCCAGATCGAGGGAGATCCGGACAGCCCGATCTCCCGAGGCCGGCTATGCCCGAAGGGCTCCGCCAGCAAGCAACTGGTCACCGGGCCGCACCGGGAGCAGAAAGTGCTCTACCGCGCCCCATTCGCCACCCAATGGCGCGAGCTTGATCTCGAGGCCGCGATGGAGATGGTGGCCGATCGCGTACTCGATGCTCGTCGCAAGGGCTGGCAGGACGTCGACGAAAAGGGACAGATTCTGCGCCGGACTCTCGGCATCGCCAGTCTGGGCGGCGCCACGCTGGACAACGAGGAGAACTACCTCATCAAGAAGCTGTTCACAGCGCTGGGCGCGATCCAGATCGAGAACCAGGCGCGCATATGACACTCGTCCACCGTTCCCGGTCTGGGAACCTCGTTCGGTCGCGGCGGCGCCACTAACTACCAGCAGGATCTCGCCAACGCTGACTGCATCGTCATCGAAGGCTCGAACATGGCCGAAGCCCATCCGGTGGGCTTTCAGTGGGTCATCGAGGCCAAGGCACGCGGGGCCAAGGTCATCCATGTGGACCCGCGGTTCACCCGGACGAGCGCGCATGCCGATCTCTATGTGCCGATCCGGGCGGGAGCCGACATCACGTTCCTCGGCGCTGTCGTCAATTACATCCTCAGCAACGAGAAGGACTTCAGGGAATACGTCCTGGCCTACACGAACGCGTCGTTCATCGTGAGCGAGGGATTCAAGGACACCGAAGACCTCGACGGGCTGTTCTCCGGCTACCACGCCGACACTGCCACCTACGACCAGTCGACGTGGCAGTACGAGGGCATGACGGAGCCGCCAGCCGAACACTCCACCGGGGACCACTTCGGCGCCGGCGGGCCCGCCCTCCACGGCGAGGCACCGCATCCGCCGTCGGACCCGACGCTGCAGCACCCCCGCTGCGTCTGGCAGATCCTCAAGCGCCATTACTCCCGCTACACCCCTGAGATGGTCGAAGCCATCTGCGGTATTCCCCAAGAGCTCTTCCTCGAGGTGTGCGAGACCTGGACGGCCAACTCCGGCCGTGAGCGCACGACCGAGATGGTTTACTCGGTCGGCTGGACACAGCACACCGTGGGGGTGCAGTACATCCGGACCGCGGCGATCATTCAGCTGCTGCTCGGCAATGTCGGGCGCCCGGGCGGCGGCATCATGGCCATGCGTGGGCACGCGAGCATCCAGGGATCGACCGACATCCCCACCCTCTTCAACCTGCTGCCCTCCTATCTTCCGATGCCGAACGCGTCCGTTCATCCCGATCTGACGACGTACATCGAGAGCATTGCCGGGAAGGCTCAGAAGGGCTTCTGGCACAACGCCGGGGCCTACATCGTGTCGCTGCTCAAGGAGTACTGGGGCGACGCGGCGACGCCCGACAGCGACTTCTGCTTCGGCTATCTGCCACGGCTCACCGGCGACCACGGCACGTATCGCACCGCCATGGACATGATCGACGGCAAGGTCTACGGATACTTCCTGCTCGGCCAGAACCCCGCGGTCGGCTCCGCGCACGGCAGATTGCAGCGGCTCGGCATGGCCAACCTGGATTGGCTCGTGGTTCGCGATCTGACGATGATCGAGAGCGCTACGTTCTGGCAGAACGCGCCCGAGATCGAGACCGGCGAGATCGTCCCCGAGCAGTGCCGCACCGAGGTCTTTTTCTTCCCTGCGGCGTCCCACGTTGAAAAGGAGGGCACGTTCACGCAGACACAGCGGCTGCTGCAGTGGCGCGACAAGGCGGTCGAGCCGAAGGGCGACCAGCGCTCCGATCTGTGGTTCTTCTACCACCTCGGGAAACGGCTGAAGGAGCGGCTCTCGGCGTCGGCGGACGAGCGCGACCGGCCGGTGCAGGACCTGGCCTGGGATTACGAAGTGACGAATGGCGAGCCGTCCACCGAGGACGTCCTGCGCCGGATCAACGGCTACGACCTCGCAACCGGAAAGCCGCTGGATTCGTACCTCCAGCTCAAGGCAGACGGATCTACCTCTTGCGGCAGCTGGATCTACTGCGGCGTCTTCGCCGGTGGGGTCAACCAGGCGGCCCGGCGCAAGCCGTGGCACGAGCAGGGGCCGACGGCGCTTGAGTGGGGCTGGGCGTGGCCGCTGAACCGGCGGATTCTCTACAACCGCGCGTCGGCTGATCCTGCCGGGCGGCCGTGGAGCGACCGCAAGGCGTACGTCTGGTGGGATGAGGAGAAGGGCGAGTGGACGGGCCTCGACGTGCCGGACTACGAGAAAACCAAGCCACCGGCGTACGAGCCGTCGCCTGACGCGGTCGGCCCTGCTGCGCTGCGCGGCGACGATCCGTTCATCATGCAGGCGGATGGGAAGGGCTGGCTGTACGCACCGAGCGGACTGCTCGACGGCCCGCTGCCCACACACTACGAGCCGCACGAGTCGCCGTTCCGCAACGCTCTCTATGGCCAGCAGGGCAACCCGACCAGGAAGGTGTACGGCCGCGCGGACAACCCGTCGAACCCGGCGCCCCCTGAGGAGCACGCTGACGTCTTTCCCTACGTGCTCACCACAGCACGGCTCACCGAGCACCACACCGCGGGCGGAATGAGCCGCGTCCTGCCGTATCTCGCTGAGCTGCAACCCGAGCTCTTCGTCGAGGTATCCCCTGAGCTGGCCGCAGAGCGCGAGCTCGAGCATCTCGGCTGGGCGCACGTCATCACCAGCCGAACCGCTATCGAGGCACGGGTCTTCGTCACAGACCGGATGCGGCCACTCCGCGTCCAGAACCGGCTCGTCCACCAGATCTGGCTGCCCTACCACTGGGGTGCCCAGGGCCTGGTCACCGGGGATACGGTGAACGATCTGCTCGGCGTGAGCCTCGACCCGAACGTCTTCATCCAAGAATCGAAGGTGACGACGTGTGATCTCCGTCCTGGCCGGCGTCCGCGCGGACCGGCACTGCTGGAATACCTCGACGGTTACCGGCGGCGAGCCGGGCTGACGGTCGAGACCGGCACGAGGGTGGCGACGGTCGGGGAAGGTGCCGGCGTCGCTCACGTCGAGAAAGCGGAGGACGGCCGATGACCGCCCAGGAGACCATTCACGGTCCGCTCCACGACGTTGCGGCGGAGGCAGGCTTCGTGGCTCACCCGCCGCGGATGGGGTTCTTCACCGACACGTCGGTGTGCATCGGCTGCAAGGCCTGCGAGGTGGCCTGCAAGGAGTGGAACCTGATCCCTGATGACGGATTCACCTTGCTCGGCATGTCATTCGACAACACCGGCCAGCTCGGGGCGAACTCGTGGCGGCACGTCGCCTTCATCGAGCAGCAGCGGCCGGTGCGCACCGAGCCGGTCGCTCTCGGGATGCCGTCGGTCGGCGAGCCGGACGCGCAGCCGGTCACCGAGGACAGGACGGGCGAGGGCAGCGAGCAGGGGACCGAGCTGCGCTGGCTGATGGCCTCCGACGTGTGCAAGCACTGTACGCACGCCGGCTGCCTCGACGTCTGTCCCACCGGCGCGCTGTTCAGGACCGAGTTCGGCACGGTCGTCGTGCAGCAGGACATCTGCAATGGTTGCGGCTACTGCGTCTCCGCATGCCCGTACGGCGTGATCGAGCGCCGTGAGGAGGATGGCCGGGCATGGAAGTGCACGATGTGCTACGACCGCCTTCACGACGGTCTCGAGCCGGCCTGCGCCAAGGCCTGTCCCACCGACTCGATCCAGTTCGGCCCGCTCGACGAGCTCCGCGAGCGGGCGGCGGACCGGGTGGATCAGCTCCGCTCATCCGGGGTGCCTGAGGCACGCCTCTATGGCGAAGATCCCGCCGACGGGGTCGGCGGCGACGGCGCGTTCTTCCTGCTCCTCGACGAGCCCGAGGTGTACGGCCTGCCACCAGATCCGGTTGTACCCACCCGTGATCTGGCGCGTATTTACGGCTTCGCCGCGGCAGCCGCGGGGGCGCTGCTCGCCGCGGCGGTCTCGGTCTTCGCCGGGGGACGAAACCGATGAGTACGCAGGGTGGGGACTGGCGGATGCGCGAGTCTCGAAGCGATGAAGGAGCGCACGACGTCGCCGCTCGCTCGGGCGGATGGGTGCGTGGTGGCCGGCGGCAGAGTGCGGCTCGCGCGGGCGGCGAGGATGGATCACGTGAGCTCGCCATGGTGCCCTCGGCCGACTTCACCTCCTATTACGGCAGGCCAGTCCTCAAGCCGCCCGCGTGGAAGGAGGACATCGCCTACTACTTCTTCCTCGGCGGCCTCGCCGCCGGGTCGAGCCTCCTCGCGGCCGGTGCAGATCTCACCGGGCGGCCGAGCCTGCGCCGAGCGGGGCGCGTAGGCGCGCTTGGCTCGCTCGCTCTTGGCACCTCGTTCCTCATCCGTGACCTCGGCCGGCCGGAACGGTTCATCAACATGCTCCGAGTCGCGAAGCCCACCTCGCCGATGAACGTCGGGTCCTGGATTCTCACCGCATTCGGTCCGGGCGTGGCGGTGGCGGCAGCGAGTGAGTTGATGCCGCCGCGGCTGCGCCGCACGTGGGCAGGAAGGGCCGTCGCCGGGCTTGCTCGGCCGGCGGGGTTGGCCTCAGCCGCGATCGCACCCGCGGTGGCCTCGTACACGGCGGCGCTGCTGTCGCAAACCGCCGCACCAGCCTGGCACGAGGCCCACCCCGAACTCCCCTTCATCTTCACTGGCAGCTCGGCCGCCAGCGCGGGCGGCCTCGGCATGCTCGCCGCCACGCCTGCCGACGCAGGTCCGGCGCGCCTACTGGCTCTCTACGGTGCGCTCGTCGAGCTGGCGGCCTCCGAGAGAGTGCAGCGCCGCCTCGGGCTGGTCGCCGAGACGTTCACAACCGGCGAGGCGGGCGCCAACCTGCAGCGTGCGCGCTGGCTGACTATCGCGGGCGTCCTCGGCGGCACCTTGCTCGGCCGACGGAGCAGGCTGGCCGCGGTGACGTCGGGGGCCGCCCTGCTCGCGGGCGGGTTTTACGAGCGGCTTGGGCTCTTCCGCGCGGGCGTGGCGTCCACGGCGGATCCCAAGTACACCATCGTCCCGCAGCGTGCCCGGCTCGAGCGGCGCGACGCCGGCCCCACCTGACGCGCGACGCCGGTCAGCGGATCACCAGTGTGACTCCGTCCGCGCGACGCGGGATGGTTTCGCCGATGATTGGATGGCCGGGGAGTTCTCCGGCCACGAGCAGACCACCTGAGGTCTGCGCGTCGGCGAGAAGGAGCAGCTCGTCCTCGTCCGTCCATCCCTGGTCGAGGTGGGGCCTGACCCAGGCGAGGTTTCGCTTCGTCCCGCCGCTGACATAGCCCTCGGCCATCGCCTCCCGGGCTCCGTCGAGGTACGGAACGGCGGCGGCATCGACGACGGCGGTGACCCCGCTCGCCCGGGCCAGCTTGTGGAGGTGACCGAGCAGGCCGAAGCCGGTGACATCGGTAGCGCACCGAGCGCCTGACTCGACCGCGACACGCGCCGCTTCACGGTTGAGCGCGGCCATGACCTCGACCGCGTTATCGAACACTTCGCCTGTGGCCTTATGGCGATTGTTGAGCACCCCGATGCCGAGCGGCTTGGTCAACGTCAACGGGTGCCCAGCTCGAGCACTGTTGATCCGGAGCAGCCGCTCAGGGTCAGCGAATCCAGTCACCGCCATCCCGTACTTGGGCTCCGGATCGTCGACACTGTGCCCGCCAGCGACATGACAGCCGGCCGCCCGCGCGACATCGGCACCGCCACGCAGCACGTCTATGGCCAACTCCATCGGCAGGAGATCACGCGGCCAGCCGAGGAGGTTCACCGCCACCACCGGTGTGCCGCCCATCGCGTACACGTCGGACAGCGCGTTGGCCGCCGCGATGCGCCCCCAGTCGTACGGGTCGTCGACAACTGGCGTGAAGAAGTCGGCGGTGGCGAGGATTGCCGATCCGCCGTCAACGCGCACCGCCGCCGCGTCGTCGCCATCGTCAAGCCCGACGATGAGCTCGCCGACTGCTCCGCGCGGGCTAACTCCACCGAGGCCGGCGATGATCGACTCCAGCTCGCCCGGCGGGATCTTGCACGCGCAACCGCCGCCATGTGCGTACTGAGTGAGCCGAACCGCTGGCCGCGCTGACTGTACGGTCACCGCACGAGCATGTCACTGGCCACTCAGCGGGTGACTGACTGCCCCGGTGAGCTGCGAGCGGCCATCGGTAAAGTGCTTGATCGGAGGCGTTCAGGTGGCTGGTGCCCCTCCCGGTCTTCAAAACCGGAGTGGCCCGGGAGCCGGGCCAGGCGGGTTCGATTCCCGTCCGCCTCCGCCACGGCGACCGGGAGGTGGCGTGACGGCGGGCCGGGCGGCGGACAGGCGGCGAAGCATCCCCCGCACGGACGCCGTGCTGGCCGACCCTCGACTGGTCGCCGCGTCGTCCATCCTTGGGCGGGCGGTGGTGAAGAACCTCGTCCTTGCCGTCCAGGACCGAGCGCGGCGCGGCGAGATCCAGCCGGAGGAGGTTGCCGACGTCGCGGTGGCGTCACTGCCGAGCAGCGCCAGCTCCCTGCGACCGGTGATCAACGCGACGGGCGTGGTTCTG
Organism: Actinomycetes bacterium; assembly: GCA_036560395.1. Taxonomy (GTDB): domain Bacteria; phylum Actinomycetota; class Actinomycetes; order JAKEEW01; family JAKEEW01; genus DASYTV01. The sequence continues at coordinate 380 of DATBRJ010000412.1, read as the reverse complement.
CATACCAACCTCGGACGCGCGGCATTGTCGGCGGCCGCGGTCGACGCACTTCAGGGTGCGGCCGGGCACACCGACGTCGAGTTCGACCTCAGAACCGGGCGGCGAGCTCGGCGAGGCCGGGGCGCGCTCGACGCGCTCGCGGCCCGGGTTCCCGCTGCCGAAGCGGTACATGTCGTCAACAACGGCGCCGCCGCCCTTGTGCTCGCTGCTACGGCATTGGCATCCGGCAAGGAGATCCTGGTCAGCCGCGGCGAGCTGGTTGAGATCGGTGACGGATTCCGGCTGCCGGACCTGCTCCAGGCCACGGGAGCACGGCTGCGCGAGGTCGGAACGACGAACCGGACCGCCCTGCGCGACTATGTGAGGGCGCTCGGCCAGGA
>DATBRJ010000411.1:0-4525 GCA_036560395.1 Actinomycetes bacterium | reverse complement strand
GACTGACTCGATGCCAGATGCAGACACGCTCGCCTCGATCAGCTACAACCTGATCGTCTCGGCCGCGGTCGTCTATGCACTCGCCATGGTGATGTTCGCCGCCGAGTGGGCGTTCGGCAGGCGTGGCCTTGCCGCCCGCGGCGCGCGGGCACAGGCGTCGGCCGCTTCTGGATCAACGGTCGGTGGCGCGGGCGTTCCGTCGCAGGCCACACGGTCCGCCGAAGGCAGCACCGTCGCCGTGCTCGATCCCCCGACGACCTCGCGTGACCCGGAGCGACCGAGATCGTCCGGCGCGCCAACGCCCGGCGGGGGAGCCCCGGACGATCTCGATCGTGCGGTCAAGTACGGGCGGATCGGGCTGTCCCTGACAGTGCTCGGGTTCGCGCTGCACACGGCCGGGCTCGTGACACGAGGGGTGTCAGCCGGCCGGGTCCCGTGGGGCAACATGTACGAGTTCCTCACGTCCGGATCGGCCGTCGCCATGGCGGTGTTCCTGTTCTTGCTCTGGCGTGGACAGGATGTCCGGTGGCTCGGCGCGTTCGTGGTCACCCCGGTCTTGCTGGCGTTGGGACTGGCCACCACGGTCTTGTACGTCAGGTCCACGCAGCTGATGCCCGCCCTGCATTCCTACTGGCTTGCTATCCACGTGGTCGCCGCGGTCATCGCGACCGGTCTGCTGACCGTCGGCACCGTTGCCACCGCCTTGCACCTGTTCGCGGCGCGGCGGGAGGCCGGCGGCCGTCCGTTGCCCTACGTGGGCACCCGCCAGCTGCCCGGGGCGGCGGTTCTCGACCAGCTGGCCTACCGGATCTATGCGTTCGCGTTTCCGATCTGGACCTTCGCAATCATGGCGGGTGCGATCTGGGCGGAGAGCGCATGGAACCGCTACTGGGGCTGGGATCCCAAAGAGACCTGGTCGTTCATCACCTGGGTTGTGTTCGCCGCCTACCTCCATGCCCGCGCGACCGCGGGCTGGAAGGGCCGCTCCGCTGCGATCATCGCGCTGGTGGGCTACGCCTGCCTGATCTTCAACTTCATTGGCGTGAACATCTGGATCGTCGGCCTCCACTCCTACGCCGGCGTCTGACGCTCCCGCATGAAGGCACCGTCGCGGGATGGAGTATGAGCGCCCCTTATGCCGCACAGGCGGGCGCCAGGGGCAGAGTTGACCGGACTCGCGCCGGCAGGACCAAGCTGTTTGGCAGGGTTAGGAGAGCTCGAGAGACATCTCGATCTCCTTGAAGGCGGGATCGAGAGGGTAGGGCTGGACGTTCCCGGTCTCGGCGAAACCGCGGCGGGTGTAGAACCGCCTGGCTGCCTCGTTGTCCTCACGTACCTCGAGAACCAGCCGCGCGACCCGGGCCTCGTTCCGTCCCCAGTCCAGCACTGCGTCGAGCAAGCCGTCGGCGACTCGGGCGGCCCGACCCCGGAAATCCGGGGCGACGTAGACGGCGACCACCCATCCGTCCCGCGTGCCATCCCTGTACCCGGTCATCGTGCCGACCCAGCGGCCGTCAGCGGCCTCGGCCACCCATTTGGTGGTGCTTCGCCCCTGGACGCTCCGCGCGGTCCTGGCCCGCCAGTCGTCAGCGGAGAGGCGCACGGCATCTTCATAGCGTTCGCCGAATGCGATCGGCGTGTCCTTGAGCGCCTCCAGTCGCAGGTCGCGAACCTTCTCCCACTCGTCGGATCGCACCGGCCGGATGCGTACGTCCATGCGCCCATCCTCGGATATGGCTGGGCCGCGTCGCATCGCATTATTCGCCGCGCAGGTCGCTGCACTAGCGGCCCGGCGGATTCGAGCCGTCGCCGTTGCCGGACTCGTCGTGCAGGTCCTGCTCGTCGCGACGGCGTAGATCCTCTTCCCATTGCTTGAGCATTCGCTCGTGCTCGGCGTCCTGGCGTCGGAGCTGCTCGAGAAAGTCCGGGTCGTCATCCGGACCGAGCGGCCGGGCCGATCGGCCCGCGGCCTGGCTGCTCGAGCGAGTGGGCTGCGCACCTTCGGCGGCGGTGGCGCGTGGCCGGCCCGCGATGAGCCAGGCGATAGCGCCTCCGAGCGGTGCGATGACGATCAGAATGATCCACGCGAGCTTGGGCAGATGCCGTGCCTCGTCCTCGGAGGTCTGGATGCAGTCGATGAGGGCGAAGATCTCGAGCCCGATCAGCAGCAGGACGGGCAGATACCGCATCGAACACCTCTTCACACCTACTGGAGCCGGTTGCGCGACCCCGCCTCCCGCAGCCTCGGCAGTTCCAACGGCTGCAGTCCGCGAGAGCCTGCTGTCCAGCGTAGGCCACAGTCGCCGGACTGCCCTGCCCAGAAGGTTCGCCCGCCCGAGTACCGGCGGTTTGACGCCAATGTCGAGCGGGCGGATGGAGCAAGTCGAGGTCTGCCGTACGGCTCGTCCCCTGGCTTCTCGACCGATTAGCGGGCGAGGCGGGTGGCGAGGATACGGGCGCGGTCGGTCAGTCGCGACTGCGACCGCCGGGCCTCGCGGCGGAGTTCGAGCCGACGCTCCCTGGCAAGGTCGAGAGTGATCATCCCGGTACCCCCTTCGTGTTCTAGCTGAACCCACTGGATCCTAGGTCGTCCAGGGATTCTGACCTGCAATTCTTGGAACAGGAGTACCACGTCCTTTATTCCGCTATTCTGAGAGGCGAATCGACCTTGGATCGAGGGGGCTGCGCCGACGTGGACACGGTGGATCGGAGGCTGATCGAAGCCTTGCGGACCAACGCACGGGCCAGCTACGCGGAGCTGGGCCGGCTCGTCGGCCTGTCAGGGCCGAGCGTGACCGACCGGGTGAATCGACTCGAACAATCCGGTGTGATCAGCGGCTACCACGCGCGGGTCGACCCCGTCGCCATCGGCTACGGTGTGACGGCGCTCATTGGTGTCCTGCTCTCGGACTCCGCTGAGCAGGAGGACGTGGTGCGCCGGCTCCGCGACGTCAGGGAGATCGAGGACTGCTGGTCCATCGCCGGCGAGGAGACATTCGTCGCGAAGGTTCGCACGGCGGATGTGATCAGCCTCGAGCGCCTTCTCGGTCGGCTGATGCGAATCAGAGGTGTCGCGCGGACGAGGACCACCGTGGTGCTGTCAACGAAATGGGAACAGCGCACCCCAGGACCCGCCGATCCGGAGCCGATCGCCTAGTCTCGCGGTCCAAAGTCTCTTTGCGTTCGCCTGATCCCGCAGGCGCCTGGCTGCGTTCTGCCTTACTCGCTCCGCCGGGGGAGGTCCTCGTCGACATCCTCTGCCGCTGCCGAAGCGTCCATGCGCTCCCTCATCCGGCGTACCCGGTCGGAGACCGCCGCCGACATAGCATCGCGTTGCCGGGACAGGACGACATAGCTGATGAGCCCGGACGCCAGAGCGGCGAGCGCGACGAGGAGCAACCCTCGGGCGCCCAGAAGATAGAGCACCCACAGGGCCACGACGAACAACGCTATTCGCGACAGGGTGTACGCGACGGCGGGGTGCGCCTTCACAGCCCAAGTGAAACACACGGCGAGTGAGACCGGCGCCGGCTGGCCCGATGACTCTCAGATCGTGAGGCCGATCGCAAGAAGCAGCCCGAAGACGAGCTGAAGCTGCCCCGTTTCCTTGAGTACAGGGATCAGGCCGGCGCCGCGGGCGGAGGACAGCACGCGGCGAACCGGCGGCATGGCGAGTGGTGCAGCCAGCAACGCGAGCAGGGCCCACGGTCGGAAGATTGCAATGCCGATGACGATGGCGAAGGAGAGCATGATCGCGCCGACATAGGCCAACCGGGTCCGGCGGTCGCCGAGACGGACCGCTAATGTCCGCTTGCCTGAGGCCATATCGGTGGGGATGTCTCTGAGATTGTTGGTAAGCAGCAACGCGCAGGCGAGCAGCCCGATCGGCAGCGCGGCGGCCACGGCAAGACCGGTGATCCGCTCGCACTGGACGTACGCGGTGCCCACCACTGCGACCAGGCCGAAGAAGACGAATACGGCCGCCTCGCCGAGGCCGTGATATCCGTACGGTCGTGGTCCGCCGGTATAGAACCACGCGGCTGCGAGCGCGGCCGCGCCCACCGCGATAAGCCACCAGGATGTGAGCGCTGCGAGCCACAGCCCCGCCGCTGCCGCAACCGCGAAGGACGCGAACGCGGCACGCCGGACAGCATCCGGTTGTGCCGTGCCGGAACCGACAAGCCGGAACGGACCGACACGGTCGGCGTCGGTGCCGCGGATCCCGTCCGAGTAGTCGTTGGCGTAGTTCACGCCCACTTGTAGCGCGAGCGCAACCACCAATGCGAGGAGTGCCCGCCCGGGCGCCGCTCCGCCGGCCGCAGCGGCCGCGCCGGTGCCGACGGCAACAGGGGCGACCGCGGCGGGCAACGTCCGTGGGCGGGCCCCTGCCACCCATTCCGCAACGCTAACCACGCCGGACAGTCTCCCTGACGCGTGACCGGTCGAGCTTGCCGGTCGGCAGCGTGGGCAGCGTCGTGGCGACGACCACCTCGCGTGGTGCCTGGACCGCTCCCAGCCTGTCCGC
>DATBRJ010000410.1:0-1505 GCA_036560395.1 Actinomycetes bacterium | reverse complement strand
CCGGGCTGGAGGTTGCCGCCGTGCCGGAGCCCGCTCTCGATCCCGACACCCTCCGTCGGTTCGCCGCCGGAGACGAGTCGGCATTCAGCGAGGTCTACCGGAGGTACGCGCGCCCCATGTTCACCGTTGCCCTTCAGATCGTCGGCCGTCCTGAGATCGCCGCCGATGCGGTGCAGCAGGCCTTCGTGCAGGCCTGGCGGGCCGCGCCGTCATACCAGGCGGAATCCGACATCGCGCCGTGGCTGTTCACCATCACCAGGCGCGCGGCCATCGACGCCTGGCGGAAGGAGCGCCGGCACGCGGTCGTCGACCCTCCGGAGGGGCTGGCCGACCCCGCCGCCGACGGGCCGTCGCTGGAGCGCTCGTGGGAGGCGTGGCAGATCCGCAAGGCGCTGGACGAGCTGCCCGTCGACGAACGCGCGGTCGTACGCCTCGCGTACGTCGAGGGGCTGACCCACAGCGAGACGGCCGACCGCCTGGGCATCCCGATCGGGACCGTGAAGTCGCGCACATACCGGGCATACCGCCGGCTCAGCGAACTGCTGGCGCATCTCGCTTCGTATAACAATGAGCGCGGGAGGTGAGCCGCTCGATGGACAGTGACGAGCGTCCGCGGGCACTGCCGGACCGGATACTTGCGATCCTCCGCCAGGAGGAGCTGTGGGCTGATCCTCCGGTCGACCTCGAGGACCGCACGCTCGCGGCCCTGCGCGCCGAGCGCGACACCAGGCCGGCCCCCAGGGTCGACGAGCTCGCAGTGGCGCGTGAGCGCCGCTCCCGCCGGCAACGTTGGGCGGCAATGCTTGTGGCCGGTGCTGCAGCTGTGGTTTTCGGCGTGGTGGCCACGGTTGCCGTCACTGGGAACGACGAGCCGAAGTCCACGGTCGCGGTCTTGGCCGGCACCGAGCTCGAGCCTGCTGCCGCCGGCCGGGCCAACATCGTCTCGAGGAACTCGGGGTTCGAGATCAAGCTCGACATCAGCGGACTGCCGCCGGCACCCGCCGGGAGCTACTACCAGGGCTGGCTGCGGAACAAGGACGGTGACGCCGTCACGATCGGCACGTTCCACGGTCGAGAGGGCACGGAGGACATCATCCTGTGGTCCGGCGTCGACATCGCGGACTACCCCACGCTCACCGTCACGATCCAGCAAGAGCGGGCTGGCGCGGAGTCATCCGGTCGGGTCGTGTTGCGCGGCCAGATCCCCGCCCGCTGAGGTGCACTGGGTCCTGCAGTCGACCTCAACCAGTTCGTGGCTGCGGTCGAGGTGATACGCCGCCCTGAGCTGCGGTCGCCCAATCGTTGTCGGCTCTGACGGCGATCCCACCAAGCGGGGCGTGGTGCCGACAGCGTCGTACGAGGCAGTGAACCGTCACGGGTTTGTTGCCGCTGTTGGTTGGGGTTGTTGCTGCGGCTTGCTGGCAGCGTAGTGGGCTTGCTCGTATTCGGCTGGGGTGAGCATTCCGAGGGTGCCGTGCAGGCGGCGGTGGTTGTACCAGTCGACC
>DATBRJ010000409.1:0-16722 GCA_036560395.1 Actinomycetes bacterium | reverse complement strand
GAGGGTTTCCAGGAGCGCTTCGTGCACCGCCTTCTTCACGTCCGCGAAGGGGTCCCTCCCCCGGCGCGCACGCTGCCGCTGCGCCTGGGCCGGGCTCGCCAAGAGCGAGTCGGCACCAGGGTCCTCAAGGCGCTGGCGAACGACGGCGAGCCGGTCGGACAAGCTCATCAGTTACGTGCCTTTCGTCGGAGAAGACCCCGTCGGCCAGTCGATCCGGCGCCGTTTTGAGCGGCTTGGGAGCTGAGTGTCGTGATGCTGTCCGCAATCCGACGGATTTCCTGACTGACCGGGTGGGTGGGATCTTCGTGGACAAGCGCGACGCCACGGTTGACCGAGATGGGAACGGACCTCGACGAGGGGATCTGGGCGCTGATCGTCGTATGCAGCGCCCGCTCGGCCTCGGGGACGGTCAACCCGACCTTCGAGTCGGCGCGGTTGAGCACCACCCGCCACCTGTCGCGCGGGTAGTTGAGCAGGTCCATTGTCTCGAGCGTGAGCTTAAGGTTCTTCAGCGCCGGAATATCGAGGGTGGCGATCAGGAGGAAGAGGTCGGTGGCGTCGAAGGCGGCGAGCACCTGATCGCTGAAGGCGGCGGGCGTATCGATGATGACGACATCGAACATCCGGCGCAGTACTCGCAGAAGATCACCGACCAGCCGGGCCTCGATCTGATCGGCAGCACCTGGTTCCGTAGGAGCGGCGAGTACGGAAAGCCCTCGCGAGTGCTGGGTCAGCAGCCCATGAAGTCCGGCCTCGTCCAGCCCGGCCAACCGCGGCGCGTCGGCGATCGTGTGCGCTGGATGCAGCTGCAGCGCGATCGCCACATCGCCAAAGGCCAGGTCGAGGTCGAGGACACAAATCTCGCGTTCATTGGAGGCCAGGGCGGCGCCGAGGTTCGTCGCCAGTGTGGTCTTGCCGCAGCCGCCCTTGGCCGAGAAGACCGTGACGACAAGTCCGTCACCCGAGGCACCGCCCCCGGCGTCCGGACCGACGCCGATGAGCTGCCGCGTGGGCTGGAGTCGGCTTGCCAGTTCCGCGGCGCGCCAGGCTGCCGCGCGCAACTCGTCGAGATCGGAGCGAGCGACAACCTCTCGCACACCCGCCCGCAGTGCGTCGGACAACATGAGCGAATCAAATCGTTCCCGAACCAAGATCACGCCTAGGGTGGGACGCTCCACCCGCATACGCTCGGCGAAGTCAAAGCAGTCCACAAGCGGGACCGACGGTGCGAGCACCACGACGCTTTCCGTGGGAAACGACACCAGATAGCGATCAAGCTCGGCCAGGCTCGACAGGGCCATAGCGTTCGGCCCAAGCCTGCGGACGAGGACGTCCGCGCTCTGCGGGTCGAGATCCACAAGGACAGGCATGATCAGCGCTTCTCAGTCGTCTTCTTAGCGGAAGAGGTTCTGTCCGGTCACGGCGAGCCCGCCGGACACCTTGGACTGGTCGTTGAGCAGGCCGAGATAGAGCGTGCCGTGCTGCGAGCCGTACACGAGCTTGGCCGCCTCGCTGTCCGTGAGCGCCAAGGTGAGCAGGGCGCGAGGTATCTGTTCATTGTTCGCGGTCTCCTCGTCGCTCTTCGACGTATCACCCTGTGGCGCCGCGGTGGTGGGACCGACGCCGATCACCAGCGCCTTCGACAGCAGGACCCGGGTGGACTCGTCCTGCTGGTTCTGGCTCCCGTTCCCGGGGCCGATGGTCAGGAAGACGACGACCTCACTCCCCGGCTTCACGAAGCCGGCGACGCGGGCTGGGTCGGTGAACTGGAAGCTCACCGCGATGTTGCCGGTTGGAATCGGTAGCACCGAGCTTGCCGCGAGCGTCTTGCCGAACATCCGCGTCGACAGCTGCTGGTTCGGGTAGAGCGTCGTGAGCGCGACCTGCTCCTTGATCGGCTCGACACTGCTCATCGCATCGTTGATCGCTGTCGCGGACGGGACGTCACGCTGCTCGAAGTCGCCGCTCTCGATTGCCTGGATGACGGGTGTGCCGGCCGGTATTTCATTCTTCGCCACCACGACGGTGACCGGACTCTGATCCGCCATCGCCCGGTCGTCCGCGTTCTTGGCGTACGTGTACACGAGTGCGGTGCCCACTGCGGCAATTGCGGCTGCCGCAATCAGCAGAACTATTCGACGCCCCACGATCTACTCCATCGCCTCTTGCTGTCGTGCCGTTTCACGTTCCATTACCGAATCAAGCTCCCACCGCTGCCCGGGATCGACGTGCTCCGCTCGATGTTCGGCACCATGGTGAGCGTGCCGCTTCCATGCAAACCCAGGCGCTTTGCCACAAACTGGGCGTTGTCCTGCGTGTTGACCGTTCCACCGCTGAATTCGAACTTTCCGACCGGCATGAAGAGGGTGCCGTCCACCCGAATGTCGGCGCCGCCGCCCAACACGTGAGGGCTGGTTTCGCTGGCGGCATAGGGACTCCAGAGTCCAAGATCTTCAAAGCAAGCCGGGCTTGGTGGCTCCCCGCTGCTTGCCGCCGGCTGACAGCTGATCTGAGACCCGTATGGCGCCGTCCAGCTGGCCAGCCCGTGGGTGGCGGACCAGTCCAGCCGGCCGGCCAGGTAAACGAAAGCCTGGCCGATCATCATGGTGGCATCGCTGCCGGTCGATGACAGGCCACCTCCGACATAGACATTTCCGCCGTCTTGACCGGGCATGATGACCGGCGCCGGCAAGGTCGCGCACTGCGCGAAGTTGTCACCGTAGTTGATCAGCAGGCATCCCTTGATGACCAGGTCGTTGCGAACGATGAGACGGCCGGTCACCGCCAGCGTTCCATCGATATGCAGGGTGTCGCAGTCTGCGTAAACGTCGGCGAAGACTTCGTTGCCCGAGACCGAGCAGCCACCCCCCGACAACACCGTCCAGCCTTCCGCCTGCAGCGTCGTCGTCGATTTGCTCTCCGTTGCCGTGACGTAGTCAACCCATTGATCAACGAAGTCGTACGGCCCGACGGCAGGAAAGTCTCCCTCATGATGACAGTCAGCGGCCGTCGCTTCTGCGCAGTTGTATCTCTGTGCCCAGGGCGCATCGGTCACTCGGCTGTTTCTTTGGGTGGGGATCGGGCAGACGCCCGCTCCGCCCATGTCGGCAATCGCCGGCCCGCCGACAGTGCAACCGATGATGTCGCTCGCGTCATACGCTATGCCGGGTGGACTGGGTGCCTGGGCCGTAAAGGCGGGGGCATAGACCTGGATCTGCGCCTTTTGACCAGTTGGGCTGTCCAGCGCCCACAAGTGGTTGTTATTCGATGGCGCGCTGATGACCGTCTTACCGCCGTTACAGCCGACGTCGCCGCCGGAGCCATCGGAGTCGATGGTGATCGTGCCGCCGAAGTCGCCCGCGGGGTCAGCGGCGACAACGACATTCCCGCCACCGCCGACGACCAGCGCATCACATGAACTCTGATCGAGGACAACGAGGGGCGCGGGAACATCACCGGTCTCGCCCACGCCAGACAGGCCGACGCTGTGAGAGCCGGTCGTCTGCCCCGAGAAGCCGAAGATACCGGCGAAGACAAACTGTCCTCGCTGGATCACCTCAACGCCCATCCGGGCGCACGGTTTGCCGTCTTTTGCGGAGATGCCTTGGACGATCGTGGTCGAGTTCTCCCGATCGGGGTCGGTCATCAGCCGGTCGCCGTCAGGTACCGGCCAGCTGACCTCGATGCGGAAGGTGTCCCGGTCGGGCGTGCTTCCCGGTGGGTAGGACGGCACGTCCTCGGCGACGAGCTTCGCTCCGGCTGCGCATGCGGTCTCTACCGCAGCCGCAGCAGCCGGGAACGTGGCGGCACACGTGTTCGCACCCGGGCTGGTGATTCCCAGATTCGCCTCCGCATAGTGCACGGCCTTTTCGCACGCGTCGCGCGGACTGCTGGCTGCCTGCCCCAATTGAGCCGCGGCCGCGATCGCGGCCGAGTCGGCCGCCGCGCGATTGGCCCGGCGGTCCAGGCGAAGGTTAGCGAGGTCGAGGACGAGGGCGGCGATGCCGACCATGACGGTCAGCAGAACCGCGTACAAGATCGCGTACGCCCCCCGATCCTTCTGGTCGAGTGCCCGCCGGAAGGTGCTCACGACGGATCCCGCCGCTCATAAGGGATCGAGCTGTGAGTACGCAGCTCAAGATCCGAGCTGTAGAGGACGGCGTTGAGCTCGGCGTCCCGGCGTACCAGCACCTGGACGCGGCTGTCGGTCAAACCGTCTGCATAGCAGCCATCGTCCGCCGACGCCGCCAAACCGTCGGATGCGCGGCTGGTTCCGACAGTCTTGCGTGCCGTGACGAGCGAGTCGCCCTCTCCGGCCACGTAGGCGATACAGATGAACCCGCCCGAGTTGGGCGGTTCGACGTCGGCGACGCCTCCCCAGCCGGATTCATTGGCAGCAACGTCGGCGACCATGTCGAGCCAGTCGGTGATCGTCTTCTCACCGGTCGGGGCTGGTGTGACGGTCGAGATGGGGAAGGTCGCACCCAGGCGGGCCGCGTCTCGCGCGCCTTGCGTCAGCTCAATGTGGTGCCAGAAGGCGATGCCCCCGGTCAGGGTGCCAAAGGTGAGCATGATGAAGATCGGCATGAGAAGCGCGAATTCGACGGCAGAGGCGCCGGCATCACCGCACGGGGCGCGGGTCCGGACCGCTAAGCGCATCTGCTCCCCCAGTCGGTGACGACCTCGACCAACACCAAGAGGTGGTCCCGCCAAGGACCACCCCGCCGACAGAATGCGACGATGACACGCGGGAGGGTTTGGCAGGAATACCACGTCAACCTGACCAGTCATCCACCCGTTGACTTGCCCGGACCTCCCCCATTCGGGGGATACCGTACCGTTCGGGCCTGGTACCGGCCCCGGGACCGGCCAACCTACCAGCGCACGGGGTGGCCTGCGCGGCGAAGCGCGCCTTTGATATCCCCGACGGTGACGTCGCCGAAATGCAGGACGCTCGCGGCCAGTACGGCGTCGGCACCAGCCGTCACGGCCGGGGCGAAATGGTCCAGCGCACCCGCTCCCCCGCTGGCGATGATCGGTACGGCGACCGCCGCCCGGGCAGCAGTGATCATCTCGAGGTCGTAGCCGTCCCTCGTCCCGTCCGCGTCCATCGAGTTGAGCAAGATCTCCCCCGCGCCCAGGTCAGCACCGTGCGCGGCCCACTCGAGGGCATCGACCCCGGTGCGCCTGCGGCCGCCGTGCGTGGTCACCTCGAAGCCGCTGGGCGGGTTGGGTCCGTCGGCGCGGCGCGCGTCGACCGACAGGACGAGGACTTGCCGGCCAAACCGCCTCGCGATCTCGCCGAGCAGCTCTGGTCGCTCGATCGCTGCCGTACTGATCGCCACCTTGTCCGCTCCGGCGCGAAGGAGCCGGTCGACGTCATCGGCGGTGCGGACGCCGCCACCCACCGTCAGCGGGATGAACACCTGGTCGGCGGTCCGGCGCACGACCTCCTCCAGAATGTTCCGGTGATCGCTGGACGCCGTGATGTCCAGGAAGCACAGTTCGTCCGCTCCTGCGGCGTCGTACGTTCTGGCGAGTTCCACCGGATCGCCCGCATCCCTGAGAGCGACGAAGTTGACTCCTTTGACAACCCGTCCGGCATCGACATCGAGGCACGGGATCACCCTGACGGCGACGGTCACGTGATCATCCTGCGGTAGGCGACCACTTCGACCTCCACGAGCATCCGCATGTCGAGCAGCCCGTCCACGACGACCATGGTGGCGGCCGGAGGTGCCGCTCCGAAGATCTCGGCGTGTGCCCGCCCCACTTCGTCGGCATCGTGGTTGTGGACGATGTACATCCTGGTCTGGACGACGTCCGCGAGGGTCGCGCCGGCTTCGGCAAGTGCGCGCTCGGCGGTCCGCATCGCTGTCAGAGCCTGGTGATATGGATCGCCTTCGTGGGTGATCGAACCGTCCACCACGGACGTACAACCCGCGACGAAGACCAATGGACCTGCCGACACCGCTCGCGAATAGCCGAACGACTCCTCCCATGGGCCGCCTGACCGGTATCTCTCCACCGGGTCCCGCGGACTGCTCGCCGCGTCGAGCGCCCTGCCGCCCGACTGGGAAGGCCGTGGCTTCACCGGCCGGACCTCGCTGGATCTGCCCCGGCCACGGGGAGTTCTGCTGCCACCGCAAGGGCCGCTTCGAGGGTGAATGCGCCGGCATAGAGCGCCTTGCCGACGATCACACCCTCAACGCCGGCGGGTACGAGCTCGGCGAGAGCTCGCAGGTCGTCGAGCGTGGCGACACCGCCGCTGGCGATCACCGGTCGGTCAGTCGCCAGGCAGACCGACCGCAGCAGAGTGAGGTTCGGACCCGCCAGCGTGCCGTCCCTCGTCACATCGGTGACGACGTAGCGTGCACAGCCTTGCGCGTCGAGCCTCGCGATCGTCTCGTACAGGTCCCCGCCCTCGCGGGTCCAACCGCGCGCAGCCAGGGTCCGGCCTCGGACGTCGAGCGCTATCGCGACCCGGTCGCCGTGGTCAGCCACGACCTTCGCGCACCACAGCGGATCCTCGAGCGCAGCGGTTCCGATGTTCACCCGCGCTGCGCCGGTGGCCAGCGCGGCCGTGACGGATTTGTCGTCACGCAGCCCGCCGGACAGCTCCACCTTGACATCCACTGAGCGAACGACTCGTGCGAGCAGCCCCCGGTTGTCGCCCCGGCCAAATGCCGCGTCCAGGTCGACCAGGTGGATCCACTCGGCGCCGGCGCGCTGCCATTCCAGCGCGGCGGCGAGCGGGTCGCCGTACGTCGTCTCGGTTCCAGCTTCACCCCGCACCAGCCGAACGGCCCGACCCTCCGCAACGTCCACTGCAGGCAGCAAGGTCAGCGGCATGAGCCGAGCCTACGACAGGCCATGCATGGCGACGCCCGCCCTAACAGCCTGTCGACAGTCGTGACGAGGAAGGACTTCAGGCACGCGGCCTTGGTGTCGCTAGAAGGTCCGAAGCCAGTTCTCGAGGAGCGCGGCACCCGCGTCACCGGATTTTTCTGGATGGAATTGGGTGGCGGCGAGCGGCAGGTTTTCCACAGCAGCGACGAAGCGATCGCCGCCGTGTTCGGCCCAGCTCACGATAGGGGGCCGGAAGGGCTCGGACGGGACCAGATCCCAGCGGCGCGCGGCATAAGAGTGGACAAAATAGAACCGTTCACCCTCAGGCAAGCCGCTGAAGAGCGCCGAGGACGCAGGCCATTCAACGGTGTTCCAGCCGATGTGCGGGAGCACAGGGGCGTCGAGCCGTTCGACAGTCCCTGGCCATTCGCCGCAACCGGCGGAGGTGAGACCGTGCTCCGCCCCCTGCTCGAAAAGAACCTGCATGCCCACGCAGATCCCGAGCACCGGGCGGCCACCGGCAAGGCGATAGTCGATCAGCTCGGGTCCGCGGATCTTGAGAAGGCCCGCCATGCACGCGGCGAAGGCGCCGACGCCTGGAACGACAAGCCCGTCCGCGGCCAACGCGGACGACCAATCGGCGGTAATGGCGACCTCCGCGCCGACTCGCTCGAGCGCCCGCTGCGCTGAGCGCAGATTGCCTGACCCGTGGTCGAGGACCACGACCCGCGGCCGACTCACCGCCCCCTCCGATCGCCGGCCGCGTCAGGTCGGGGGCAGCCGGACCGAGCGGCGGTCACAGCCTGCCCTTGGTGCTCGGTACGCCACTCACCCGCGGATCGAGGGCGCAAGCCTGGCGCAAAGCCCTGGCGACCGCCTTGAACTGCGCCTCATGGACGTGGTGGGCGTTGCGGCCGGCGAGGACGCGAATGTGCAAGCAAATCCGAGCGGATGTGGCGAGTGACTCGAAGACATGGCGGGTCAACGTGGTGTCGTAATCCCCGATCAGGGGCGCCAGACCGGCCGGCTCCTCGTACACGCAGTACGGACGCCCGGACACGTCGACGGCAACCTGAATGAGAGCCTCGTCCAGCGGTACGAGCGCGTCGCCAAAACGAGTGATGCCGGCGCGATCACCCAGCGCGGCATTCAGCGCCTCTCCGAGGACGATCGCGGTGTCCTCGACGGTGTGATGCGGGTCGACATGCAGATCGCCATTGGATGTGATCGAAAGATCGAAGCCCGCGTGCTTGGCAAGCGATGACAGCATGTGATCGAAGAAGCCCACGCCGGTCGCGATGTCAGCCACTCCCGACCCGTCAAGGACCACCTCGACGACGACAGACGACTCCGATGTCACCCGCTCGACCTTGCTCGTGCGGCCGGGCATCACCCCTCCTCCCGCGGGCGCAGTGCGTACCCCGCTGGACCGGACCCTGCGCAGCTCCGAGCAGGCATTTCACGCGGGTCATCACCTTATGTCGGACAGTGCGGCGAGAAACGCCGTACCCTCCTCCGGGCGGCCCGCAGTCACCCGCAACCACCCGGGTAGCCCGACATCTCGAACAAGCACGCCACGATCGAGCAGTGTTTGCCAGACCGCCTGCTGATCGGCGAATCGTCCGAAAAGCACGAAATTGGCGTCCGACGGCACGACGACGAGGCCGCGGGCGCTCAACGCAGAAACCAGCCGATCCCGTTCGGCGCGGACCGCGTCCACCGTGCCGAGCAACGCCTCCTTGTGCCGCAGCGCCAGCCGGGCGACGGCCTGGGTGAGCGCGGAGAGGTGATAGGGAAGCCGGACGAGCTGCAGCGCGTCGATGATCGATTCGTGCGCGGCGAGGTAGCCGACTCGTGCGCCGGCGAGCGCGAATGCCTTGGACATCGTCCTGGTGACGACGAGCCGCTGATGGCGGCGAAGGAGCGTCAAGGCACTGCGCGAGCGGTCGCGGGCGAACTCGGCGTACGCCTCGTCGACGACCACGATCCCAGAGGCCGCCTCGCAGACCGCAGCCACCACAGCCAGCGGGAGCGAGCTACCGGTGGGGTTGTTCGGAGAGGTGAGGAAGACGACGGATGGCTCGTGCCGGCGTACAGCCACCGCGGCACGAACCGGGTCCAAGGTGAAGTCCGGCTCCCTGCCTTCGTCGACCCACTCCGTTGCAGTCGCCAGCGCGATGAGGCGGTGCATCGAATAGGACGGCTCGAACCCGAGGCACCGTCGCCCAGGTCCGCCGAACGCCTGCAGCAACTGCTGCATGATCTCGTTGGATCCGTTTGCCGCCCAGAGGTGAGCCGGCCCGAGTCCATGACCGAGGTAGGCGGCCAGATCGGTGCGGAGGTCTATGAGGTCACGGTCGGGGTAGCGGTTCAGGTCACCCGCCAGATCGCGCAGCATGACCATCAGGTCCTCGGCGAACCCCTCCGGCGGCGGGTAAGGATTCTCGTTCGTGTTGAGCCGGACCGGGACATCGAGCTGCGGGGCGCCGTAAGGCGTCAGCCCGCGCAAGTCCTCGCGCAGCGCCAGGCCGGCCGGCGCGGCCAACCCAGGTCCTGCGGCGGCGACCTGTGCACCTCGGCCGGGCGTCATGGCAGCCCAGCCGGGACCTGGCTGGCGGGACCGACCCTGGTAAGGACCGCGGCCACATGAGCCGGCAGGTCCTCCGCGGAACCGAGGGCATCGATGTCCTCGGCGGCCGCGGCAAGAGCCTCCCGGGTGTACTCCACGACGTGAACCGAGCGCAGGAAGGACTGGACCGACAAGCCGCCAGAGTGCCGTGCCGTCCCACCGGTTGGGAGTACGTGGTTGGAGCCAGCGAGGTAGTCACCCAGGCTCACCGGGGAAAATGGCCCCACGAAGATCGCGCCGGCGTTGCTCACCCGACGAGCAACCTCCACCGCGTCAGCGGTGAGTACCTCCAGATGCTCAGGTGCCCACTCGTCGATCACTGCAAGCGCATGCTCGAGATCGTCCACGAGGACATGAGCGGACTGGCCCGTCAGCGCGGCCTGCACCCTGGCACGATGGCCGGTCCGGCGGATCTGCGCGGCCACCTCCGCGTCCACCGCGTCGACGAGCCGCGTGCTCGGTGTGACCAGAAGGCAGGCGGCGTTCTCGTCGTGCTCGGCCTGAGCGATGAGATCGGCAGCGACATAGGCAGCTGGCGCGGTGTCGTCGGCGAGCACTGCAATCTCGGTCGGGCCAGCCTCCGCATCGGTACCGACGATCCCCTTGACGAGGCGCTTCGCCGCCGCCACATAGACGTTTCCTGGGCCGGTCACCAGATCCACCTTGCGGCACTGCTCGGTGCCGTAGGCGAACATCGCGATGGCCTGCGCACCGCCCACGGCGTAAACCTCGTCGACGCCGAGAAGGGCGCAGGCCGCGAGGACCGCCGGATGCGGCAGGCCGCCATGCTCAGCGCGGGGCGGCGAAGCGACAGCGACCGAGCCGACTCCGGCGACCTGGGCCGGCACGACATTCATCACCACGCTGGACGGATAAGCAATAAGACCACCGGGGACATAGAGCCCCACCCGGCGAACCGGCAGCCAGCGCTCGGTCACGACTCCGCCGGGAGCAACGTCAACGGTGGCCTCGGTGGGTCGCTGCGCGTCATGCACTCGGCGGGTGCGACGCGCGGTCTCCTCGAGCGCGCCTCGCAGCGCCGGATCCAACGCGCTCAGCGCGTCGTCGAGAGCCTCCTTGGATACCCGGGTTGACGTGAGGTCGACGCCATCGAGCCGCGCTGTCATTTCCCTGATAGCGGTCACACCCGCACGCCGGACGGCCGCACAAATCGGGGTCACCACCTCGAGCGCCGCGGACACGTCCAGCCGCGCCCTGGGCAGCAGCCCGGACGGGTCGGTTGATCCACGGAGATCAAGGCGGCGGATCATCTGGCCAGTGTAGAAACCGGGACAGACACTGAGACGCTCCGTCTCAGGAGCTGACACGCTGGTGCGGCGACCGTAACCCGATCGCCGCCGACCCGAGACAGTGGCTCGCGCAGGACCAGGAACACGCCACCCGAGCTGTAGCCGTGGACAGGAAGGCGGATGGTCCGATATTCCTGGTGGCGATGGGCAAGGCCAAAGGCTCGGCCGGCACTCCGGCGACGCTCGCTCTCACGAGGGCCGGCGTCACCTTCGGCCTGCATCCATACGAACACGATCCCGGCGTCGGCGCCTACGGCATCGAGGCCGCCGACGCACTCGGCGTGCCGCATGAGCGAGTGTTCAAGACACTTGTCGCCCAGGTCGACGACCGGCTCATGGTCGCTATCGTGCCGGTCGACGCCCAACTGGATCTCAAGGCGCTCGCTGCGGTCATCGGCGGGAAGCGCGCGGTCATGGCCGAAGTCGCCGTCGCCGAGCGCACAACGGGATATGTGGCAGGCGGGATCAGCCCGTTTGGGCAACGCAAGAGGCTGCCGACCGTCCTTGACGAAACCGCGCTCCTGCACCCGACCGTCTTCGTATCCGCCGGCCGGAGAGGCCTCGACGTCGAGGTGCGCCCGACAGATCTCGTCAATATGACGTCCGCGTCCACCGCCCCGATCGCCCGCCGGTGACGCGACGAGCATCCGGCAGTCGCAATGCTGGCGCGCGGGTGATCCGGTCAGGCTGCGTAGGCAGCAAGAAGGGCTATCGAAGCAGTCGATGGAGAACGCAGCGGATCTAGCGTCGCGTGTCCAAAGTCTCTTTGCGTTGGTCCGGTCCCGCTGGCGCCTGGCGGCGTTCTCGGTCACCCGCGTACCTCCAGTACGCCGGGCTCGCTGCGGCCTTGCCAGTCATCCAGCGGTCCTCGGGCCACCGTCAAAGGACCTCGGACACGCGGCACTAAACCGCGGCGGCCCGGCTGCTCGCGGGGTCGACTTGGCCGTAGGTCGTGGTGCGCTGGCGGGATGGGCGCCCAGCTGCGGCGGCGATCGCCTGGAGTTCTGCGACCGATCGCCGCGAGCCGTGGGTACTGCCCGCCATCCGGCTGATCGTCTCCTCCATGAGCGTCCCGCCGAGGTCGTTGACACCGCCGCGAAGCACTTGCACGCATCCGTCTGTGCCGAGCTTGACCCACGAGCATTGGATGTTCTTGATCCGTCCGTGCAAGAGGATGCGCGCCATCGCATGAACGGCGCGGTTGTCCCTGACCGTCGGCCCCGGTCTGGCCACTCCGGCGAGGTAGATCGGCGCATTCTGGTGGACGAATGGAAGCGGCACGAACTCGGTGAAGCCGCCGGTCTCCTCCTGCAGACGAGCGATCACCTTGAGGTGCGCCACCCAGTGACCCGGGTGGTCGACGTGGCCGTACATCATCGTCGAGGTCGTCGGCAGGCCCACCTCGTGCGCGGTCCGGATGACCTCGATCCAATCCGCCGCCGGAAGCTTGCCCTTCGTCAAGATCCAGCGCACGTCGTCGTCGAGGATCTCGGCGGCGGTCCCCGGTAGGGAGTCCACCCCGGACTCCTTCGCCCGAAGCAGCCAATCGCGCACCGACAGGCCGGTGCGAGCGACACCGTTCATGACCTCCATCGGGCTGAAGGCGTGAATGTGCATGCTCGGCACCCGGCGCTTGACCTCGGACGCGATGTCGAAGTAGGCCGTGCCAGGCAGGTCGGGATGGATGCCGCCTTGCATGCACACCTCGGTTGCCCCGGCCTGCCAGGCGTCATTCGCGCGCTCCCCGACTTCCGTCAGGGAGAGCGTGTACGCATCGGCGTCGGTGCGTCGCTGGGCGAATGCACAGAAGCGGCAGCCCGTGTAGCAGACGTTGGTGAAGTTGATGTTCCGGTTCAGGACGTAGGTCACGGTCTCGCCAACGGCATCCCGCCGTAGGTCGTCGGCGAATGCGGTCACCGCATCAAGAGCCGCGCCGTCCGCTGTCATCAGGGCTAGCGCATCCTCGTCGGAAAGACCCGCTGGATCGCGTTCTGCAGACCGCAGTGCCGCCGCGACGTCCGAGCCAAGACGCTGTGGCACGACGGCCGCCGTTTGCACCTGCTCCCGAAGTGCCGCCCAATCGCCATAGACGTCGTCGAAGTCCCCGCGGCGGTCGGCGCTGCGGCCGACCGTGTCGACCTCGACATGCAGGGCCGTTCGACCGCTGGACTCCCATCCGCCATCCGGCTCCTGCCAGGGCAGTCCGACAGGCATCGCGCCGGGGCGGGCGAGCCCGCGGTCGTCGGCGAGCGCTTCCACATGCGGCCGCAGCCGCGGGTCGAGCCAGGGATCGGTCAGATACCCGGGGTGCGCGGTAAGCCGCTCGGTCAGCGCAAAGCCTTCCTCCGCACACACCGCGGCGAGTGCCTCGATCTGGGGCCACGGCCGCTCCGGATTCACATGATCGGGAGTCAGCGGGCTGATCCCGCCGAAGTCATCGACGCCGGCGGCGAGCAACCGCCGGCACTCATCGAGATCGACCAGGTTCGGCGGCGCTTGGACCCGGATGGAGGGGCCGAGAAGAAGACGCGCGACGGCGACGGTGGCCAGGAACTCGTCGACATCGAGATCTGGCGCTGATCGCATCGCAGTATCGGCCTTCGCCCGGAAATTCTGGATGATGACCTCCTGGATCGCGCCATACTCGCGGGCAATCCGGCGCAGGTCGAAGAGGCTCTCGACCCGCTCGGCAGGCGTCTCCCCGATGCCGATGAGGAGCCCGGTCGTGAACGGTACATTCAGCCGGCCGGCATCCTCGAGCACTCGCAGCCGCACCGCCGGGTCCTTGTCAGGACTGCCGAAGTGCGCCTCCCCTGGCGTCTCGTACAACCGCCGGCTCGACGTCTCGAGCATCATCCCCATCGACGGTGCGACCGGCTTGAGCCGTGCCATCTCCTGCCACGACATCACTCCTGGATTGAGGTGCGGCAGCAGGCCGGTCTCCTCGAGCACCCGAACCGCCATCGCCCGTACGTACTCCAGCGTGGAGGTGTAGCCGGCCTGCTCCAGCCACTGGGCCGCCTGCCGCCATCGGCCCTCCGGTCGGTCGCCGAGGGTGAACAGCGCTTCCTTACAGCCCACGGCGCCTCCCCGTCGGGCGATGTCGAGGACCTCGTCGGGGCTGAGGAAGGGCGCGTGAACGCGGCCGGGGGTGGTCGCGAACGTGCAGTAGTGGCAGCGGTCGCGACAGAGCCTCGTGAGCGGGATGAAGACCTTCCTGCTGTACGTCACGATGCCGGCGCGGCCGACTGCTGCGAGTCCGGCATCCCGCACCCGGGCGGCGCTGCCCATGAGATCGGCCAGCTGGTCGCCGCGGGCGTAGAGGAGCGCCCGGGCCTCCTCCGCGTCGAGCGACTTCGCCGCCCGGGCGCGAGACAATGCGCGGCCGATCGACCGCTCCGGCGGTGTTTGCTCAACCACCGTTGCCATGAGCTCTCCCTCGCATGCTTGGTTGGGCCCGTCAGTGCACAACTTCGTGAAGCCGGCGGTGAATCCCGTTGCCGCGGAATTTGGAGTGCGAGCCACGGCCGATCGTCGGCCATGCCAGTACCCGGCTACCCAGGAGATGGCGCAGGACGGCGCCCTACTCTCGGTCGAAGATGACGGTGAGGACGAGAACCGCGAGGAGCGCGGCTATGGGCCAGCTGAGGAGCACGCCGTCGGCGCGCAGGTCAAGCGGACCGTCGAAGGTGGAGCCGTCAGGCGCGCCCCGATGCGAGTCGATCGGCCCAGGACCGAGTGCCCGGCCCAATCGCCACGCAACCAGTGAGGCCAGGATCCCCCCGGCGGCGAGACCAATCGGCAGTGTCCTTGTCCTGCCGCGAAAGAGCACAAAGGCGATCGTCCCGCAGAGCAGCCCGGCAACAGCGCCCAGGACCGCGAACCAGCCGTCGGCGGCAACGAAGTCAGACTGCTCCACCTCGCTGAGCACCGCGCCGCCGCCTTGGACCATCCAATGCGCCTTGGGTGCGACCCGCTCCCAGACGAGCCCCATCAGCGCCCCGAGCGGCAGCGACGCCAACAAAACAATCATCGCGGCACTCAGGTCGCGGCGGTAGCCCGCGAGCATCCCCCGCGCCGACCGCGCGCCTTCGGCCGGCGGTCCCGATGCCCATGGCGCGGCGGGGAGGCCACCCTGCCGCTGGGGATCCCCGGCCTGCTGCATCCCCATCGATGCTGCGGCCGGTAGGTCCGGTTCTTGCCCGGGCCGACGGGACTCGGCACCGCTCGTGCGTTCGATCGGCCGACGCCCCGCGGGCCCGAGGCCCAGCCGGGTCGGCGCCGTTGCGGCGGACTGCACGCCAGCCGGCGCGCCGCTGCGCGGCTCCCCGGCGACCGGGGAGACGCCGGGATTGTCGGTTCCAGGCATTGACCAGACAGTACCTCCCGCTACCGACGCGATCGGCGTACGCCATGCGTGTGGATCAAGGAACGGATCGGTCGGGAGGGCGACGCAGTAAGCGGGACTACCGACGCTGATCGAGCCGAGACCGGGCAGGCGGCGCAGCCCCGCGACGCCAGCTGCTCGGCCGGTCGCCGCCACTACTGCTCCACGCATGTTCAGGCCGGCACGCGCCAGCAGCTCGAGCTCCCTCGGTTCAGCGCCGGTCCGCGTGCCTTCGTTCCCGAGATCGGTCCCGTAGGCAAGTGGAACCCCAGCTCCCACCAGCGCATCGGCGTTCTCCCGCACCGCCGACCCGGGATATGCAGCGAATGCGTGGAGGGTCGACACAACAGTCGTGCCGGCGGCGGCGAGCTTATCGATGAGTGGCTCCGGCAACCGCTCCACCGGAGTGTGGGCTAGCTCGTCCACACCCGCGGCGACCGCGCGTTCCACCATCTCGACCGTCAGCGCATGGGCGATGACCCCAAGGCCGGCTTCATGGGCTGCGTCGACCACCGCCCGGGTGATCTCCGGTGAAGGAACAGGCTGCCCGGCCGCTGGTTCGAGTGCGATCTTGATCACCTCGACGCCGACACGGGAAAGGTTCGTAACAATGGCTCGCGCCTGTGCGGGGCTGGTCACGGATGTGCCGAATCCGTCTGCGCCCCAGCTGTTCATCGGATAACCACCCGGGGCGGTCAGGATGGGACCGGCCACCGCAACCGCGGGGCCGTTGGGGGATGCCGACCAACGCAGCGCGGCCTCAAGCGGTGCGCCGAGATCGCGAACCGCGACCACACCTCCCGCCAGCATCTCCTCGACCGGTCCGAAGGCGAGGTGGACGTGGGCGTCGACAAGGCCAGGACCAACCCAACGGCCCTCGCCGCCGTATAACGGAAGATCGGCTGGGATCGGAAGTTCCGTCGCCGGACCAGCGGCCGCGATCCAGCCGGCGTGATCGATGATCACCAGGGAGCCCGGCTCAGGCTCTGCGGCGCCACCGCGCCACAGGTCACCCTGGAACACGCAGCCTCGTGGGCGGACCGATGCCGTTGCTTGTCGTCGCTGGTTCATCAGCCGCCGCCGCCCCATCTCACCATCGCGCCGAGCCTACGTGCGATGACCTGCAAGCCCGCTAGCGCCTAGGAGCGTTCAGGAGGCTCTGAGGGCCACAGCCAGCAGAACCTCGGCGGCGGCGAGCGCTGTCACGCTGTATTCATTGCCAGCGCTGTTGCGGCGGGCCTGGCCGAGGCGGAAGGCAGTCAGGTCGTCCTCCTCGAGCCCGACAACGATGAAGACCGTCGCCGTCGCGGTGCGGATGAGGTGAACGTTGACGAGGCTGGAAGCGCAAGGGGGTACCAGGCTCGACATCCGCGTATGCCCTCTACCAGCGCGGGGGCTTCATGTCCTAGGGGAAGACTCGCTGTATCAGTCCGCGACCACGCGAAGGGTCGTCGTCGAACCGTCCTTCGTGATCGTGGCTGTGAGACCGATGCCCGCGATGTGACTCAGCACGTCCATGGTGCCTGCGTCGATGGCGTCCGGCGACC
>DATBRJ010000408.1:0-2230 GCA_036560395.1 Actinomycetes bacterium | reverse complement strand
TGATGCTGATCGGCACGCTCATCGGGTTCGAGCTGTACGGGATCGGGGGCGCCATCTACGGGACGGCAGTTCTCGTGCTGCTCTGGGCCGTGCTGCTAGCAGTGCCCGATCGCAGCGCGATCCCAGCGTCCGGACCTCCTCAGCTCTCTAGTGCAGACGCGAAGCAGCTGGAGCCACCTCCGCCGCCGAGTACGGAACCACACCGACCGGAGATCGTGCCTGACCAACTGGCCGGCGACGAGCACCGGACCGGAAGCTGAGTACGGTGAGCCGCCCCGCGGCCCGGCTTGGTCAGCCCTCGAGTACGAATGTCACAAGCATGCTCACCCGGTACTGGTTCACCCGGCCGTCCGCCACATCCACGTGCATTTCCTTGATCCACGCGGACCTGACCTGCCGGAGCGTCTCGGCCGCTCGGCTTATTCCTGTGTTGATCGCGTCCTCGAAACTTTGATCCGAGGTCGCGCTAATCTCGGTTACGCGTGCAACGGTTCCCATCGCTGCCTCCCAAGCCGCACGGATGTCGGCTCCTGCATTCAGACGTGATCGACGAGGGCGGTCGCGCCCTCTTCGCGGGCACAGTGCGCGCAGCAGAAGAAGCGTCCGTCCGCCTCGAGTCCATGTCCGATGATCTTGCATTGACAGTGCTCGCAGGTCGGCGCCATCCGGTGGATGGCGCATTCGAAGCTGTCGAACACATGGACGGCTCCGGCAGCATGCACCTCGAAACTCATTGCGTAGTCGTTGCCGCAGACTTCACACACCGCCATGGCAGGGGCCTCACTTGTTCGGGCTTGTGTGCAGGTCAGGTTCTTGTGCCCGAACGCCGGCACTTCACCCCATCGTCCACCCGCGCCATCCGTGGCCCCCGCAGGGCCTCAGCTCGCGAGGTCGGCCGGGTTTGTGTTAGCGCCGCAGAGCAGGATTGTGACGCGCTCGCCGTCGGCCGGTCGGTAGGCACCGGACGTAAGTGCAGCGAGGGCGGAGGCGGTGCCGTGTTCGACGATCACCCGGTACTGGTCCCAGAGCTGCCGCCGGGCGGCAATGATCGCCTCGTCGGTGACGAGCACGCTCCGTACGCCGGTGCGGGTGGCGACCTGATAAGCGATCGTGCCGGCGCGGCGGGCGCCGAGAGAGTCAACAGCGATACCGGATATGTCGACATCGACTGGACCACCGGCCACCAAGGCGGCGTGCAGCGTCGGGATGGTCTCGGGTTCGACCGCGAGAACTCGGGCGCGACCCTCGAGGGCGGCCGCCACGCCGGCCATCAGGCCGCCGCCACCGACCGCGAGGACGACCGTGTCAATCTCACCGACCTGCTCCAGGAGTTCGAGCGCGAGCGTGCCCTGCCCGGCACAGACCTCAGGCTGGTCGTAGGCATGACAGAACAGCGCGCCTGTCTCGGCCGCCCGCTTCGTCGCCGCCTCGTACGCCTCCGCATATTCGACGCCGTGCTGGACGACTTTGGCGCCAAGCTTGTGCAGCTTGTCGACCTTCACCGCAGGAGTGGTTGCCGGTACGTAGATTTCCGCGGTGACGTCAAGGTCCTTCGCCGCGTACGCGACGGCAGCCCCGGCATTGCCACCCGAAGCAGTGATCACGCCCTCTGCTGGAAGGCTTCCGGTCTCGGCTGCAGCAAGGATGCGGTTAAACATCCCGCGAGGCTTGAACGAGCCCGTGTGCTGCATGAACTCCAACTTCAGCCATACGCTCCCAGCGGGGGCGTAGCTGGCCGGGTCGATTTCGGCCACCGGGGTGCGACGGATCCGTCCGGCGATCCTGCCGGCCGCGGCCTCAACCTCAGAGCGACTAATCACTGCTGCGCTGTCTCTCGAATCCAGGAGAATCGGCCGCGTCGGGCATGGCGACTGAGCGCCTGTGGCAGCCGGATAGCGGGGGAGCATAGCGTCCGGCCAGCCGTCGCGGCCTGGCGGAGGGCTCACTTGGAGCGCTCCAGCGAATGATGGTCGCCGGATCGAGGCCGAGGCGTTCCTCGGCGTTCGCCAGTGGCCGCAATGCCGGGTGTTGTCGTGCGGTGAAAGCCCCGCCAGGGTTTAGCCATGGAGGCTTGGCGGTCCTTTCCGGTGGATGAGATCCAGATGACGCGACAGCGCATCGTCAGGGCGGGCGAGATGCCGTGACTGGCCTGCTCTCCGTCGCCGATATCGCAACCGCCCGTGAGCGCATCGCGGCGAGGGTTCACCGGACTCCGACCATGTCGGCCTCG
>DATBRJ010000407.1:0-7742 GCA_036560395.1 Actinomycetes bacterium | reverse complement strand
GTGATCGCGGTCTTTGCACTGGCGGCTCTCATCGGCCGGGCGATCTTCGGCGGGGACGAGGGCGCCAAGACGCAGGCTGTGCCGTCGGTCCTCGGATTCCCCGAGGACAACGCGGTCACGACCCTGGAGCAGGCCCACTTCAAGCCCAGCGTCAATGACGGCTGCGCGGCGTTCAACGACCAGTACACATCGGGTCAGGTCTACCGGCAGTCGCCCGAGGGTCAGACGCAGGCGACGCCCAGCTCCACTGTGACGCTTTGCATTTCCAAGGGCACGGAGACGGTCACAGTCCCCGACGTCAGAGACCTGACGCCCGACCAGGCGAAGGCGCAACTGCAAGACCTCGGCTTCAAGGTGCAGGTCGTGGATCAGGCCAGCGCGGACGTCGAGCAAGACCACGTCATCGGTACGAACCCGGCGGCCGGCGCGAAGCCGAAGAAGGGCTCGACGGTCAAGCTGCTCGTCTCGACCGGACCCGAGCAGGTCCAGGTGCCCTCGGTTGTCGGCAAGCAGCGCAATGACGCCGAAAACATACTCCAGGACGCCGGGTTCAAGGTCCAGATCAACGAGGCGGAGGCTCCGGACGAGGAACCGGGCACGGTCCTGGATCAGAATCCGGGGGCAGGGGCGCGGGTGGATCCAGGGACCACCGTCACCCTGATCGTTGCGAAGCAGCCGCAGCAGCAGCTCGTGGCGGTCCGCAACGTCGTCGGATTCACCGAGGATGCAGCAAAACAGGCATTGGAGGGCGACGGCCTCAAGGTGAAGGTCGAGAACCTGAACCCGCCCGATCCGACCAAACCGAACGGAACGGTCGTCTCACAAAGCATCCCGCCGGGCACCCAAGTCGCCCAGAACACGGAAATCACCATCACGGTCAACCATCTCCCGGGTGGGTGACCGCTGACGGGAACGAGCGGGCCTCGGCCCTCTCGGCAGTCGGGCCCTGAACGGGTGAACCACAACCTGAGGTGTTACGCGGTGAAGAACCGGACGGCCCGATCCAGGACGGCGGCGCGGCCAGTGGCGTCCATATCGCCGCATTGGGTGAGCCAGTTGGCGAGCAACTGGTGGCCGTGTTCGGTGAGGACCGACTCGGGGTGGAACTGCACACCCTCGATCGGGAGGTCACGATGGCGCAGGGCCATCACCACGCCGCCCGCGGTGCGGCCGGTCACCTCGAGCTCTGACGGGATCGAGGACGGCTCAACCGCCAGCGAGTGGTAACGCGTCGCCGTGAACGGGCTTGGCAGGTCGTGGAGGATCCCTGCGCCGTCGTGATGAACCGCGCTCGTCTTCCCGTGCAACAGCTCCGGCGCGCGGCTCACCGTTCCGCCAAAGGCCACGGCGATCGCCTGGTGACCAAGGCACACACCGAGTACGGGGACGTCGCCGCCACACTCCTGAATCAACGGGATGCAGACGCCCGCCTTCTCCGGCACACCCGGTCCCGGGGAGAGCAGGACGCCGTCATATGACCGCCCGTCCGAGGGGGACACCTCGTCGTTACGCCGGACTTCGCAATCCACGCCGAGCTGGCCGAGATATTGGACCAGGTTGAAGACGAAGCTGTCGTAGTTGTCGACGACGAGGATCCGGGTCATGAGCCGCCGCCGAACGCCCGCAGCGCCGAGGCACCGGATTCGTCCACGGTTACGTTGTTGAACGGCAGCCGCGGGTCGATCCACGGGAAGACATGCTCGAAGAGCAGCCACACCACGAAGAGGATGGCTGTCACGGCCCAGATCGCCTTGACCAGCCAGTGACCTGGGATGTGTCGCCAGATCCAGCCGTACATGCGATTCCTTCCGCGGACGTCCTCAACGCAGTTGCTACCCCAGCAGCTCAGCGGGCGTTCCTGCCGCTTTACTCATCACGGAGTCGAGGTGGCCCCAGTAGATCAGGCGCTCGGTCGACGCCCAGCGAGGATTACACGTCGTCAATGTGATCAACCTTTCGGTCGGCTTGGCGCCGGGCTGGTTCGGCACCGGAAGCACGACTTCGACGTCGGTCGGATCGACGATCTGATTGCTATCGATCACATACCGGTACCAGTTGTTCTCCGTCTCCACGATTACGACGTCACCTTGCCGCAGTTCGTTCAGATTGCGGAAGGGCTCGCCGTGCGTCGCTCGGTGTCCGGCCACTGCGAAGTTGCCGATCTTCCCGGGCATGGCCGAGTCGGGGTAATGGCCGAGCCCACGCGCCAACTCGTCCAGACTGACGCCCTCGATGATCGGCTTCTCCCAGCTCCGGCCTAGGCGGGGAATGTGCATGAGCGCGAACGCGTCACCGACGCCGATCCCAGAGAAGTTCTCACCGACCGGCTTCGCGTCTGGGCCCTGCTCTGCCGGCTTCCAGCCCCGTTCAAGACTGTTCTTGATCTTTGCCTGAGCTCGGTTGGATTCGATGTTGGTGTAGAAGAGCTGGTAGACGCAGAAGAGCAAGATCACTAGGCCAAGCGTGACCAGAATCTCGCCGACGCCTCTGGCCACAGTCGTGCGAGCAGACCGCCGTCGTGCCGGCGGTACCGGTACGGACGGCGCTGCCGGGTCGATGGGGAAGGCGCCGCCGGCTGGTCCGGTCTCGGCTCCCGTGCGCGGTGCGCGGGTGTCCCTGAACCACTCACGGATATCGAGGGCGTTGAACGGGTCGGCTGCCCGCTCGGGTCGGTCCGCGGCGACCATCCCTCCCTGCGAAAACGGATCCTGGAAGCGCCGCTCGCCGGCGACCGGCCCACGTGCTGGCAGCGACCCATCATCAGCCGACTCTCGCGAACCAAAGGTGTCCTCGGCGCTCTCCTCATGGTCAGGCGGTGCGCTCGCCGGTCCGGCCTTGGGCGTGCCTGGTATGGGCAGACCGAGCGGATCGGGCCCAATCTCTCGGTGGGCGGGTTCAGCGGTCGCCGGCGGGGTCCCGTACCGACGTGGCAAAGGGGGTGGACCAGCGGCAAGAGGTGCATCGATCCCGCCAACGGTTTCCCCCGCCTCCGCTGGGGCCTGTGGTTCGGCCGCCGCCGTTGCCTGAGCGTCAGCTCCTCCGTTGTTCGCTGCTCGGCTGATGCCGCTGGCCCCGCTGGGCACCGTCTCTGGCGCATCCGCCTGCTCGACCTCATGGCCGACCGGCTCGGCCGCCGAGGTGCCGTTCCTAGCTGCACCTTCATGGACCGCCTTCGTCTGAGGAGCGGCTGCCCCATTACGGACGCCCGGATCCATCCCGCCCGCGGCCGAGGGCCGGACGAACCAGCTCTCCTGCTCGGTCGTCGGCTCTGATCCGGCCCCTGAGCCGGAGTGGCGTTCCATCGATCAGTCCCCCGCCGGCGTGGCATACCGGAGGTCGAGCGCGCCGGTATACGCCGGAATCGTCACGTCTGATCTCGTCCCTGCGTGGTAGCCGAGGCCGTATGCGGCCGCATACTGCCGGAAGTTCCGCACCGCGGTCGACCTGCTCAAAGCGCCAACAAGACGATCGGAGTCGCCGATCGCGGTGATGGTGTATGGCGGGGAGTACACGCGGCCTTGAAGGATAAGCGTGTTCCCTACGCAGCGCACAGCACTCGTCGAGATCACCCGCTGATCCATGAGCTGGATCGCCTGCGCGCCCCCCGCCCACAGGGCGTTGACGACGGCCTGGACGTCCTGCTGGTGGACGACGAGATCGTCTGGACTCGGGGTCGGCAGGCCCGGGTAGGTGCGGTCGATCGCCCCCGCCGGGGCGTCGTTGAGCGCGACAGTCAGGCCCGGACCTGTCGCCGCGGTGAGCCCGGCGGGTGACGAGAGGAGCCGGGCCTCGGCTTGCGCTGCTTCGACGCGGGCATCACTAGAGTTCGCGGTCAGGGCGCCAACCTGGTCACGAAGTGTCGAGACGTCTCTCGCGAGCCGCGCATTGCCCTGCTCCACGCTCTCGATGAGGTCGACCAGGCGAGTTGACCGACCTCCTCGAAGATCCGTTCCGCGCGCAGCTTCGCCGCTCGTCGCGAACGTGAGGCCAGCGAGCAGGGCCACGACAGGAACCACGGCTCGCCAGGCCATGGCAGGCTGTCGCTTAGCCGGCGCCATCACAACCTCCACCAAACAGCACAAGGGAGAATGGCGTTACGCTAACCGACGTAGTCCAGCACGCCCGGCGGTTGGTGAAGACTGCCGCCAGGCCCATCCGGGGCTGCCCAGCTTGCAAGGAGTCCTCCGATGCCGAAGTCCCGGTTGCGGCGCAAGACCGCATTCACTCCGCCTCCCGAAAAGGCACCGGTCCGACTCGAGAGCCCACCCTGGGTTGCCGCCCTAATGGTCGGACTGTTGCTCTTCGGTCTGGCTTGGCTGGTCACCTTCTATGTCGTGAACGCGAGCGACAAGAACGTGCCGATTATCACCGATCTCCACAACTGGAATCTGCTCGTCGGCTTCGCGTTCATTGCAGCCGGCTTCGGTGTATCCACCCGCTGGAAGTAAGCTCGGCGGCTTCCGCCCCGCACGGCTCGTGGAGCCAGGGCGACGGCTGGTGGACATGTCACACAATTGGGTCCAGGAACACCGCCACCGATCGTGCTCAGGTGAGCTGGGCGGTGCGCAGCGCTACGAGCCCGATGATGCTCGCCAGCACAACGAGGCACGCCACCACCTGGACCTCGGTCCGACGGGCCTTAGGTGCGTACACGAAGGCCCCGGCTACGACCGCACCCGTGATCAGACCCCCAATGTGCGCCTTCCAGTCGATTCCTGAGACGACGAACCCGATCACCAAGTTCAGCACGATGAGGATGGCGATCGCCCTTGGATCGAAGCGGAGTCGATTTGCGATCACGAGCGTGGCGCCGAGGAGACCGAAGATCGCGCCGGACGCGCCGACTGATTGCTGGGTGGGGGGGTTGAACAGGTACGAGGCGACCGAGCCACCCAGTGCCGAGAGTAGATAAAGCGTCAGAAATCGCCAGCGTCCGAGGACTGCCTCGAGCGGCGGCCCGAACAGCCATAGAGCGATCATGTTCAGGGCGAGGTGCGCGAGCTGGATGTGCAGGAACGCCGCCGTGATCAGCCGGTACCACTCGCCCTGGGCGACACCAGCCGGACCTCCTGTCGATGCAAGGAACCCCGCATTTCCCAGTAGCGTCAGGCGCTCCTGAAGTGCAGGGCCGCCGAGGTTGGCAAGGACGAAGACGGCGAAATTGATGGCGATGAGTGTCCTGGTTACGACGTCGGACCGGCGGTGGATTCGACCGCCGAGCTGCGTACGTGCCTCGCGGACCGTGCGGCCGCCGTCACGTACACACTCAGGGCACTGGAAGCCGACTGCTGCGCTGATCATGCAGTCGGGACAAATGGGGCGATCACACCGCGTACAGCGAATGTGGGTCTCACGCCCAGGATGGCGATAACAGGTTGGGGCGACCTCGTCGGCAGGGCCGGGCTCGTCGCCTGCCATCGCAGGTTCAGCGCCCACTAGGCCTCCCGGCGTTCCACCCGGATCGAGTCGACAACAACGTCCTCGAGCGGGCGGTCCATGGCGCCGGTCGCGGTATTGCTGATGCGGTCGACAACGTCGCGGCTCTCGTGATCGGCGACTTCACCGAAGATCGTGTGTTTGTGGGTGAGCCACTTGGTGGGTGTAACCGTGACGAAGAACTGCGAGCCGTTCGTGTTGGGTCCGGCGTTCGCCATGGCGAGGAGATAGGGCCGGTCGAAGGTGAGGTCGGGATGAAATTCATCCGCGAACTTGTAGCCGGGACCGCCGGTTCCGGTGCCGAGCGGGTCACCGCCCTGGATCATGAAGCCTTTGATCACTCGATGGAAGATCGTTCCGTCGAAGAGCGGTTCGCTGGTCGACTTGCCGGTGCGGGGATCGGTCCACTCCTTCGTGCCCTCGGCCAGCCCCACGAAATTCCTGACCGTCTTCGGCGCCCGGTCGGGGAAGAGCTTGAGCTCGATTTCTCCGACGTTCGTCGTGATGATCGCGAACAGCTCCTCGGCCACGCGTTCGGCCCCTCTACTCGTACGAAAACGACAATAGAAACACGCCACGGGGTCCCGGTCGGTACCGGCGCGTTAGAGCATCCTCGCACGCGCCGTGCTGGTTCGGCCACGCGAGGTACTTGTCCCACAACCCCCCGGCCGCCCGCATGACTGGCCGTATCGTGGGGAATTAGCGTCAAGTTGGCCGTTCGCAAGAGCTCGCCGGCGATTTCTAGCCATCGACGACCCGGAGGTCGCTGTGTTCCGGTTCGGCAAAGCCAAGGCAAGCCGCAAAGAGCGCCTACGCCTGAAGGCGATGAAGACACGGCATCGGGCGGCGGAAGCTGCCTACAAAGCTCAGGCCATGGCCGGGCCCACCGTGGAGAAAGCTGGAAACGCGATCGCCCCTAAGGTGAGCGCCGCCCGTACCAAGGTCACCGACGACCTGATGCCGCTGGCACTGGCCATGATGGCGTCGGCCGCTGAGCGGTCGCGTCCGACACGGACTGAAGCCAAGGCACGCAGTGTCGCCATGTGGCGCGCGCTCCTGGGCGAGTACGCCGCGCTGGAGCAGTCGCGCAAGTCCCACAAGGTACGCAACACCGCGCTGGCAATGGGCGGGCTCAGTGCTGCCGCGTTGGCCGGCCTCGCCGCTACCAAGCGCAGCCGTGGTCCCGAGTGGATGCAGAACGGTTCTGAGGAGCCGTACGCGACGGCAGCGCAGCCCGAGAGCGGCACCGCGGCTGGGACTGACCTCGGTACCAGCCGCACTGCGTCAGACGACAAGGCGGGCGCCTCCCCGGACGAGGCCATCGCCGACGAGGCCGAGACTGCCTTTGGCACCGACCGACCAGGCTAAGCCCGTCTGGAGCCACCCGCCCGCATCGACGGCGCCCGCGCCTCGTTACCCGGGGAACGGGCGCGATCACGCCGGGGGGTGCGCGCTGAGCCACGCTGCCGCCCTGCGCGGTGACGCGCGGGACAGCCACGCGTCCTGGACGACCTCTGCCAGTTCCTGCCGGGTGAGCTCACCGATGCGGCTTGCCCGCAGCAGCACGGACAGATGGCCGTCGAAGTGCGCTGTGGTGAAGAACGGCGACGCCTCGTCTCGAACCAGCGCCTGCTTGTCCGCCTCGGACGCGACCCAGAAGACGATCACATCCGGATAGCGCTCACCCGTGTCGGGGTCGACTGCATCCGGCCGGCGATTGCGGAAGAAAATGAACGACTTCCTGCCCACCTGGTAGACGGGATTGTCACTGGTCCCGTGCTCGACGGTGACGTACGGCATGGCCAGCGCTAGCTCGTGCACGTCCTCGGCTCGAGAAGGCCGGCTTCCGTCGTCGGACACAGCCTCAGCGTATGTGG
Source organism: Actinomycetes bacterium (assembly GCA_036560395.1). Taxonomy (GTDB): domain Bacteria; phylum Actinomycetota; class Actinomycetes; order JAKEEW01; family JAKEEW01; genus DASYTV01. Next base: position 429 of record DATBRJ010000407.1, on the reverse strand, counting down.
CGCCGGCGTCCCGGTTTGCGCCATTACCACCCGGTGGTGATGGCGTCCTGACTGTTCACGCTCGGCTAATGACCAAAGCCACGGCTGCGGTGCTGCGATGTCCGCAGGTTGCCCCGGGCCTTGGCAGATCCTTTGCAGCATGCTCGACCAACGTGCCGGTCGCGCCCGGAGAGCGGCCGCGAGTCGTCGGTCGGTCCCGCCTCACTCGGACGGTCGACGGATCTGCTGGACGGTGAACCCCAGCTTTCCGAGGACGCGGACGGCGCCCGCCTTGCCGCCCTCGAAATCGCCGGAGGCGAGGCGCCGGCCCGTCGCGAACTCGTAAGCGGTGCCGAGCAGGGCCTTCGGTGGGTAGCTGCGATCGTTCCAGATCAACTCGTAGGTCGTCGTCGGCGCGAAACCGTGCTGCGCGAAGAACTGATCTGGCCC
>DATBRJ010000406.1:0-7197 GCA_036560395.1 Actinomycetes bacterium | reverse complement strand
ATCTGCGCAACCCAGAAGGCGTCGGCAGCTGGCTGGTGACGACGATGCGGCGCGAGTGCCTGGGGGCGCTGCGACGGAGCGCGCGAACCACGACGACGGCCGACGGTCTCGACGACATTCCGGCCGCCGGTGATGAGCTGGACGACGCGTTGCTGCGCGACGAGCGCGACGCAGCGCTTTGGCGCGCATTTGCTGGTCTGCAGCCGCGCTGCCAAGCGCTCCTGCGGGTGCTTATGTCGGATCCGCCGCCAACCTATGCGGAGGTGTCAGCGGCACTCGACATGCCTGTCGGGAGCATAGGTCCCACCCGGCAGCGGTGCCTCGCCATGCTTCGCGACAGCGTGATGGCGGCGGCTTATCCGTTCGGCGTGCCGTCCCCCGGGGCTACGTAAGGGTGGTTGGAGCTATGGACAGAGATAACGCTGATCTTGATAATCTCCGGCGGATTGTCCGCGATGTCGATCCTGTGCCGGACGAGGTCTTCGCGGCCGCGCGGGCGGCGATAATCACCCGGGAACTCGATGCCGAGCTGGCAGCGCTGGTGGCGGATTCAGCCGCCATGGAGGACGAGCTGCGCTTTGATCCGGTTCGCACGGCCCCGACCGAGGCCACAGATACTCGCCTGTTGTCTTTCGACGGCGGCGGCGTCCGGGTTGAGCTAGAAGTGAGTGGACAGCCGGATCAGCTGATGCTGGTCGGCCAGGTCATCGGCGCAGCCGACCGCAGTTGCGTCCTGGAGCAGGCCGACGGACGCGTACACGACGTGGAGTTGGACAGCCTCGGCCGATTCCTGATCACTGACGTGACTTCCGGGCCAGCCCGGCTGCGATGCCGCTCTGCATCCGGGGGCCGGGTGAGCACGCACTGGGTCTGGCTGTGACGAGCTCTCGACGGTAGAGCACGAGCCGGGAAGCGTCAGTCACCGGCCGAGCGCCACGAAAGACAATGCCGTGGCGGTCGCTGTCGGGTCTCGGCCGACGGCGGTTCTGATGGCTAGGAGCGCCTCCCCAAATGACAACCCTGCACGCAACCGGTCATGAAACGCGACCATGAGTGGAGCGGTGGGTGCGTCGTTGACCGGAACGACGCTCGCGAGGATGCTCGCCGTTCCGAGCGGCATCAGCGCGCTGGCCATGCCCAGTAGCTCGTCGGCGCCGACCGGGAGGCTACCCCGTACTCGCAGCTAGCCGGTGACCTGTCGTGGCCGTCCCCGAGCGCGGGGCAGGCACGGCACCTGCGGCGGTCCGGTCACGCGCCGAGAGCCAGGAAGGAATGCGCGGTCGCTTCTGCCAGGGCGTCGCCTCGGGTCGCCCGGCGCCCGGCCAGCAGCGCCTCGGGTAGCGCGGCACCCTTTTCAAGGGCGTCGTGCAAGGCCAGCATGAGCGGGACCGCGGCCTTGTCGTTGACCGGCACAATGCTGGCGACGATCCCGGCCGCACCGAGCGGCATCAGGCTGCCGACCAGGCCCAGCAGCTCATCAGCCCCGACCGGCGCCGCGCTCCCGGAGTCGCAACTGGAGAGGACCAGCCGATAGGGAGCCCGGCCGAGACGCTCGAAGTCATGCACGGTGAGCGGTCCGTCGTCGAGCTGGATGGAGGAAAACAGAGGGTTGTCGGCCCGGAATGTGCCGTGCGCCGCGATGTGCGCGAGCCACGCACCGTCCAGGGCGGCGAGCACCCGCTCAGCTGTCGCGCTGCCCCTGTCCAGCAAGACGGCATCCAGGTAGCGAGCGTGCAGCTGCTCGACTTCCGCGCCTCCCGTCGCCAGCCGCGGCCCCGCGACGAGCGCGACCCGCCGGTGAGCCGGGGGCCGCTGGCGGCGGCCACGCAGCCAGGCCAGCGCGGACGGCGCCACCGTCACAGCGCGGTCGCGCAGCGAAGGCATGAGCGTCCACGGCACAGCCTGCAGCCGACCCGGCGGTACCACCACGACGCGGCGATCACCGATTTCCGCCGTGGCCGGGCCGAGCAGCGAAGCCTCCAGGTTGGCGCCTTGGTGGGCTAGCACCGCGTGGTCGCTTGCGTGAAGGCGGCCACGCGCAATGCGGTGCAGCACGAAGCGGCTCAGCTGGACCTCACGCACGGGCACGCGGCCGGCAGTGTACAGCCGCACTCGTCGGTCCGCGACGGTAATGACATGGAGCACGCCGTCGACCTCGACCAGCTCAATCAGCGTGCGGTCACCGAGTTCCGCGCAGAGGGCGCCGAAATCGAGCTCTCCCACTTCCCACACCCCGCTGCCTGGTGCCTGGCGGGTGCGGGCCTGCACTGCCGCCTCAAGCCGGCGCCGTTCCCGTTCAAGGGCGCTGCGGCCAGGGGCAGGCATCTCACCCAGTGCCAGCAGCCGCGTGACGTGCCGCAGCGCCGACAGCTCGGCCACGAGTTCCTGGTCGTGGCGGAGCGGCGTGCTCCGCGCAGCCAGCGTGGTCGCCCGCCATCGCTCGCTCCAGAACAGCAGCCGACGGCCGTCGCCACGCCGAAGCGCCTCGTGCTGGGCGAGCATGGCCAGCTCGGCGCCATGCGCCGTACCGTATGCGCGCAGCTCGGTCGCACCGAGCGTCATCTGGTGGGCGCCGAGGACGTCGAGCCCGCGCCGGCAGGCCGCGAGGGTGGCTCGGGCGTTGCCTCGCGCGTCAGCTTGCAGCGCCCGGGCGAGCCAGGCCACGCTGCGGTTCAGCATCGGCCCGCGATAGCGTGACCTCCCGGCGCGATCGAGGTGCTGGTCTGCTTCGATCGTGCGCTTTCGGCTCAGGGCGAGTCGGCCGGCCAGCAGGTGCGCCTGCATCGCCTCCGCGGCCTGGAACGCCTCCAGACGGGCGGCAACCCGCTCGACGGACCGAAACAGGCTGGCAGAACGCTCACCCGCCGCGTACCTGGCCTGGGCGAATGCGAGGTCGGCGCGCACGTCCCAGACATCCCGCTGCTGTGCCCGAAACAGTCGCCGCGCCTGACGGGCCCGCTCTCTCGCCACGGCCGGGTTGCCTGCGGCAAGAGCAGCAGTGGCCACAGCGAACATTAGCTCCGCCTTCTTGAACGCTATCCCTCCCTCCGCTGGTATCCGGCTGAGCGCGGTGTCGGCCTCTTGTGCCGCCTCTGCGGCTAGCCCGGCCGCCAGCAGCGCCGAGCAGCGGTCGATGGCGAGCTCGGGGAAAGCTTCGCCCAGCGCCTCGTAGCGTTTGCCCGCTTCGTCGAGATAGGTAAGTGCCTGGGGAAGGTCGCCGCGGGCCAGCGCGGCCTGTCCAAGGTTATGTCGGGCCTTGGCGTACTCGAGTTCCTGCCCATTGGTTCCGAACAGTTCCTCGGCATGGGCGAAATCCACCTCCGCGCGCCGCGGGAGACCAAGCCCGAGAAAGACCTCAGCTCGATGGGTCAGCGACCGTGCCTCCCAAATTGTGTCGCCCGCCCGGCGGAAGTAGGACAATGCGCGGCTCAAGTCCTCGTGTGCCTCGTGGAACCGGCCCAGGTCCTTGAGTACGGAAGCGCGCCGCATGAGCACGCGCCCGGCCAGACCGCCGCGCGAGGCCTCCACCGCCCGGTCCAGAACGGCCAGCCCCTGCCGGCTGCGGCCTCTCCATGCGAGAGTCACCCCCAGGGTGGCCTGCACGTCCACCTCGCGCTCAGGTCGGCCTGAGGTGCGAGCCAGCTGTGCCCCCCGCCTCAACTCGGCGATCGCTCCTGGGAGGTCCCCGTGGTCACGCAAGACGATCCCGATCGCGTGGTGCGCCAGCGATGCGTCATAGGCGCTGGGCCCGCTGGCTAACACGGAACGCGCGGCAAGCAAGGCATCGCGGGGCCTGGACATAGCCAACGGCAGAAGTTGGGCCGGATCGGAAGGCAAGTCCTCCGTGGCAGCATCTCCCGACGTCATGCAAGTGATGCTAGACAGTATCTATCCATATCCATCCTGTCTGAATGGGGGAATGCATGACGACTGGGGATCACGGGCGCGACAGGCCGCGAGGTCGTCTCGAAGCTCAGATTAATCTGATCTTGCACGGGATTCCCGATGTGGTCGATCCTTTGGAAGGCGCGGCAGCATGGCCACCGGATTGGGCAGACAGCGGTGAGGTTGACTACCTCTATCGAGAACGAACCCTTCTTGTTCGTGACGAGGACGTCGATCGCGTACGAGCTATCGTGCCTAGCGAGCCGGTTGAACACGAGAACAACCTGCGCGGCCTGACTCGCCTGGAATACACCGATGCCGACCGGAACATAGAGGATGTCTGCACCACCGTCGACGTGAAGCTTGGCGAGGGAATGGCGACACCCGATCACATCTTCTACGTCTGCATAAGCTCCACCTGCCCCGCCATAGAGCCGGAGGAGGTCGCGGCTGACGCGCTGCCCTACCCAGGCGTGTCCACGGAGCCGTGCACCGGCGAAGGTGTCCTGGTGGCCGTTCTGGACAGCGGCTGGCTGCCAGAGGCAGCAACGCAGCACTACTGGCTGGCTGGCGTCGATGGCGAGCAGGAGGATCCGATCGGCGGCAACCCACCCCGCATCCTTCCCTATGCGGGCCATGGGACCTTTGTCGCTGGCGTCGTGCGGACCATGGCGCCTATGGCCGACGTGTACGTGGACCTCACGTTCAAGAAGGTGGGTGCAGAATACGAGTCCAACCTGGTCAAGGACGTATCCGACGCGGTCAAGCGGGGCGCGGATATCATCTCGCTTGACTTCGGCACCAACAGCAGGAAGGACATCCATTCGCTGGGGTTCGACATCGTCGGAGAGATGCTGCAAAGACACCCCGGTGTGGCGCTGGTAGCAGCCGCGGGGAACGATGGGTCAAGGCGCACGTTCTGGCCGGCGGCCTTCGGCTGGGCAGTGGGCGTGGGTGCGCTCAGCGCTAACGGGCGCAGCAGGGCCGATTTCTCCAACTACGGGCCTTGGGTCGATGTCTTCGCGCCGGGTGAGGGTCTGGTCAACGCCTTCGCAACAGGGCAATACATATGTACTGAGCCACCGCATGTTGACGAGGTGCGGACCTTTAACGGCATGGCTCGATGGAGCGGAACGTCCTTCTCGACGCCGCTTGTCTCGGGACTCATCGCGGCGCGCATGTCGGACACGGGTGAGAACGCCTCGCAAGCCGCGGCGGCGCTGCTGGCACAAGCCAGCGGCCAGGCCATGCCGGGCGTGGGGCCGGTGATCCTCCCCGGGCAGGCGTGCGGCAGCCGGCAGGACCGCTGCTGCCCCCACTGTCGTGGCCACCATCACTCAGCTCGCTGACCGATCGAGTGCCGATCGATCGGCTCGCTGCCACAGCAGGGCTTCTTTCAGCAACCTCGGTGGCTGGGTCGACGTGTATGCCCCGGGCGAAGATCTGATCAATGCGTTCCCCATTGGCGACTACACATACCAAGAGCCGCCGCGCCAGGGCACGACCGAACACTTCGAGGGCATGGCCCGCTGGAGTGGAACATCCTTCTCGACTCCGCTGGTCGCCGGACCTGATCGCGGCGCGCATGTCGATGACCGGAGAGAACGGCCGTGAAGCCGCGGATGCGTTGCTGCAGTTCGCGCGGCAGCAGGCGGTTCCCGGGGTTGGCGCGACGCTCCGTCCCGGCGATGCGTGGGCCAGCCTGCCGAACACGACGCGGTTGCCCGTGTCATAGCCCCGCGGCGCCTCGCGCCCCTAACCTCCGATGCCCTCGAGCGTCTGCTCCTATGGGCGTCCAGCGCATGTGCTGGCTGCCGCGATGATCTCGTTACTGGATCGTTGGTGGACGGTCTAGATGGTTGCGGGGCTACCTAGGTGGTGGGCGGCCTTGGTTGGCCCGTTACGAACCAGGTAGGTGATCGAGTGGGGGCGATGATCTGGTTACTGGATCGTCGGTGAACCGGACGGAGCTGTCCGTAAACCAGCGGCGCCAGCCACGCCTCAAAACAATCGGAAGTGCCGCAAAGTTCGTGTATCAGGACGGGTTACGGCTTCCTCTGCATGGCATCACCGACTTCTCGCGGGGATGCGTGTGCGATGACCATGGTGCGGTGCCTCGAAAGGCACAACGACAGAACGAACTCATGGGTCCGCGGAGCGACGCCGGGCGATCCGGATAACACCGAAGGCTTGAGGGCGGGAGCACCAGCCCTCCACTCGTTCAAGCCTCGAAAGACCAGCCCGCACCCAGTCCATTCCCATGAGCAGAGTGACCGCGGCGCGACCGTCGCGGTGTCTGATGAGCATGCCGCTCCGCTGCTCGCGGTCCACTTCCTTGGGACGTTCCGCCTAATGATCAACGGCGTCGAGGTGGACACCGCCTCACGACGACGGAGCCGGGACGTGCTTGCGTACCTGCTCGCCCATGGGCCGAGGCCGGTGCCGCAGGAAGTGCTCATGGACGTGTTCTGGCCCGTAGCCGAGCCAGATGCCGCCCGCAATAACCTGCATGTCTCGCTCAGCCTGGCACGCAAGGCGCTCGGGGCTGCCTGGCCGGAACCGGTGATCGAGCGGCGCTTTGCCGGCTATTGGATCAGCGATCGGGTCAAGGTCTGGAGCGACGTCGAGCATTTCGAGGCGAGCTGCGACGCCGGCCGGAGTGCCGACCGAGCAGGTGACAGGGAGACCGCGCTGCGGTCGTACGAAGCCGCATGCCAGCTGTACGAGGGTGACTTCCTGGAGGAGGAGCCCTACACAGACTGGGCAGCATCTCCACGCGACAGGCTGCGGTTGCAGGCCGTTGAGATCCAAACCCGGCTGCTCGACCTCTACATCGAGCGAGCGGATTATGGTCCGGCGATCCTGCTGGGCCGGCAGGTCCTGACGCTCGATCCGTGCAACGAGCAGATCCACCGGCGTCTTATGACCTGTTACTCAGAAGCCGGGCAGCGGCACATGGCTCTCAGCCAGTATCGCCGGATGGCCGCGGCGCTGTGGGAGACATTTCAGGTGCTGCCTTCGGCCGAGGCCACGGCGCTGTACTCGTCCTTGCGTCACCCGCTGCGGAACCGGACGCTCCGTAGCGCCTGAGGCGTACCATCCGGAGGATGACCGACATCCACCACCTCAGCGTCACGACCAGTCCGGGTGGTCTGCTCTTCGTCTGCGAGCGGGACGACTGCGGGCGTCGCGTGGTGATCGATCGGGACCGCGGTGAGATGGTCGTGATCGACCACGGCGACCGGTCCGCCCTCCACGAGGGTTCCCTGGGCGGTGTTGTGCTCGATCGGCCTGTCGTCCGCCAGACCTGAA
>DATBRJ010000405.1:0-17807 GCA_036560395.1 Actinomycetes bacterium | reverse complement strand
GCCGCCGGATCGCTCGCATCCTCATCGTCAGAGGCGCCGGCCGCTTCGCCCGAGCCGTCGCTGACGGCGCCGTCGCCTATGCGGTCAAGTGTGACCTCAGCCCCCAAACCATCAGCGCGGACGACATCGCTGACCACGCCTTCGCTGGGGTGGCGGTCCTGGCCGACGGTGACTTCGATCACGACCTCGGCGTTATCCAACGGCTCCACCTGCTAGCGCCTGCACGGCGCCCACCGCTTCTCGCGGCCGTCGCCGCCGGCATCCAAGCATTCGGCCAGGAAGCGGGCCCGGCCGCCGAGGGTGTGCTCGGCCCCGCGCAGTGGTGGCCGACCGAGCAGAAGCCAAAGATCGGGCCTTCCGGTACCGCATTCGCCGAGTGGTACCGGCGGCAGTACGGCAACGAGCCCTCGTACGTCGCAGCTCAGGCGGCCGCCGCCGGTTATCTCGCCCAGACCGCCTATGACCTCGGCCTGACACTCCACGACGTGCCGCAATGGCAGACCTCAACCCTCCTCGGCGACTTCGCCCTTGATCCGGACTGGCGGCAGACTGGACACCGCATCACCATCGTCCAATGGCGGAACGGGGAGATGCAGCGCCTCAGGAGTGCCCGCGCCGAGGCACCTAAGGAGAGCCGGACACGCGGGTCGAGGACGGCGTAGAGCATGTCCACGACGATGTTGGCAATAACGACGAAAACCGCGGCGATGAGGACGACTCCCACGATCACCGGCAGGTCCTGCGTCGTGACCGACTGCAAGGCGAGCTGGCCGAGTCCTGGCAGCCCGAAGATGCTTTCGGTGACGACGGCGCCGCCGAGGAGTGCGCCGACGTCGACGCCGAGCTGGGTCACAACCGGCGTCAGCGCGCTGCGCAGCCCGTGGTGGTAGACGACACGCCGTTTGCTTAGGCCCTTGGATCGGGCGGTCGTGATGTAGCCCTCACCGAGGACATCAAGCAGCGAGGCCCGGGTGAGCCTGGAGTATGTCGCGGCTGAGACGAACGCGAGGGTCAGCCAGGGCAAGATCAGGTGTTGTGCCCAGCCCGCCGGGCTCTGCGTGATCGGCACGTACCCACCGCCGGGGAAGAACGTGATGCCGGCAAGGTGGAGCCGGAAGAACAGCACGTAGAGAAAGATGATGCCGACCAGAAACGTCGGTGTGGACAGTCCGGTGAGCACGAAGACGGTCGCAGCCCGGTCGGCCACGCTGCGCGGCCGCCGCGCCGCCAGCACACCGGTGCCGATGCCGAGGGCGAGCCAGATGACCGCCGCACCGGCGGTGAGCGACACGGTGACGGGAAGCCGTGAGAGCAGCAGGTGCGTCACCGGCTCGGAGTTGTAGTACGAGTAGCCGAGATCGCCGTGCAGCAGCCGGTCCAGGAAGTGGCCGTACTGTTCGGGAACCGGTCGGTCGAGCCCGAGCCTGTGCCGTACGGCGGCAACCGTCTGCGGGGTCGCGAGGCGGCCCGCTATGACTCGCGCCGGATCGTGCGGTGTCACGAAGAACAGCACGAAGACGGCAACGGTGATAAGCCACAGGACCATGGCTGCCAGCAGCAGTCGCCGGGCGATGAAGCGCAGCATGCCGTCAGTCCTAGGGTCGTCGCTGCAGGCGGTCGGCATTCGGGTCGAGCGCATCCCTCACGCTGTCGCCGAGGAGGTTGAAGGACAGGGTCGTCGCGAGCAGCGCGAGTCCAGGGAAGAGGACGAACCACCAGGCGACCTGGTAGTACTGCAACGAGTCCGCCAGCATGCCGCCCCAGCTCGGCGTCGGCGGTACGACACCGAGGCCCAGGAAGGACAGCGTCGCTTCGAAGACGATCGCAACCGGGATCAGCAGTGTCGTGTACACGAGAATCGGCGCAGTGAGGTTGGGCAGCAGATCCACGAACATGATCCGCAGGTTGCTCGCCCCGAGCGACCGCGCAGCCTCGACGAACTCGCGCTCTCGCAGGGACAGCGTCTGACCGCGGATAACCCGACCGACGGCCGCCCAGGAGAAGAACGCGATCACTAGGATCGCTACCCGCAGGCTCGGCCCGACGACCGCCACCAGGGCGATCGCGAACAACAGGAATGGGAAGGACAGGACGACGTCCATGAAACGAGCCAGAACCGTGTCCACAGCACCGCCCGAGTAACCGGCGACGAGCCCGACCACCACCCCACTTACGACGGCGAGGAGGGTGGAGACGACGCCGACGAGCAGCGAGATCCGTGCTCCGTACGCGATCCGCACGAGGATGTCTCGGCCGAGGTTGTCGGTCCCGAGGAGGAAGCTCCGGCTGGGCCCGACCGGGAGCCCATCGGGTGTGAGTCCGGTGGTGCGGTACTGCGTGTCGGGTCCATGCCCCACGAGTCGGGAGATCAGCGGAGCCGCGAGCGCGAGGATCACCAGGCAGCAGATGACAACTACTGAGCCGATGGCCACCCGATCCCGTCGCAGCCGCGCCCCGGCCAGCTGCCACGGACCACGGCCCTTGATCTCTGTCGGTGCCGGTTGCAGGTCGACCGTGGTCACGAGACCTCTCAGAAAGACTGGTCACGCCCGCGTCGGCGTGGCGCGCTGGCAAGCCACCAGCCGGTTGGATCGGACGGCCTGCCCTCACACCGGCCGGCAGGACACGCGGCAGGAGGGTAGGGGCAGAGCGGTGTGCCTGCCGGCTCGGCTGCAAGGCGCCCGCCACCCGGCCCTGACGGGGAAGGACAGGGCCGGGATGCCTGGCGGTCCAGGTGCAGCGGGCGTCCCATTGGTGCGTCAGCTCGTTGGGTTGAGCCAGACCTGGGTGATGTCGTAGTTCTGGCTGAACGGCAGGAAGATCGTGTTGTGGGTCCGCGATGAGTGGAAGATCACGGTCTTCTGCGTCTGGAAGGGCACGATCGCCGCGTCACGCATGATCTGCATGTCGGCCTGGTGCCAGAGCGGGGCGGCCTTGGCGGCGTCCGGTTGGGCGAGCGCCTGGTCGATCAGGTTGTTGACGGTTGCGCTGTTGTAGTCGCCGAAGTCGACGGAGTTCGGGCCGTACTTGCGTCCGTCGAAGAGCGGCGCGATGATCGAACGCCCGTTGTTGCCGAACCAGTCAGGCACCCAGCCGGGCTCGCTGATGTCCCACTGGCCGCTGCGCGCGGCGCTCGGGCTGTTGAGATAGCGGCCGTAGTAATCGGCCTGTGTCACCGGGATGAGCTTGACAGTGATCCCGCAGTTCTTCAGGTCCGCCTGCACCGCCTGAGCCACGGCGGGATGGTTGCCCGCGTTGCGCACGACGTCTTTCAGCACGAGTCCATGGGAGTAGCCGGCCTGGCTGAGCATGGACTTGCAGGTGGCGGGGTCGCCGCGGTGATTCGGGGTCGGATACAGGTCGAACTGCTGGTAGCCCACATTGCCCGGCGGGATGACCTGGTCCAGCGGTGTGTTGATGGCCGGGCCGCCGTAGATCTGACCGATGGCCACCTTGTCGATGGCGTACTCAATGGCCTGCCGCACCTTGACGTTCTTGAGGGCGCCTCCGTTGCTCGGGCTTTGCAGGTTGAAGACGAGGTACGGGTTGGTGTCCAGGCCGGGGAAGAGGCCAAGCCGTGGGTCTTTCGCGGCCATCAGCCCGGGGATCGCCGGGGTAGGTACGACCGTGTCCCATTCCATGTCGGCTGTGCCGGCTTGGATCTGCTGCTGCACGGGCAGTGCGTCCTGGCCCATCGTGATCGTGATCCTGCTGACGTACTGGTGTCGGATCGGGTCGGTGTCCTGGCTCCACACGGGGTTGCGGCCAAGATCGATCTCGTGGTTCGCCGAGTAACTCACGATCTGGTAGGGCCCGTCGGAGATCGTGTGCTGCCTGAAGGCGGCGCTGTCAGGGACGTAGTTCAAGTACTCGCTCGGTGCCGGGGATGCGAACGGCATCGCGAGGATGTTCAGGAAATCGCTCGCCGGCTGGAGCAAGGTGAAGACCACCGTCGAGTCGCCGACCGCCTTCACGCCGGCAACGTCGTGGCCGTTGATATACGCGGCAATCGATGCTGCGTCGCCGTTGACCTTCGCGAAGCCGTCGCAGTACGCCTTCATGCCGACGATCGTGTCGGTGTAATAGCCGGGCGCACCGACCGGGCTGACCGGGTTGCACAACCGCTTGAGGCCGAGGACGACATCGGCGGCGGTCACCGCCCGCGCGGGGTGGGTGTTCCACAGCACGCCCTGGCGCAGATGGATGGTGTACGTCTTGCCGTCGGCGGTGATGCCGCCGTTGGCCGCCGTCGGCAGCTCGCTGGCAAGGTCGGGCACCGGGGTGATCGCCTTGGTCTGGTCGGTCGACGCCGGATAGCTGAACAGCTGCCGGGTGAACGCCCGCTCCAGGGTGTAGCTCGCTGTGTAGTAGGCGCTCGCCGTGTCGAGGTGATCCACGTCGCTGCTGCCTAGCAGCTTCAGCGTGCCGCCTTGGGTCGGCGTCTGGCTCGAGGTCGTGCTTGACGATCCGGTGTTGCTGTCGCAGGCGGCGACGCCGAGAGCAAGCGCGACAAGGATGGATAGTGTCGCCGTGCGATGTCTCAAGTGGTGCACCGCAACCTCCTTTAGGGCCCTGTTTCGATGGACCTGCGGTCAATGACCGGTCGGCCCGCGACCACCTCGAGGCTGCGTTGGCGACGATGAGACCACGATGAGAGCTGCGGCCCTCCCCAGCGGGAGGGCTGCAGCCCGCGTGGCGACTCAGGGGCGTCCCAGCAGGGTGTCGACAGCGGACACGAGATCGCTGAGAGGAAACGGCTTGCCCAAGAAGATGTCAGCCCCGGCTCTGGCCGCGGTGGCGCGATCGGCAGGACTGCTCCGCGCGCTCACGATGATCACAGCCCCTGCCCACCCATCGGCGCGCAACCTCCGGCAGACGTCGATCCCGCTGAGATACGGGATCATCACGTCGAGCACGATGGCGTCGGGTCGATGCTCACGTACAGCCCACATGGCCTGGTCGCCAGACTCGCCGGTGACGCAGTCGTAGCCGGCGCGAGCGAGGACACGTACCGCGATGCCCGCGAACTTGGGATCGTCGTCGACGACGAGCACGAGTCCGCGGCGCGAGTCCGTGTCCGATCCTGGACCGGGCATAGATGCATCATCGGCCAAGCAGGTGAGACCAGGATGAGGCATCAGCGGCCGGCAAGGGGGATTTCCACCTGGACACAGGCGCCGCCCAGCGAGTCGCTATTGCCAGCCTTGACAGTGCCGCCGGCGGCGTGGGTCAGCGACGCGACGATGGCCAGACCAAGCCCCGCACCGCCGCCGGAGTAACCGCGCGCGTCCTCGCCTCGGGAGAACCGGTCGAAGGCACGCGGAAGCAGTTGCGCGGGAAAGCCGGGCCCGTCGTCGGCAACCACAAGCCGCCCGTACGCACCCGCTGAGCCGACGGTGACCATGATCCGGCTCTTCGCGTAGCGGTCGGCATTCGCGACAAGGTTGCTGACGATGTGGCTCACCCACTCCGGCTCCCCCCGGACGACCGCAGGTTCGCCCCGGACCTGGATAGTGACCTGATCACGGTGCGGAAGGTGCTGGACTTCTTGGCGGGCGGCGCCCAGCAGCTCGGTGATGGTCTCGCCCGGCATCAGCTGGCCCGCGTCGGCGCGGGCCAGCGTCAGCAGATCTTCGGTGAGGCGGGTTAGTCGGTCGGCCTCCTCGAGCGCGCTGGCCAGGCTTAGCGCGACCGCATGCCGATCACCCGGTTCGTGCGCTGCCAGCTCGAGCTCGCCGCGCAGAACCGCGAGCGGGGTGCGAAGCTCGTGCGCGGCGTCGTCGATGAACGCTCGCTCGTGCCCGAGGGTCGCCTCGATGCGGGCCAGCATTGCGTTCAGCGTTCGGCCGAGTTCGGCGATCTCGTCATCACCCCCGGACTGCGGCAGGCGACGCTCGGTGCGGGCGGCGGAGATGGTCGCCGCTTCCGCGGCCATCTGGCGCACCGGCCGCAGCGCCGCGCGGGCCAATAGCCACGCGGCGGCCGCGACGACAGCGATCAGCGCCGGGCCGCCAATGGCGAGGACGAGGATTAGCCGGTCCTTCGCCCGCTGGAGAGGGGCCGTGCTGGCTGCGGCGACCCCGACGACCACCCCTTGATCGGTCCTGCCGATGGGACGGGCGAGCAGCCGAGCTTGCTGCCCAATCGATGGGACCTCGCGGTCGACGATGATCTGCTCTCGAATCGCCCGAGCGAGCTCTCGGGAGGTGAGCAGTGGGTCGGCACCGACAGGGGAGAGCACGTCGCCGTGCACGTCGACCGTTTGGGCCGTCACCAAGGCGGAGCCGCCCTGCACCGAGCTGCCGTTGAGGCCGGCGGCAAGATTGTCGACGCGAACGGCCAGTTCATCGGTGATCGCGGTGCTCAGCTCACCGCTGAGGTTCCGATAGAGGAGCACCGCGGCGACGCCGAGCCCAACGATCGCCCAGGCGGCAGCCAGCATCGCGAGCCGAGTGCGCAGCGACAGTGGGCGTGAAAGCAGCACGCCGGTCAGCCACCGTCGGCGCGCAGCCGATAACCGGCGCCACGCACGGTCTCGATCGCGGTGCGCCCGAACGGCCGGTCGACCTTCTCGCGCAGATAGCGGACGTAGACGTCGACAACGTTGGACGTGCCGTCGTAGGCGAAGTCCCAGACGTGGTCGAGGATCATCGTGCGGCTGAGCACCTGACCCTTGCGGCGCAGCAACAGTTCGAGCAGGGAGAACTCGCGCGAGGACAGCGCGATGGCCGAGGTGCCGCGGCTGACCGTCCTGGTGGCCGGGTTGAGGCTCAGGTCGCCGGCACGCAGCACCGCGGGCCGTTCCACCGGCTCCCGGCGCAACAACGCGCGCAGTCGGGCCAGCAGCTCCGCAAAGGAGAACGGCTTGGGCATGTAGTCGTCCGCGCCGGCATCGAGACCGCGGACCCGGTCACCGACCGCACCGCGAGCGGTGAGCATGATGACCGGCATCCACCGCCCGGCCTCACGAAGCTGGTGGCACACGTCGAAGCCATCCGGCGACGGGATCATGGCGTCGAGCACGAGCGCGTCGTAGGGGAATTCCCGGCCGGCCCACAAGGCTTCCTTGCCGGTGGCCGCGATGTCCACGGCGTAACCCTCGCGCTCCAGGCCTCGCTTCAGCAGCGACGCCATCTTCACGTCGTCCTCGACAACGAGAACGCGCATGCTACGGACTGTACGCCGCATCGATGAGAGAAAGATGAGAGGCGATCCACTCTTCGCTGCGACTTCTGTGCTACCCCTCCGCTCGAGGCGGCCACGGGTGCTCCGCGCGAAACACGCAGAACCACAGGTGACCCCGAGGATCCCGGCGACGACGCTGGATCGAGCGCTTCGTCGCGTGATGGCGGGTCAAAGTCACGCTGTCAGGCGAAGCGGGCGATACATGCGATGCCCACGACCAGGCAGTAGATCGCGAAGGGCGTCAGGGTGCGGGTTTGGAAGTACCGGGTCAGGAATCGGACCGAAAGGTAGGCGGCGAGTCCGGCGGCGATGCTCCCGACAAGGACTTGACCGCGGATGCCGTCGCCGGCACTGCCGGCGAGGGTGGGCAGCTTGAGGACACCGGCGGCGAGGATGACCGGAGTCGCGAGGAGGAAGGCGAATCGTGCGGCTTGCTCGTGGTCGAGGCCTCGCCAGAGGCCGGTGACCATGGTGATGCCGGAGCGACTGATGCCGGCGAACAGTGCGAGGATCTGCGAGCTTCCGATCTGGAGGGCATCGCGGGTGGTCACGGTCTCGGCAAGTTCGGCGTCGGCCCGCTCAGCCTCGGCGGGGTCGGCGGCAAGGCCACCCGCGCGTTCGGCGGCGACTGCGGTCGGGACGGTGGCCCGCCGCCGGAGTCGCTCTCCCGCGAGCAGGATGAGGCCGTTGATGGTGAGGAAGATCGCGGCAGCGAGCGGCTTGGCGAAGAGGACCCGGAACTCATGCTCAAGCGCCAGACCGGTGATCCCCACCGGGATAGTTGCGATGATGATCAGCCAGCCAAGCCGCTCATCGCTGGTTTGAATCCGTCGGGTCCGCAGAGTGCGGAGCACGCCGGTGATGATGCGGACCCAGTCGCGCCAGTAGAAGACAAGCAACGCGATGGCGGTGGCCACATGCAGGCCGACGATGAACGCCAGATACGGGGAGTGCTCGCTGCTCTGTTGCGCGCTCTCGGTGACGAGGTGCGCCCACGAGCCGCCGATCAGAGCGGGGACGAGCACCGAGTGACCGAGGCTGGAGACCGGGAACAGCTCGGTGACACCTTGCAGCACTCCGATCGTGGCGGCTTGTAGGTACGTCAACTCAGACATGCGGCTCCTCATCCGATGGCGCGGGCGGGCTCTGCTCGAGCCGGCGGTCGAGGCGGCGACGTCGGATCCGCCAGCCGAGGACAGCGAGCAGGACGATCAGTGCGACCGTGGCGGCGGCGGCCTGGCCGGCGGTCCTCTCCACGGCTTTGTAGGAGTTCCCGGCGAGGAACCCGAGCACAACCGCGCCGGTGCCCCAGAGCAGGCCCCCGGCCGCGTTGAACAGGAGGAATCGCCGGTACGGCATGTGCGCGATACCGGCCAGCGCCGGCATGAGCGCACGGAAGAACGCGACGAAGCGGCCCAGGAACACCGCTCCGCCGCCGCGACGAGCAAGGAACCGCTGCGCGTCGGTCAGCTGGCGCTGGTGCCTGGCAAAGACTGGCAGCGTGAGGATGCGGGGGCCATAGCGGTGGCCGATCTCGAAACCGGCGCTGTCGCCGAGGATCGCGGCGGCGACGACCAGCGCGATCACGGCAGCAAGGTGTACGTGGTGCCGGCTGGCGTCGACCCCGCCGAGGATCGCGGCGGTTTCGCCGGGCAGCACAAACCCAACGAAGAGGGCGTCCTCCGCGAAGACCAGCAATCCGACCAGCACATACATGAGAGCGGTCGGGGTGGACAGCAGATGATCGACTACGCTGCCCATGGCCGTGTTCATCCTGACGCTTGCCGCACTGACCGATACCGGCATCCTTGCTAACGTCCGGATGACCGAGCATGGTTTCGATGTTGCGCAGCTCGCCTGATCGCAGACTCGCGCGCAGGAGCGAGCACCTGGCCCTGACGTGTCGCCGAGGTTCACACATCGGCCCCCCGCACCGCATGGCGATTGTTTGCCCGCTCGATGCCAATGACGCGCAATCCGATCGCTTGGTGCCCGCTGGCCGCACTCCACTCCCCAGCGCATCGAATCCGTTCCGAATTGCGCCATTCCTTCATGCCCGGGGGCTCTCATCGCTTGCTGACTGGAGGAGTGTGGCCTTACCTAGTACCATGCACCGCATGGTAGAGGGTCCGCGGATGGCCCTGCTCGCCCAGCTCCGGCGAGGAACCCTCGAATACTGCGTGCTGGCGCTGCTCGATGGCGGCGAACGCTACGGCCTCGACCTGGTCCGTCGGCTCGGCCAGGTCGAGGGAATGATGACCAGCGAGGGCACCGTCTATCCGCTGCTCAGTCGCCTGCGCCGCGACGGGCTGGTCGCGACCACCTGGCGCGAGTCTCCCAGCGGCCCACCACGCCGCTATTACCACCTGACCCCGGGCGGGCGGCAGGCGCTCGACGCCTTCGCAAGGGAATGGGCGAGCTTCCGCGATGCCGTCGACTACTTCCTCGATGCAGGAGGAGACCACGATGAACGCCACCGTCGCTGACCAGCTTGTGGCCGAATACCTGGCGCGGCTGGATGCCGCCCTTAGTGACCTGCCGGCCGCTCGGCGGGAGGAGTTGCTGGAACAAGTCAGCGAGCACATCGCCACCGCCCGCGCCGAGCTGGGCGACCAGGCCGGGGAGGCGGAGATCCGCACGATGCTCGACCGGCTGGGAGACCCTGCAGCCATCGCCGCCGAGGCCGGCCAGCGTCCCGCCGAGAGCCTCGAGTCGTCCCAGCCCCGCCCAGGGTGGCGGGAGGTCGCCGCGCTGATCCTGCTCCCCGTCGGCGGCATCGTCATACCGGTGGTCGGCTGGTTTGTCGGCGTGGCCCTGCTGTGGAGCTCGGAGCACTGGTCCGTACGCAGCAAGCTGCTTGGCACGCTCGTCGTCCCGGGCGGGCTGGCGCTCCCCCTCTCCCTCGGGATGTTCGCCGGCTCCGCGGAATATTGCAGCACGCCTCCGACGCTGGTCGGCGGTGCCTCACCAGATTCGGTCTGCACCGGAGGGCCGTCCGGCTGGCTGGAGGTGCTCGGCCCCGTGGCGTTCGTGCTGCTGCTCCTCGCTCCGATTGCGACCGTCATCTACCTCGGCCTCCAGCTGCGGCACCGGCCACGTACCGCTCCGGCGATGCCGTAGGCGATTGCTTACGTTTCGGTTGCGGGAAGAGCGCCACTTCGCAACGGACGTATCAGGAGCAGCCCCCGAAATCTCTCCCGCGCGAGAGGCCCAGCCGACGTGTTGGAGCTGTGGAATCGCGATGCGACCAGAGGTGGGGATCATGACGCCGCAACTGAAAACCGCGCTTGTCCGGGCGCTGATCGGCGGAATCATTTGCATGGGAGTCACCTTCTTCTCCGCCGTCGCCGCGGACGGCGCCGGTCCGGCAGCGATCGCGGCCGGAGGCGCTTTCTTCGCCTACCTTTCGGCCCGCGGCGCCGCGGAAGGCTTCTACGACCAGGGCCGGGATCAGAAGGGCGATGTCAGGGCCAGCGATGTGGGAGCGCGCGCGCAGCCGGCCGAACTACTTGCTAGCGAACACCGGGCTAGCACGCCGTGACCGATCATTTCGTCGGGCATCAGCCACGCGTGCGCGAGCCAGTGGTGCAGTGGTGGCGCCGGTGGTGGGGCCAGCTCATCGCAGGTGTGCTGACCGTCGGGGCAGTCGCCGGCGCAGTCGGCTCGGTGAAGGCGCTTTGGCCGTCGAGTCCGCCTGACCTTGCAGACAAGGCGGCGTTTACCTCGGTCATCATCAGGTCGCCGTTCCCGCTCAGCGAATACAAGGAACGGCTGAAGATCGTTCCACAGCCGGTGCAAACGCTCGAGGGCTACGGCGCTGTTGAGCTAATGGCCGCCCAGCGGCCGACTGCCTCGGTGGACGACCCAAGTGCGCCGACGCCGACGGGTACTACCGAACCGTCAGCGCCGTCCGACACGTCGTCCCCGCCGCCGACCAAGAGCGACGCACCGGAAAACACACCAAGCGAACCAGGATCGAGCGCGACGGTCACCGCCGAGTCGCCATCCGCTCCTCTGTCGCGGCAGCAGGCACTGAGGGCGGCCGAGGACATCATTCCTCGCGTACGTGACCGTGCCCCGCAGTACTTGCTGCGATCGCACCTCGGCAACAGGTCAAGCGGAGGGATCGGTCCTATCGTGGCCGCTGCCTCGTCGGCCACCGACGAGAACGGCGACCCGGTGTCTGCAGATGTCGCGGCGGAGCGCGTCGTCAAGTTGCTCGATAAAACGCGTACTCAGCCACTGGACGGAAAGCTGGATCCCCTGGGCGTCCTGTTGACGATCAATGTCGAACTAGAAGGCCTGCGTAGTCAGCCGGTCCTGCTCACGTGGAGGATGTTCCAGGCCGGCGGGAACACACCGCTCTTCGGAAACTGGCTGGGCACGACTCCGGCTTATCGCTTGGACGCGAGCACTGACCATGACACCGCGAGCTTCGATCTGTGGGTTCCGCTGCCAAGGGAGCGCGGCCAGTACACGGTCAGCCTGTTGCTGAGCTCAGATCAAGCGATCCTCGCTAGTGAGGAAAGCCCCGCCTTCGTCTGACCCGAGAGGATATTGCCGTGCGCTCCGGTGCCGGCTGCCGGTCGCACATTCAGCTTGGCTGATAGCGGGTCTGGCTGAACTCGCCCTTGCCGAAGGCGAACACCTTGACAGGCTTGACCGCGAACACGAGCACGGGGCGATCGACGCTTGCGTCCGGGTTGGCGAACCCGCCATCGACCACCTCGAACTGCCATTCGCCGTTCCACTTGGTGGCCCACACGGCAGCGAGCCCTTCGAGGATTGCCGGGTCGGTCACACGCTCGGCCTCGCCCTCAACCATCACGTCGAGGCCCTCGTCCCACCTGCTGCAGCCGGTGATCAGGACCACATGAGGGTTGGCGGCCAGGTTCACGGCCTTTTGCTCGTCCGGGCCGGTGGTGAAGTACAAAGCGTCGTGGAGCCATACCGCGACCAACGGTGTCACGTGAGGTCGCCCGTCGGCCCGGACAGTCGTCACCCACGACAGCTGGGCTGTCTGCAACACCTCTTGGGCGGCCGCCCAGGGCGTCGCCTTCGCGCCCGGGTCGCTAAAGCGCTGGTCGAGCTTGGTCAGGGGCTCACTCATTGCTACTCCACTCGTCCACTGTCACGTTGCCGCGCTGGATCGGTTGTTCCCTCGGCGATGCCCTGGTCCCGCCTAGCAGGCAATTCGATCACGCTTGCCCTATCGGAGAGAACCGCGTAGCAGCCGCCATCGGAGGACAAAGGTCTATCTCGCCGGGACTAGCCTGATCCCGGAACTCCAGACGATGCCGGAGACCTGCGCCAGCAGCTAGCCCAGGCCCGCGATGCCGAGAAGAGTAGTTAGGGTGTCCACCGCTGTACGCCCGGCCGACAAGCCGGACAGTCCCGCGCTCGACGACGCAGCCGGCGCCCGAGCGCAGGGACGCAGCGCGGTGGCACGCGCTTGGCTCATCGGGCTCGTCGGTCGCCCGTCCCGTCGAGTGCCCGTGTCGGCTGCCATCGCCATACCAGCGCTTGTCACCTTCGCGGTTGGCTTGTGGCGGATCTCGGTGCCTTCCTACTGGCGAGATGAGTCAGTCACGCTGGCGATGGCGCGCCGCCCGCTGGGGGATATGGTCCACGCCCTGGACAGGTCCGATGCCGTCCACGGGCTGTACTACCTGCTGATGCACCCGATCGCCGCGATCGGCACGTCCGAGACGCCCATGCGCCTTCCCTCGGTGCTCGCAGCGGCGGCCGCCGCCGCTGGTATCGCCGCACTCGGCGTTCGGCTCGGCTCGGTCCGAGCAGGTCTCCTGGGTGGGCTTACCTATGCGGCGCTTCCGGTGGTCAGCAGATACGCGCAGGAGGCCCGCTCCTACGCACTGGTGAGCGCGACTGCTGTCGCCGCGACCTATCTGCTCGTCCGCGCCTTGGACCAGGAGCGCGCACAGTGGCGGCTCTACCTGGGATATGCGGCGGCAGTGGCAATGCTCGGCTGGCTGCACTTGTACGCCCTGCTGCTTGTCGCCGCGCACGGCCTCACCGTGCTGGCCTGGCCCGCGAACCGCCGCGCGTACCGGTCGTGGCTGGTCGTCGTCATAGCCGCGGGCGCGGCGGTGGTGCCTCTCGGATTGGTCGCACGCGGCCAAGAGGGCCAGGTGGCATGGCTGCGCCGTCCAAACCTCGGCAGCTTGCCGACGCTCGGGACCTTCATCGCAGGATCGGCGGCCGCCGTTGCCGTGTTGCTTCTCCTCGTTGCGGCGGGCGTAGCCCGGTCCGGCCGCCGGGGCGCGAGTGTCGTCCTGCCATGGCTCCTCGCTCCACCCGCGCTCAGTCTCGCGATCTCCCAGCTACATCCGATCTACTTCCCGCGATACCTGATGTACATCGTCCCGGCACTCGCCCTCGGCGCCGGCTTCGGGATCGAGCAGATCGCGCAATGGGTCGGGCGCGGCCGATTCCGAGTAGCAGCGATTGCCGCTGCGATCGTGCCGCTGGCCCTGATCTGCGTGCTAGCCTTCCCGACCCAACTGTCGATCAGGAAACCGGATAGCCGCCCGGACAACCTCCGCGCCTTCGCCGCAGTCCTGCGGTCGGGCTCGCTCCCCGGTGACCGCGTCCTTTTCGTGCCGGCAGACAGGCAGGACTTCGTTACCGCCTATTCGGCAGCGTTCGCCGGCCTCGACACCAGGAGCCTTCAGGCCGCGGACGGAACCGACCTGCCCACCGCCTCGCTGGCGGCGAGAATCGACCGCGCCCCACGCGTATGGGTGATCCAGAACCGACCACCGAATGGTGCATACCGATCGCCCTATGCAGCCGCAAACCTCGCCGCCCTGCGCGCCGACCGGCGGTTCACCCGCGTCGGGGTCTGGACATTCGGTCACACCAAGCTGCTCCTCTTCGACCGCGGCGACAGGCACGGAACGCCGGGCGGCGCGTGAATTTCCCGAAGTGGGCAGCGAGGACCGTAGTGCTGTGGTACGGGTAAGCAGTTGCCACCATGATTTCGCCAGTACCGCTAAGGGGCGGACGATGCATCGCATGAGGCCGGTCCGGTTATTGGCCGTGCTCGCGGCCCTGGTCGCGCTCATCATTCCGGTGAGCCAGCAGGCCGCAGCCGATGATCCGATCTTTCTGGATTGGTCGTCCCTGCTCCCCGGGTTGGTCGACGAATACCAGCCGTCCAGTGCCAACGACTGTGTCGCCGGCCGACCGAATTGCGTAGATGCCACCATCCGCGAGATGGAGCGCCGCTTCCGCTCGCTCGGCCCGGCTTGTGACCACAACGCCGTGTTTGCGCTCGCCTATCTGCGTACGACCCAGACATACAAATGGGCGCGAGACCAGTCAGGCTTCTTCACCGACACCCCTTGGGTGAACCACGAGGACGCGGTGTTCGCGAAGTACTACTTCGCGGCGTACGACAACTGGGCCGGCGGGGCCCGTGGGCAGGTGCCGCAGGCATGGCTGATCGCCTTCGACACCGCCGCGGCGCGCCAAGTGAACGGTTCTGGAGACCTGCTGCTCGGCATGAACGCTCATGTCAACCGAGACCTGCCGATCACGCTCGCGGCGGTCGGGATGGCGACCCCAGATGGCCAGAGCCGCAAGCCCGACCACGACAAGGTCGACCAGTTCCTCAACACCGTCCTCCAACCGCTGCTGGAAGAGCTTGCCGCCCGCTTTGACTCGAGCATCATCCATATTGAGACGCCGTACGGAGTTGGATATACCGGGCTGTTCCAGACCCTCGCCGTGTGGCGCGAGCAGGCCTGGCGCAATGCCCAGCTGCTCGCCAACGCGACGACGCCCGCGGCGCGGGCGCTCGCGCTACAGGAGATCGAAACCTCCGCGGCCACGCAGGCGCTCGCGATCAAGACCGCGAACAGCTACGTCCCCCCGGTGACCCAGAGTTCGACACGGGATACCTACTGCGCGGCACACAACGGCGATTCGCCGCCGAGGAGCTACGCGTTCGGCACGCCCTCCGCCTATTGACCCAAGGCACGCGACGCTTGGACACCCGCCGGTGCGGCACCCAACCGCTGGCTCAGATCCGCTCAAGCACGACGACGGGGATCTCGCGGCGCGTCTTCTTCTGGTACGTGGCGTAGTCGGGCCAGACCGACAGCATTTTCTGCCACAACTGCGGTCGCTCCTCCGCCGTCGCCGTACGCGCCCGCGCCTTGAAGCGGTCACCCCAGACCTGAACCTCGACGTCGGGGTTGTCCCGCAAGTTGAGATACCACTCTGGCTGGCTATCCGACCCGCCCTTGGACGCGACCACCAGGTAATCGTCACCGTGCGGCTGGTAGATGAGGGCCTTCGTACGTTTCAGTCCAGTTCGCCGGCCGGTCGTCGTCAGCAGCAGAACCGGGGCGCCGCGGCGCCAGTCGTGGCCTTCCTTACCGTCAGTCTCGATGTATCGCTTGACGTGTTCCGCGCCGTAGAGCATGCCGTCTCCTCCGTCACTGCTAGGACATTCATCAGGACCCGCGCCGCTCCGCGCGTATTCCCAGAGTCGGCGACCGACGCCGTGCCGTGACGGCTCCAGGCCTCCGCGACGTTGCTCGAGCCGGAGCAAATAGCGCTTGCGATCCAGGCCACCGCCGTAGCCGACGAGGCTCCCTGTCGCGCCGACGACACGGTGGCAGGGAACGATGACGGCGACCGGATTGCGCCCGTTGGCGAGGCCGACGGCCCGGGCCGCGCTCGGCTGCCCGATCTGGGCAGCGAGCTCACCGTAAGAGACGGTCTCTCCGTAAGGGATATCGGCCAATGCCGCCCAGACTCTTCGCTGGAACGGCGTCCCATGCAGCCGGACGGGAAGGTCGAAGTCGATCAGCCGGCCCGCGAAATAGGCCGAGAGCTGGCGCGCTGCCTCGACGAGCAGTGGTACTGACTCGTCCCGCACACCGAAACTCTCCACCGGAGGACGATGTTGCCCGGCCTCCATGTGCAGCCCAGTCAACGCTCCATCAGCGCAGAGAAGGGTGAGCGGACCGATCGGGCTGGGCACAACGGCGTGCGTGGAGCGGGCGGTCGCCGGACTGTGCGCTCTGGCACTGGCGCCACGGCCGCCGGTGCGGGCCGAAGGCTCCATTACGAAACCCTTCTCTTCGGTCGAGCCACGCCGTCGGGTGTCGCTCCAACGGCTGTATCAGGCAAGCGGTTGATGGCATGGTCACCGGTCGCCCAGAGGTACTGGACCGCATACGCGCGCCAGGGCCGCCAGGCGATCGCCCGCCCGATCAGGCCGGCCGGTCCGGTCGGCAGGCCGAGGCTCTGTGCGGCGAGCCGTACACCGAGATCGGTGGCCGGAAAAGCGTCCGGATCCCCGAGAGCGCGCATGGCGATGACCTCAACCGTCCACGGCCCGACGCCTGGCAATGCACGCAGCTGGGCGCGCGCCTTCTCCCAGTCCGCGCCGCGGCCGAGATCGATCTCACCGGCTGCCAGCGTGGCAGCCAGCGTCGTGATGCTACGCCGCCCTGCTGTCGGGTAAGCAAGCACGGCCGGGTCCACCTGTGCCAGCGCCGCCGATGCGGGGAAGAGGTGCGTCAGCCCACCGCCAGGGTCTGCGACCGGATCGCCGTAGGCGGCAACCAGCCGCCCGGTGTGGGTGCGGGCCGCCCTCGTCGACACCTGCTGGCCGAGCACCGCGCGGAGGGCGAACTCCTCGCCGTCGGCCGTTCGCGGCACCCGGCGGCCCGGATCCTTGTCAACCAGCGGTTTGAGCTCGCGGTCGCGGTGCAGGAGCTCATCTACCGCAATCGGGTCGGCGTCCAGGTCGAGCATCCACCGGCACCGGCTGATCGCGATCGACAGGTCCCGGAGATCGCTGAGCGTCAGTTGGCAGGCAATGTGATCGGGCAGCGGCCGGAGGCTGGCGATGCCGGAGCCGTGCGGCAGGCGCATCGTCCGCCTGTAGGCGCCGTCGCGCCACTCTTCAACCCCTGGCACCGCGGTCGCCGCGAGGTGGCCGAAGAGGTTGTCTGGGCACAGCGGAGTACGGAACGGCAGGCGCAGTGACAGCGTGCCGGTGCCCGCCGCCGGCGTGCCCCGACCCGCACGCCGGCGCAGCTCGGTGGGTGAGAGGGCGAAGACCTCCTGGACGACGTCGTTGAAAGTGCGGATGGTTGCGAAGCCAGCCGCCATCGCCACGTCGGCCATCGGCAGCGAGGTGGTCTCGATCAGCAGCCTGGCCGTTTGCGCGCGTTGCGCTCTGGCAAGTGCGAGCGGACCGGCACCGAGCTCGATCCGTAGCTGCCGCTGCACCTGCCTGACGCTGTAGCCGAGGGCGACGGCGAGCCCCGGCACGCCGTCCCGGTCCACCACACCATCGGCGATGAGCCGCATCGCCCGCGCGACGACGTCCGCCCTGACATTCCATTCCGGCGAGCCGGGGCTGGCGTCGGGGCGGCACCGCTTGCAAGCACGAAACCCGGCCTGGTGGGCCGCGGCAGCGGTGGGATAGAACCGCATGTTCTCAATCTTGGGCGGCACCACGGGACAGCTCGGCCGGCAATAGATGCCGGTCGTGACGACGGCAGTGAAGAACCACCCGTCGAAGCGGGCGTCCTTGGACTGGACGGCCCTGACACAGCGCTCAACGTCTTCATGCACAT
>DATBRJ010000404.1:0-3483 GCA_036560395.1 Actinomycetes bacterium | reverse complement strand
AGGGCGGCCTGGGACAAGGAGGTCGCGAATGACAACGAGTGGACGAGACCCGTCTCGCCCGCGGTGATCGAACGAGCGAGAGCCGGCGACTGGTCCGTTGTGCTGATCGGATACGAGCCGGTGCCGGCCGAGTGGCTTCCGGCCTCGCTCGTAGGCGTCGACCTCCTGTGCCTTGCCTCGGGTGGGGGCCAGCAGGGGCCGGTCCTCGCCGCCGCCGGCGCCAGCGTGACGGTCTTCGATAATTCACCGAGCCAGCTGAAGCAGGACGAGGGCGTCGCGAAGCGGGATCACCTGGCTCTGCGGACCGTCCTTGGCGACATGCGGGATCTGAGCGCCTTTGAGGACAGCAGCTTCGATCTGGTCTTCAACCCGGTCTCCAACCTCTTCTGCCCGGAGTTGGAGTCTGTCTGGCGCGAGTGCTTCAGGGTGTTGCGCCCTGGTGGCTCGCTGCTGACCGGCTTCGTGAACCCAGACATCTACCTGTTCGACTTCGAACTGCTCGACACTCGAGGTGAGCTCGTGGTACGCCATCGCCTCCCGTTCTCCGACGTCACGCACAC
This sequence comes from Actinomycetes bacterium, assembly GCA_036560395.1. Classification (GTDB taxonomy): domain Bacteria; phylum Actinomycetota; class Actinomycetes; order JAKEEW01; family JAKEEW01; genus DASYTV01. The sequence goes on along the minus strand of DATBRJ010000404.1, from coordinate 2,923 downwards.
CACGGCCGAAGAGCGCGACCGCTTGTACGGTCCGGGTGCCGCCCTGGAGTACAGCCACACCCTGACCGAGCAGATCGGTGGTCAGCTGGAGTGCGGGTTCTTGCTCACCCATTTCGCCGAAGCGCCGCATCATTCCGATGCCACGGCGGAATACATGTCGGGCTATTTCGCCACCCGCGCAATCAAGCCGACCCTTGCGCCGAGCTGAGCAACAGAGTGGCTAGAAGGACATCTACATCTCTCGCGGCGGACTCTTGCCGGGGAGGTGTGGGCGGCCGCATTGCTTGTCGCCTGTCCTCTACGTCGACGCGTGGCTGACCAGGTCGCCGTACTCGTCGGCGTGCCGGTGAATGAACGACTTTACGAAGGGGCATTGCGCGACGACGGTCTCCCCGGCGGCACGGACGTCGTCGAGCGCTTGTCTCACCAACTGGCTCCCGAGGCCCTGACCCTCGTGCTCAGGCAGGATCTCGGTGTGGATGAAGGTCACGACGCCTTGGCGTCGGAAGTACTCGGTGAATCCGGCGAGCTCGCCGTCAACGCGAATCTCGTACCGATGTTCCTGCGGTGCGTCAGCGACAGTAATGGCCACCCTGTCGATCGTGCCACGCGCGGCCGCATGCGCCACCAAAGCTGACGGCAGGGTCGATATTCAGTCGCGCGCCGGCACGGCCTGGGTCTTTCATGGATGTGTGGACTTCACCTGGCTCGACGCGGACGAGGTCGGCAGCGGAGACATCGCCGGCGCCGTCGCGCTGCTCGACGCCGCTCGCGCGGTGGACTCCCCGCACCAGCTTCCGGCGACGGTCGCGTCCTTTACCGCCGACATTCGGCACGGATGGGACGGCGATCGGTCGATCAGCTCCTTCGCCAGGGACAAGCGTGGCCGGGTGACCGGCCTCGCACAGATCTTCTTCACGCCATGGGACAACACCCATCTCGGCTATCTCGAGGTCACCGTAGACCCCCTTGTACGCCGGCGTGGCCTCGGCCGCAGGCTCTTCGACGCAGCGGTGGAACGGATCCGTGAAGAGGGGCGCACCCTAGTCCTGATCGATGGTTGGGACCACGCGGCATCAGTTGCCTTCGCAGACGCAATGGGGCTTGACCGGGCGTCGGAAGAGGTGCAGCGGCGCCTTCAGCTCACGACGCTGGACTGGGCGCGCCTTGACCACGAGTTCGGGGAAGCCGGCGAACGCGCGCGAGACTACGAGCTGCTTCAGATGCCGGGCGCCACACCGGATGGGATGCTCACGGCGATTGCACGTATGACAGAAGCGATCAATGACGCGCCCACCGACGACCTCCAGATCGAGGACGAGGTCTTCAGCCCCGAGCGGATCCGAGCCTTTGAAGCGGCTCAAGAGGCACGCGGGCGGCGACTTTACCGCCTTGTCGTGCGGCATGGCGCCACAGGTGAGCTCGCGGGCCACACGATGGTGGGGATCGACAACGAGCGCCCATGGTACGGATGGCAGTACGACACCAGCGTGCTGCGGACCCACCGAGGTCACCGGCTCGGACTGCTCCTGAAGATCGGAATGGTGCGCTGGCTGGCGGAGGAGGAGCCGCAGCTGCGCACCCTCGACACGTGGAACGCGGCGTCCAATGCGCACATGATCAGGGTCAACGAGATTTTGGGCTATGAGGTCCTGGCCCGCGCGATCAGCTGGCAGCAGAACATCTGACCGGAACCGGGCGCGACGCACCACTACGCCAGTCAGGCCGATCGTCGCTGCGCTGGCCTGCTAATCCCGATGGACCGCGGCCGTACGGATTCGCTCACGTACGGCCCAGACCGCTGCGGCCAGCGCGACAACACCGGCGATCAGCGCCGCCGACAGGTTGGCCCCCACGCCCGACGTGTCACCGAAGACGAGCTGCAGCACGCCCAAGCCACCAAGCAAGCCGCCCGCCACGCCCATCAAAGCGAGCACGACGACCGCGACAGCCGAGCGAGGCGGCGCCCATAGCGCACCGCGCAGAATCCATCGGCGAGCGAGGGCGAGTGCGACAAGCGCGAACAGACCGAGGACGCCAGCGGCCGCACGGTAGTCGACCACCTCACCCCAGTGGTGGATCGCCGCCGCGCTGCCGCAGGTCGTGGCGCGCGGAACGTACTCGAGATACTCCGCACACCGTTCGGCGGTGTACGTAACCCCCTCTTGGTCTCCGGCGACAAACTCTGCGCCAAATGCCCGACCCATGAGCTCGGCGACCGCGGCCGACAGGCCGATCGCAAGCAGGCCGATGGCGCCGACCAACCAGGTGCCGATGAACACCGGCCGCAACAGGCTCCCGAGTCCGAGATCGGCAAATCGCAGCTGGACGGCGATCTGGTCCACCCGACCGAACCGGTCCACCGCCTCCTGCTCGGCCGCGTCAGGACTCAGCCCTCGCGCAAGTCCCTCGGTCACCTCGGACCGCAGGTGGTCCTCCGCCTCGGCGAGCGCACGCCGGCCCGCGCGGCCAGTTCCGGAAAGCCGGTCGAAGAGGTCATCGAGCGCGCGATCGACAGGCCCAGTCATCGCGCCGCCGCCAGTCTGGGCATGAGATCCGCTAGTGCCCCGTGACCGAGGTCCTTTGATGGTGGCTGGAGGACCGCTGGATGACTGGCAAGGCCGCAGGGAGCCCGGCGTACTGGAGGTACGCGGGCGACCGAGAACGCAGCCAGGGGCCAGCGGGACCAAGCCAACACAAAGAGACTTTGGACACGGGGCACTGGGTGGCCCACGCGCCGGGCTGTGCTGATCCTCGGTGGAAGCTTTTGGATGAGCTCAACGGCGCGCGCGAAGCTCCGCCATTCGCGACGCTCGGCCGCCAGGGCCGCCTCGCCGGCGCCGGTTAGCCGATAGACCCGCCGTCGCCGCGGCGCGTCCGCGCTCCACGAACTCGACACCAAACCGGACCGCTCGAGGCGGTG
>DATBRJ010000403.1:0-18334 GCA_036560395.1 Actinomycetes bacterium | reverse complement strand
CAACGAGCCCGTGAGCGTACTGGGTGCGTGGCGAAACGCCCATGGGCAGGATGAGCTGGACAAGCTGTTCAATGCTCTCGGGAGGAGTTTCTCCAATTGCACGTCGTACGCCTTCGAGCTGCAGGCGTATGAAGTGGTGGGTGACATGGCCTATACAGCTGGTCTTGAGCACACCTCGGCCCTCGTCGACGGTGAGCCGCGCAGCTACACCCTGCGGGCTACCCAGGTGTACCGCCGTGAGGCCGGCGAGTGGAGGGTGGCCCATCGCCACGCTGACTCCATTACAGAGTGACCGTGCCAGGTCAGCGGCAGATGCGGACGTTAGAAGGGCAGCACTTCAAGCACTTGCCCACGCCACCTCAGTTATCGAGGACGATGACCGGCCTCCGAGCCCGCCGTGCATCCCGCTGTGGGCCAGCCAGGCACGCAGCCCGGCCGTGGTGAGACGCTCACCGTTGAGGACTACCGGCAGGCGAGCAGCGCGGCGGCAGTCAGGCACCGGCAGAAGATGCAGCGGCTCTCCGGGCACGGGTGCGGCTAGCGGGTCATCCTCGTCGCCCGCTCCTGCCCCACTTCGACCCAGTGCATCAAGTTGGGTGTCCACGAAGTCATCAGCCTGGGCTTTGCGGTCGTGGTGGTTGACGAGCAGCGACATGCCAGCGTTCTCATCGCTGATCTTCTTCAACGCGGAGCCGATCCGGTAATCCCGTTGGTAGATCGTCTCCCCTATCGCCGCGGGCGGCATCACCTTCGGCGCCCGCTTTCAGCTCCTCCGGCCCGATCAGGGTCGACCTCACGCTCGAAGCGGTCGAGAAATGCGGCGCGGGCCGGGGCCGTGCGCGCAGCAGGGTCGACAGTGCGCGACCAGGATTTGTGTGCGGCAATCCGCGAACGGAGCGTCCGCTCTGCTCAACACATGGCGGTAGCCGGACCTCGTGTCTTAGCAGGTCAGCTGGTGCTTGGTGGGCGTAGCTGGGTTCGAACCAGCGACCCCCTCCTTGTAAGGGAGGTGCTCTACCGCTGAGCTATACGCCCCGTCGAGGTCCACTACCTCGATCAAATGAGGCCCACCTAGGTTGCCGGCGGCCTAGGTAATCCCCCTTGGATCAGTAATGGTGATCGGCTTCCTGCTAATTCCCTAACCACGCGGTGGTGGCCAGCACCAACCGCCGGATGACCGCTCGATGGTACCGGTTTCTACCGGAGCGGACGGACCGAGTGACCAGTCGCTGACCACGGTGCCCGACCTACCTCGGACCTACCAGCGGTCCGCCTCACGGGAGCCGCTGTCGCCGGAGTCTCGGGCCAGCGGCGACAGCGGCTCACCTCCCAGGAAACACCGCAAACACCACCTCTCACCAGCCCAAATGCTTCAATCCGCCGCAGAGATCAGTTGGTTCGACCTTCTCTGGTCGTGTGGCCCTGAAGCTGGGTCCGATCGGCCATACAGGCGGAAGGCCAGATCCCCTGCGCCTTGAGCGCTCACGGGCCGCGGTCGCTGGGCCTCCTTACCGCGGTCGCGCCACAGCGCGCGGGACGGAGGTGCCGTCGATGCATGCGCGGCGGCTGAACATGTCGTCTGAGTACGTGATCGAGGGCGGCACCTCGCTGGCCGCCGACACTTTCTTGGGATAGATCGCGGGCGAGACGCCCGATTGAGGCCTATATCGGCACGCCCGTCGACCGCTTCCTACCGAGACGTGTCGCGCAAGTACCCGGTCGTTAGCGCGAGGGTGAGGCGTGAGGCGGGAACATGCGATCGAGGGCAGCAGCCACCTCGTCGGACAGGCCTGGCGGGGCCCCTGCCGCCGGCTGCCGGAACGACTCACCTGCACCTTGCTGGCGCGGCTCGGGAACGAGTGGCGCGGAGCCCTCCAGCGTTGCCCCGCACGAACGGCAGGTAGTTTCACCTAAGACGCGGAGGAGCTCGATCGATTGGCAGCGCGGGCACCGGTCGACCTCGGACCGCCACTCCCCCTCTTCCTGGCAATCGGGGCAGATGAGGATCTGCGCACCGGAGTAAACGCCGCGCTTCCATGGACTCGGTCCGCGGACCGGGTCGGTTTGGCGGGCACCACAGCGGTAGCAGGGCATCGGGGCAAGGCCTCCTAGAGCTCCGCGAGGACCTTGAGGTATTCGGACTGGTCTCGCGCATCGGGGATGGCGTGCAGGACCTTCCAGCGCACGATGCCCTCCCCGTCGATGATGAAGGTCCCCCGAAGAGCACAGCCGTGAGCATCGTCGAAGACGCCGTACGTGCTCGCCACCGCGCCGTGCGGCCAGAAGTCCGACAGCACAGGGAACTGCAGGGCTTCCCGTTCCGCGTACACGCGTTGGGCGAACACCGTGTCGCAGGAGACGGCGAGGACTTGTACGTCATCGTTCTGGAAGGACTGCAGGTCGTCCCGCAACGCGCACATCTCCCCGGTGCACACACTGGTGAATGCGAAGGGAAAGAACACGAGCACGACCTTCTTGCTGTCACGGAAATCGGACAGTCGCACGGGTCTTCCGTGCTGGTCGCGCAGCTCGAAGTCGGGTGCTTCTACGCCGACGTCGACCGTCATCGAGGATCCTTTCCGTGAGGGGTTTCGCAATGGGGCGCGGACGGGTGACTCCTACCGTCTGCTCCCGCGTGCGGACTTGGGCGTGACAAGCCTGGTGCCAGACCAATCGGGCGCAGCACTGACGGTGCTGGTCTGAGCGAGGCCGGCGGTTGGCGCGGCCTCCCCGATATCGCTGGGCTCGACATGGCCGTCGCGTCCCGCCTTCGGCGTGAGCAGCCAGATCGTGCCCCCGTCGGCGAGCGTGGTCAACGCGTCGACAAGAGCGTCCACCAGATCGCCATCCCCGTCTCGCCACCACAGCAGAACTGCGTCGACGACGTCGTCGTACTCCTCGTCGACCAACTCGCTGCCGGTGACTGCCGCGACCGAGTCACGGAGCGCGTCGTCGCAGTCATCGTCATAACCGATCTCCTGGACGATCTGGCCGGACGACAGTCCAAGCCGTCCGGCTAGGCTGCGCTCCACATCCGCGGGACCCGCGGTAGCGCTCACGAAAGAACCTCCACAACTCTTCGCCTCATCCCCCGACGAGGCTGTTTGGCCGGTAGTCCACACAGGTTAGGGGCACTGTGGCAAGTGCCTCAGCCGATCTGTGGATACCGTGGCGTGACCGTGAACTTCGCGTCATCTGACCAGGAGCCGATCACCAAGTCTCGGGCGTTACGGGCAAACCGGCGAGCCGGCCTGTCCAATCAAAGGGCCCGTCCCCAGCCTCAGCCAGCGAGGAAACTGAGACGGACCTGTCGATCTTGATTGTCGGTGTTCGTGTCGACCAGGACGACGGACTGCCAGGTGCCCAAGGCCATCCGCCCGCCGATCACCGGGATCATCGCGAACGGCGGCACGAGCGCAGGCAACACATGGTCACGCCCATGCCCCGGCGATCCGTGCCGATGCCGCCAGCGGTCATCCGGCGGCAGCAGGTCGCGCAGTGCCGCTAGCAGATCGGTATCGCTGCCGGCGCCACTCTCGATGATCGCAAGACCGGCCGTGGCGTGCGGCACCCAGACATGCAGAAGCCCATCGCCGCCGCCGGCGACGTCCCGTAGATAGGCCTCGCATTCCCCGGTCAGGTTGTACGTCGTCTCGGCCCGCCCGGTATGCACTCGTACAACGCGACTGTCCATGCCCATCCCGGCAGTCTCCCGCCTCCCGCCAGTAGCCCACGGGAACCCCGTCGGCAGCGAGCGGGCACTGTCGTAACGGTCAGTCCACAGCCGTCGCGACCGATGCCCCGTCAGCCAACCTGATCGGTCGATGACGCGGTCGTATTGCTCTTCGGCTCCACCACAGCGTCCGGTCCCGGAAAGACCAGGCCCTCGTGGCCGTCCTCATATCTCACGACATAAGGCGGTCCGCCATCTGGCCCCCGTACCTCGACGATCTCACCCATCCGGTCGCGCTCGCCCACCGTGTTTCCATGGACATGCAGACGATCGCCCACTGTCGCGCGCATCGTCGACCTCCTTTCCCGCGGTTTCCCACATTGGCAGCACTTCGCCCGCCTGTGAAGGGACGCGGACGCCAGCAACTCAAAGATCGAAAGGTAGCGGAAATCCGCGGGTCTTGCCTGCGGCTTACCCGAGAGCGAGGGGACGGCCGACGGCGCTGGCTTTCCTTACCTCCAATAGACGTGACGCCGATGTGACGGCGACCGCCATCACGGGGGACGATGTATGAGAACGGACCACGCGGGGTGTCACATCGTGACGAAGGCGCCCCACCAACGCGGAAGACAAGGGAACGCACGTGGCTTCTGGACGAGAGCGCTTCTCGATCATCAGCGATGGATTGCCGAGCCAGCTGCCCGACATCGACCCGACAGAGACCAGTGAGTGGCTCGAGTCGCTGGACGCGGTGGTCGAATCCGGCGGGCGGCAGCGCGCCCGCTATCTCCTCCTGCGCCTGCTGGAGCGCGCGCGGGAACGCCAGGTGGGTGTGCCGAGCCTGCGCAGCACGGACTACATCAACACGATCCCGCCGGAACGCGAGCCATGGTTCCCCGGTGACGAGTATGTCGAGCGACGCATCCGGGCGTACATCAGATGGAACGCCGCGATCATGGTGTCCCGCGCGAACCGGCCCGAGCTCGGCGTCGGCGGTCACATCGCGACCTACGCCTCAGCGGCGAGTTTGTACGAGGTTGGCTTCAACCACTTCTTCCGCGGCAAGGACCGCCCCGACGGCGGCGACCATATCTTCATCCAGGGTCACGGCTCCCCCGGCATCTATGCCAGAGCATTCCTCGAGGGCAGGCTGAGCGACGACAAGCTCGACGGCTTCCGGCAGGAACTCTCCCACCCCGGCGGCGGGCTGCCGAGCTATCCGCACCCCAGGCTGATGCCGGACTTCTGGGAGTTCCCGACGGTGTCGATGGGCTTGTCCCCGCTGAGCGCGATCTATCAGGCGCGGTTCAACCGCTACCTGCAGAACCGCGGTATCAAGGACACCTCGGACCAGCGGGTCTGGGCGTTCCTTGGCGACGGCGAGATGGACGAGCCGGAGTCGCTCGGGGCGATCGGGGTGGCTGCTCGTGAGGAGCTGGACAACCTCACGTTCGTGATCAACTGCAACCTGCAGCGCCTCGACGGGCCGGTGCGCGGCAACGGCAAGATCATCCAGGAGCTCGAGTCCGTCTTCCGCGGGGCCGGTTGGAACGTGATCAAGGTGATCTGGGGGCGCGACTGGGATCCGCTGCTCGCAAAGGACGTGGACGGCGCACTCGTCCACAAGATGAACACCACCCCGGACGGGCAGTTCCAGACGTACTCCGTCGAGTCCGGTAGCTATATCCGCGAGAACTTCTTCGGTGACGACCCACGGCTGCGCAAGATGGTGGAGTCACTTGGCGACGACGACCTCAAGCGGCTGTCCCGCGGCGGGCACGACTACCACAAGGTCTACGCAGCGTTCAAAGCCGCCACCGAACATGTCGGGCAGCCGACAGTCATCCTCGCCAAGACCATCAAGGGCTGGACATTGCGGAGCTTCGAGGCGCGCAACGCGACGCACCAGATGAAGAAGCTCACCAAGACCGACCTCAAGGAGTTCAGGGACCGGCTCTACCTGCCGATCTCCGACACGGAACTCGAGGCCGACCTGCCGCCCTACTACCACCCAGGACCTGAGTCCGACGAGATCCAGTACATGCTGGAGCGCCGCCGCCAGCTGGGCGGCTTCCTGCCCGAGCGCCGAGTGGCCGGCAAGGCCCTGAAGCTTCCCGGCGATCCGGTGTACGCAGAGCTGAAGAAGGGCTCGGGCAAGCAGAAGGTCGCCACCACGATGGCCTTCGTACGCCTGCTCAAGGATCTGATGCGCGACCAGGCGATCGGGAAGCGGTTCGTACCGATCATCCCGGATGAGGCGCGGACGTTCGGCATGGATTCGCTCTTCCCGACCGCGAAGATCTACTCACCGCACGGGCAGCAGTACGACGCGGTCGACCGACAGCTGCTGCTGTCGTACAAGGAGGCGCCCGACGGCCAGCTGCTCCACGAGGGCATCAGCGAGGCCGGAGCGATGGGCTCGGTCATCGCGGCCGGCACGTCGTACGCGACCCACGGCGAACCGATGATCCCGATCTACATCTTCTATTCGATGTTCGGCTTCCAGCGGACTGGCGACTCGATGTGGGCGTTCGCGGACCAGCTCGGCCGCGGCTTCCTGCTCGGAGCGACGGCGGGCCGGACGACGCTGAATGGCGAGGGGCTGCAACACGAGGACGGCCACTCGATCCTGCTCGCGTCGACGAATCCGGCGTGCGTCGCGTACGACCCCTCTTGGGCGTACGAGATCTCGTACATCACGAAGGACGCACTGCAGCGGATGTACGGCTCGACGCAAGAACACCCGAACGGCGAGAACATCTTCTACTACCTGACGGTGTACAACGAGCCGTATCTCCAGCCGGCAGAGCCGGAGGGGTTGGACGTCGATGGTTTGCTGCGTGGTCTCTACCGCTACCAGCCGGCGACTGCCGCGACAGATGGGCCCAAGGCGCAGATTCTCGCCTCAGGTCCGGCGATGCAGTGGGCGCTCACCGCGCAGGAACTGCTCGCAGCGGACTGGGGCATCGCAGCGGACGTCTGGTCGGCGACCTCCTGGACCGAGCTGCGGCGCGAGGCTTTGTCTTGCGACGAATGGAACCTCCTCAACCCGGGGCAACAGCCTCGGGTGCCGTACGTCACCCGGACCCTGTCCCACACACCGGGACCCGTCGTCGCGGTCAGCGACTTCATGCGGGCGGTGCCGGATCAGATCGCGCCCTGGGTGCCGAGCGACTATTCGTCGCTCGGGACCGACGGCTTCGGCAGGTCCGACACACGCGGCGCACTGCGGCGGCATTTCCATGTCGACGGGCAATCGATCACCGTCGCCGTACTTCGAGCCCTCGCCGAGCGCGGCGAGATCAGCCCGGAGATCGTGCGAGACGCGGTCGACAAGTACCAGCTCCAGGACGTTGCGGCTGCACCTCGCGGCGAAACAGGCGGCGAGACCTGATCGTTTTCAGCATGAAGGGCACCTTCACCCCATAGGTCGGGGTGAAGGTGCCCTTCATCTCCGCCGGGATCGAGGATCGGCGCCCCTCGGGAGCACCGCTAGGGCATAGGCCGCGCTTGCAGTTAGGCGCTGGCGAAGAGGTCGAGACGCCAGTCGTTACACCGCAGCAGGGTGCCCGGCGGGTATTCGTAGTCGGTCACCCCAAGGAGCATGAAGCCGAGCTTTTGACAAACGGCGTTCGACGGCGCATTGTCCACCGACGGGTAGGCGTACAAGAAGCGGTGCTCTCCGTCCGCCCTCGCCCGCTCGATCGCCTCGCCTGCCGCCGCTCCCGCGATTCCTCGACCCTGGAAGGCCGGTATCACCGACCAACCGATCTCGTAGACCGGCTCGCCGCGCCACTCACGCTCCCAGTAGCCGACCCAGCCGACGCTCTTTCCCGACTCCTCATCGACGATCTTGAACTGCTTTGAGTCGGGCTTCTCGTATAGGGCCTGGCGTTCCGCGATCTTCTCTGCGCTCTCGGGGCCGCCAAGATGCTCCATCATCGCCGAATCGCCGAGACACTTCTCCAGCAGCGGAAGATCGCCGGTGCCCCACGGTTCGAGGCGGATCGCCGCTCGGTAAGAGAGGCCAATGCTCCTGTCCACATCTCGCACGCGCCAACTCTACGGTGCGGGGGCGTCAGTTTCGGATGCGCCGCTAGGGTTTGTGCTGGCTTGAGTCGCGACATCGTCGTTGTCGAGGACCCGGATGGCCGCGTCCAGCAGGGTCTTCCTGACGGTGTCGTCGGGAATGTCCGGTAGCCAGCTCGAGGTCAGCAGGGCGACGCCGAGCACCTCGAATGCCGCCGCGGTTCGCAGCCGCTGCTCGTCCGTGGCATCCGGGCCGGCGATGGAGGAGTTCAACCGCCTGGTCAGGTGGATTGCCTCCTTGTACAGCGGCACGATCGCCACAATCGAGGACGCGTCCCTGAGGAAGAGCGCACAGACCGTGCGATGTCCCAGCAGCATGTCGAGATATGCCTCAAAGAACGACCGCAGGGCCGGTCCGCTGGGCAACTCCTGCTCGGCATGTGCGACCAGGACCCGAATGTCGTCGAAGAACGGCTGGACGATCGCCTGGAGGAGCTGCTCCTTGGACGGATAGTGGTAATACAGCGCCGCCTTGGTGATGCCGAGCCGTTCCGCGATCTCGCGCAGGCTGGTCTCGCCGTACCCCTTCTCGGCAAAGAGCTCGGCAGCGACCGAGCGGATTCGCCCACTGGTTGCCTCGGTCTTGTCGCCGATCATCCGGACTCCTAGGTACGTGCCGGGCGCCCAATGACCCGAGAGCGCTTTGGCCTGCAACCCTGGCGCAGGCAGGATCGCAAACCGGCCAGGCTGTGAACAAGTGCCGAACATCCACAGAAACTCATGCCCAGGCCCTTTCGTTACTTACCGTACGGCAAGTAAACTCAGCAACTTACCGTACGGCAAGTAAGTAGCTCGACCACGCCCAGCCGGACATTGGCTGATGAATCGGGAGGACGGAGCGTGTTCGCCAAGCTAGGCCGGTTTTCTGTCAACCACCCCTGGTCGATCATCGCGGGATGGATCATCGCGACTGTTGCGCTCGTGATGTTCGCGCCGACGATCGCCGACATCACCAAGACCGAGCAATCGGACTTCCTGCCGCGTAAGTACGAGTCGATCAAGGCGCTGGACCTCGGCGCCAGCGCGTTCACAACCGGCGGCGGCGACACATCCGCGAGCATCGTCGTCAAGCGCGCCGACGGCGGGAAGCTCACCAACACGGATCAGCAGAAGGTTGAGGCTCTCGCCCAAGAGCTCACCGATGCCAAGATCCCGAGCGTGCTCGGGATCGCGGTGGGGCCGCAGACGCTATCGCCGAACGAGCGAATCCAGTTGGTCAACATCGACTTCAGCGGATCGCCAGAAGATCAGAAAATCGTCGACGCGGTTGGAAAGATCCGCGACATTGCCGGGACAAGGCTCGCCGGCACAGATCTTCAGGAGGGCGTGACCGGCGACGCCGCCCTCTCGGTCGACAACCAGGACCAGTTCGACCGGGCGCTGGCGATCGTCGGGATCGCCACGATTGTCTTGATCATCGTCCTGCTGCTGATCGTCTATCGCAGCCCGATCGCGGCGCTGCTGCCGATCGTGACGATCCTCGCCATCGTCCTGCCGACGTCCGGCGCGGTGATCGCTTCTGTCGGCAAGCTCTTCGGCCTCAACGCCGACTCGAGCCTGGAGATCGTCCGCACGATCGTGCTCTACGGCGCCGGCACCGACTACATAGTCTTCCTGCTCTTCCGATATCGAGAGCGCCTGCGCGCGGGCGACGACCCGAAGGAAGCGATGGTGACCTCGGTGACGCGGGTCGGTCAGGCAATCGCCTCCGCGGCCGGCGCCGTCATCGTCGCATTCATCGCGCTGCTCGCCGCCTCGCTGGGGTTCCTGCGGACCTGGGGCGTGGGCCTCGCCATCGCGGTGGCGGTCATGCTGGTCGCGGCTCTCACGCTGATCCCAGCGGTCGTCTCGCTGCTTGGTACGAAGGTCTTCTGGCCGTCCAAGTCGTGGCAGCGCACTCCGCGCGGCTCGGTGCCACAGCGCCTCGGCGGCTTGGTAGGCCGCCGTCCCTGGCCGGTGGCGCTGGCGTCGGGCGGGTTGCTCATCACTCTCGCGCTTGGGGTGTTCGGCTTCAAACCCGACTACGACCAGTTCAGCCAGCTTCCGCAGACCACAGAGTCGGCCAAGGCCTTCAAGGATCTGCAGACGGGCTTTCCGGCTGGTGCGTTGAATCCCACCCAGGTGTACGTGCGAAGCGATACCGGCCAGCCGCTTGATCGGGCAGCCGTCGACCGATACGCGGTGCAGCTAGAGCAGGCGCCGGGAGTCGGCTCCATCATGAAGGCGGCCAACGAGAACGGCGAACCGACCAACGCAGAGTTCAGCTCCGACGGCAAAGTTGCGCGGATCAATCTCCTGCTCTCGAATGGTCCGTACACGCCAGAAGCGCTCGACACCGCGGGCGGCTCGCTCCGCGACACAGCTCATGCCGAGGCGCCACCAGGTACGACGGCGCTGGTCGGCGGCACGAGCGCGATCTTCGCCGATGTACAGAGCGCGGTCAATCGCGATCTCGCGGTCGTCGTCCCGCTTGCGGGCCTTCTCATCGCGATCATTCTGGCGCTGCTGCTGCGCAGCCTGGTTGCCCCGATTTACCTCCTGCTGGCGGTGCTGCTCGGATTCGCCGCGGCCATCGGCGGCGCGGTCATTGTGTTCCTTGGGATCGGAAACGCGGCCGGAATGATCTTCTTCTTGCCGATCGTCATCTATCTGTTCGTGGTCGCCATCGGCACTGACTACAACATCCTGATGATCGCCCGGTTGCGCGAGGAGGCAAAGGAGGGCAACGAGCCGCGTCGGGCCGCCGATCTCTCGGTCGAGCATGCCGGGCCGTCTATCGCGGCCGCCGGCCTCATCCTCGCCGGCACCTTCGCCTCGCTGATGCTTGCCGGGCTGCCGCAGCTGACCCAGCTGGGCTTCGCAGTCTCACTCGGGATCGTCCTCGCGGCGTTCGTCATGTCGATGTTCCTGGTGCCCAGCATCACCGCCCTCATCGGGCATCGGGCCTGGTGGCCAGGCCATGGCGACGAGCCGGACCGGCCGGCCGAAGTACGGGAAACGGCTGGGGTCGCGGGCTGACGCCAGCGAGCGGCGCGGCAGTGACGGCGCCGTGGTGACGGCGCCGTCGGGCAGGCGGTCGTGATGGCGCCATCGGGCGGGCAGGCCGTAGGGACGGCGCCGTCATCGTTCAGCGAGGTCTCGAGCCCCTGGGCTCACGGCTGCACTGTTCGGCGGTGGCGATGATCTCGTTACTGGATCGTCGGTGGACTGTCTTGACGGTTGCGGCGCCATATAGCTGGCCTGCGGCCTTGGTCGGCCCAGGCGAACGACGTAGCAGATCAACCGATCCACGCGCGGTGGCTCCAGATCGCCGGCGCAGCAATGCAGGAATACCGGGAGACGGCCGGCGGGACAGTCGCCCGCTTCTCGGAGCCCGCCCGGTGTCATGCCAGCCGCATGTCGATCCACGGGATGGTGTCCCCCGGCAGGAGGTAGCGGTCGATCTCGACAAACCCGTGCTTCTGGGCGAACCGCAGGCCGTCCAGGTTGGAGGACAGCACGACGGTCTCAATCACCTCGGCGCCCAGCTCCCGCGCCCGGTTAAGACCGCGCGCATAGAGTTCCTCGCCGAACCCCTGCCGACGGTGAGCGGCGAGTACGCGGGCGATCACTGTCGCCGTTCGCGTGCCGTCCGTCGGTGGGCGCACCGTGCTACAGCCCACGACCTCGTCACCGAGATACGCGACCTCCAAATGGTGTCGCCGTGCCCGCTCCCGTACGTCGCCGATCGAAAGGACGTGGGTGGGGATGATCACGTTGTGGACGTATCGCCAGTGCTCGAGCTGGGGGTCGCTGGCCGGCTGTTCGATACGCAGGTCGGACATCGCAGCAGGAAATCCGAGCAGGCGTGGAACGTCAACCTCGTTGCCCCACAGGAACCGGGGCGGGTGTCAGCCGCGAGCGGCGCGAGCGTGAGCTGTTCACACTCGCGCAGCACCAATGCAGGTCGACATAGCTAGGCGTGGACGCGGGGTCGTGGGGGCACGTCGGCAAACCGCTGGATCAAGCTGGGGCAGCAGCGGTAACCGGCCGCCGATTGAGCCCGATCAGCGGTTGCGGTGCGTCCAGGCGAGGAGCTTGTCGGCCGGCCACGTGTTCACAATCCGGTCGACGGGCACCCCGCAGGCCGCCGCCCGCTCGCATCCGTTGACCTGCCAGTCGAGCTGGCCGGGCGCGTGCGCGTCGGTGTCGATAGCGAAGAGGCAGCCTGCCTCAACGGCGAGCCGCAGCAGTCGCTTGGGCGGATCCAGCCGCTCCGGCCGTGAATTGATCTCGACGGCAACGCCGAAGCGTTCGCACGCGGCGAAGACGACGTCATGATCGAAATCCGACTCTGGTCTCCTCCCACGACCGCCGGTGATGAGCCGGCCCGTGCAGTGGCCGAGCACATCGACCAGCGGGTTCATGATCCCGGCGACCATACGGGGGGTCATCTCGTCGCGCGGCGAACGGAGCTTCGAGTGAACGCTCGCCACGACCACATCGAGCTCGCCGAGCAGAGCCTGGCCCTGATCCAGTGAGCCGTCCTCGTTGATGTCGACCTCGATACCGGTAAGCATCCGCAGCGGCGCGTACCGCTCGTTGATCTCGCGTACGACCCCCAACTGCTCGCGCAGGCGCTCCGCCGACAGGCCCCGAGCCACGGTGAGACGCGGGGAGTGATCGGTCAGCGCGATGTACTCGTGGCCGAGCTCAGCCGCAGTGGCGGCCATCTCCTCGATCGGGCTGCCGCCGTCCGACCAGTCCGAATGTGTGTGCAGATCACCGCGCAGCGCCGCACAAATCTCGGCCCCACCTTCAGCCACCGGTCGGCCGCCGGTCGCCTCGAGCCGCCGTAGGTAAACCGGGACCTCTCCGGCAAGCGCTTCGGTGATCACGGTCGCAGTGACCTTGCCGATGCCGGGGAGTTCGGTCAGTGTCCCGTCGGCGGCACGGGTGGCGAGCTCGCCTTCCGGCAGTGCGGAGATCGCGGCCGCTGCGGTGCGAAAGGCCCGTACCCGGTAGCTCGGCTCCAGAGCTCGCTCGAGCAAGAACGCGATACGCCGCAGCGCGTCAACCGGATCCACAGCACAGTTCCTACCGCATGGCGAGGGCCGCGCGAGCGGTGGCGCGTACCCTGGCGCGGTCGCCAAGGAGGTCGGTGTTGTCCGCGTACTGATCGATGGCACCGATCGGCGGCAGATTGCGTATCCCCGGATCCTCAATGCCGGCTCTCAGTGCGGCGGCGAAGCGCCCCGCGTGTAACACCTGGAAAGGCCGATCGTGGTATGGGCCGGTTGCCGGATCGAGCGGATCGGTCAGCCCGAGATCATTGTGTTGCCTGGCGATGGCCTGATACACGCGTACAAGATGGTGCTCTCGCTCGTGCCAAGTCGTCGACCAGGCAGCACGCGCGAGAGATCTCGAGAGGTCGGCTGTGCCGGGGAGTCGGCCGAACGCACTGCCCAGCCACTTGCTGTAGGGCGGATAGCGACGCCGCATGAGCAGGCAGAGGCGCATCGTGTCGCGGATCAGGCGGGCGGCCACGATCGCCGAGCCGAGTTCGTCGCCGACCTCGCTGCACCGCCCGACGAAGGCCTCCTCTTGCGCGATGCGCTCCCATTGGCTGGCAAGGACGTACCGCCAGATGTCCGTGGGATACCAGGCCAGCAGCGCACGGAGTGGGACCAGCTCGGCCAGCCCGTCGTGGAAGACCGCACCCGCAGTCACCTCGGCCAGGAGCTGGGTCGGCGTCGCCAGCCAGTCGAACGCGGTCATCCCCGCCGTTGGGTCGAAGCCGAGCTGCCGAGTCAGCCACGTCGGCTGGCCTGGTATCCCACAGACATCTGGCGGTACGTCCTTGCACTGGAGGTCGGTGACATCGACGCGGTGGGAGACCGGGCCGTCGGTAGGCTCCATTCGGCCGACGTGGTCGTTATCGGCAGGCACGAAGTTCGTCGGGTAGCCAAGGAAAGTCTTCGGCAACCGGTCAGCCAGCATCTCGACGATCTCCCCGGCTCGGACGTCGGCATCTTCCGGGCGGAGGAAGACCTGGAGCCGCGGACCCCACTCGTGGTCGGCAGAGCGCCTCGTGTCGAACCCGAGCACCTCAGAGCCGCCGCCGACCCGCGCCGCGCTGTGCGGAAGCGCATCGAGGTACGCGTACAACAGCGGCCGGACCGCCTCGTCGTAGAAGCGACGTGAGAGCTCCAACCCTGGGATGAAGCGTGGCCTCATGCAGCCACCGTGCCGGACTCGGCGCCGTGCGGCGAAGTCTTTGAAGCTGCTGTAGCCCGTTACAGCACGCACTTCACCTGGCGAGCGATGCAGAAGCGGTGTCCTGCAGACTTGGCCGGCCCCTCAGGGGGTTGCTCGCCCAAAGAGGACAAGTGCCCAGGTCAAGCAACCGAAGGCGCCCAGGGAGGTCACCGTCCGGACGTTGTTCCAGGCGGCCCACTTCGCTTCGTTGAACTGCGCGCGCACCCCCGCCAGATCGGCGATGCGGTCCGGGTTCCCAGCCGCCTTGATCACATCGTTGAGCGGCACGTTGATGCCGACCGTGATCACGAATGCGACCAAGTACAAGGCCAGCGCCGCCCCAACCCAGGGCAGTATGGATCGCCAATCCTCGCCAAGGTGCAGCGCTACGGCCAGGGCGGTGAACACCAAGGCTCCGAAGAAGCCACCGGCCATGAACCACGGATTGATGATCGCCTTGTCGATCGACTGGAACGCACCGACAAAGGTCCGGTCATCGGTGCGGCCAAGGCCGGGCATGATCGTGTGGGCGTAGAGGGTGAAGGCACCCGCTGTGAGGCCCATCGTCATCGTGGACGCGATCAGCACCGCGACTCGCAACGTATTCAACGCACCCCTCCTACCTTCGTGGCCACGCCGTAGCGCCAGCGTCTCCACATGATGACCAATCGGCACTTCGCTCGCCCGGGCCAACTCGGCCCCTGCCTCGCGGCCGCTCATCAGCTCTCCCCGATGCGATCGCTCCCTTGACTCAAGTGAAGGCGGCATCCTGAGACGAAGCCATAGCTGAGACGCTCGTACGCATACTTCTCCGTCTACATTGGCGTCATGGACGCACTCACCGGTCTCCTCGATGGGCCGCGGGCCCGTGGAGCGTTTCTGCTGCAGGCGATGCTGGAGTCACCGTGGTCGGTACGGATTCAGGACGAAGCGCCGCTCAGCTTGGTCGCTGTCGTACGAGGCTCGGCGTGGGTGATGTATGACGATAGCGATCCTGTGCCGTTGCACCGGGGAGATGTTCTGATCGCGCGCGGGCCGGATCCGTACACGTTCGCTGACGACCCTGCGACGGAACCGCAGGTGGTCATCCACCCGGGGCAGCGCTGCACCACGCCCGACGGTGAGGATCTTGCTCAGCCCATGGACCTTGGTGTGCGCACGTGGGGCAACCGCAGGGACGGCTCGACCACGCTGCTCATCGGCACGTACCAGCTACGTGGTGAGGTCACCCAGCGGTTGCTCGGCGCCCTTCCCAGGGATCTGGTGCTACAGGATGAAGCCTGGGACTCGCCGCTCATCTCCATGCTTCGTGAGGAGATCGTCAAAACCGATCCGGGGCAGGAAGCAGTCCTGGACCGGCTGCTTGATCTGTTGCTGATATCGACTCTACGTGCCTGGTTTTCCCGGCCGGAGGCCGAGGCGCCTGCCTGGTACCGGGCGCAGAGCGACCCTGTGGTCGGTCGGGCCCTGAGCATGCTGCACAACAACCCGGAGCATCCGTGGATGGTGTCATCGCTGGCCGAAGCGGTCGGCGTGTCGCGTGCGGCGCTGGCGCGGCGATTTACCGAGCTTGTCGGGGAGCCGCCGATGACCTTCCTGACCGGCTGGCGACTTGCACTCGCCGCAGACCTCCTGCGCGACCCGGATACGACGGTCGGAGCCGCCGCGCGGCGGGTCGGCTACAGCAGCGCCTTCGCCCTCAGCGCAGCTTTCAAGCGCGTCCGTGGGATCAGCCCACAGCAGTATCGCAGCGCACTCACGTCTGTCTGACCGTTCGCAGACCTAGCCGATCACCTCAGGCGCCGCGCACTCTCCCGCGAATCCCAGGACATCGCGCCAGCATTCCACCCGCGGGATCAGGCGCTGTGCGGAGAACCAGACTTTTCGGCGGCAGTGGATCAGCCAATGGGCATGGGGCCCGACAACCACGCGCCCAGCGTCACGCTCGGCGCACAACATTTGATCGCGATGTGTCGAAAAACTACGGTTCGACGCACAGCGCTTGATCGTTTTCACTACCGATTCCATAGATCGCCCAGCCCAACGAACGACGAGGCCACCCGACCTGGAGGTACGCCCATACATCACGGCCGGTGCTGAGATGACGGCAATGCAGCGCCTGGACCTGCATCCGCTGGCCAAGGCAAGGACGTAGGGCAGACTGAGCGGCATGTCGTCGACCACGGGACAGCGGCGACCCGGTGAGGCCGATGTGCCTGCCGGCCGTCCGGCTGTGCGGATGGCGACGGTTAAGCGGCTTGAACGGGCAACGGGGATGCTCGCATCGGCCGTGATCGCCCGGATGGACGAGAAGCTGCCGTGGTATCGCCGGATGGGAGCAGAGCACCGCTCCTGGGTGGGACTTGTCACCCAGGCCGGCATCGCCGCCTTCGTCGAGTGGTTCCGGCACGCCAACGGTGGTCAGTACGAGACACCAAAGATCACAGCCGATGTCTTCGGCACCGCTCCGCGTGAGCTCGCCAGGGCGATTTCGCTCTACCAGACCGTGGAGATGGTCCGAGTCAGCATCGAGATCGTCGAGGAGCACATTGACGATCTCGCCGAGCCCATCGATGCGCCCGTCCTGCGAGAGGCGGTGCTGCGCTACTCCCGCGAGATCGCCTTTGCAGCCGCAGAGGTCTACGCCCGCGCGGCGGAGGCGCGCGGTGCCTGGGATGCGCGCCTCGAGGCCCTCGTCGTCGATGCGCTGGTACGCGGCGAGGCCGACGAAGCGGTCATCTCCAGAGCGGCCGCCCTTGGCTGGGGGTCGCCTACCGATGTGGTGGCCGTGGTGGGCAGCGCGCCGGACGCCGACTCCGACGCTGTTGTCGACAGCCTCCGCCGAGCGGGCCGGCACGTCGGGCACGACGTGCTCACCGGTGTCCACGGCGACCGACTCGTCGCGATCCTCGGCGGGATCGGCGACCCGCTTGCCGCCGCCAAGTCGTTGCTGCCGCAGTTCGGCCCGGGGCCGGTCGTCGTCGGCCCGGTCGTGCCGGATCTGCAGAGCGGCACGAAGTCGGCCGAGGAAGCGATCTTCGGTCTGCGGGCCGCGCCGGCTTGGCCGGACGCCCCACGTCCCGTGCTCGCCGATGATCTGCTGCCGGAGCGCGCACTGCTTGGTGATCAAGGTGCGCGACAGCGGCTGGTGGAGGACATCTACAGCCCACTTCGTGAGTCGGGCTCTGCCCTGCTGGAGACTTTGAGCACCTATTTGCAGCAGGCCGCATCCCTGGAGGCGGCCGCGCGAATGCTCTTCGTCCACCCGAACACCGTCCGCTACCGGCTGCGCAGGGTGACCGATGTCACCGGCCTCGTCCCGACCGACGCGCGATCCGCCTTCGTGCTGCAAACCGCTCTAGCGCTGGGAAGACTCCAAGACGCTGGCGAGCCTTTGTAGGAAACCTACAAAGGCTCTCGTGCCCAGTTCGTCCGGCCCGGCACCCACATGACCCCCCGAGGACGCGGGAAGCTCGATAGGTGCTCGTACTCGTCGCGCCTGGACAGGGCGCCCAGACCCCTGGTTTCCTCTCGCCTTGGGTCGAACTGCCTGGCTTCGAGGACCGGCTGAACTGGCTGTCCGCATGCGCGGGGCTCGACCTCGCGCACTTCGGCACCAAGGCCGATGCGGACACGATCCGGGACACCGCGATCGCGCAGCCGCTGCTGGTGGCGTCAAGTCTTGTCTCCGCCCTGGAGCTGTTCCCTCACCCGGCAGACGCGTTCAAGGTTGTCGGTGCAGCCGCGGGGCACAGCGTCGGCGAGATCGCAGCCGCGGCCGGCGCGGGTGTTATCAGTGCCGAGCAGGCGATGGTCCTCGTCCGCGAGCGCGGTAAGGCGATGGCGGCGGCCTCCGCGGCAACCCCGACAGGCATGGTCGCTGTGCTCGGCGGGGACGAGGAGATCGTGCTCAAGAAGATCGTGGAATACGGCCTGACGCCCGCCAACATGAACGGCGCCGGCCAGACGGTCGCCGCCGGTACCCTCGACCAGCTCGCCGCCTTCCAGGGCGACCCGCCCGAAGGTGCGAGACTCCGCCCACTATCGGTGGCCGGCGCCTTCCACACCGACCACATGGCTCCTGCGGTCGCCACGCTCGAGCGGTTCGCCCGGGCGGTCTCAACTCATGACGCTCGACTGCGGCTGGTTTCCAATGCCGACGGCAGCGTGATCCACCATGGCCGCGAGGTGCTACGGCGGATCGTCGCCCAGGTCAGCGCGCCAGTCCGCTGGGACCTGTGCATGCGTACGCTCGGCGAGCTCGGCGCTACCGGCGTCATCGAGGTTCCGCCGGCCGGCACCCTCACCGGCCTGATCAAGCGCGCCCTCCCCGGC
>DATBRJ010000402.1:0-11574 GCA_036560395.1 Actinomycetes bacterium | reverse complement strand
GGCGGCTAGCAGCCGTTCCCAGGCCGGCCTCACCAGCACACCGGCACGTTCCGGCGTTCGGTCCGATGCAGGCAGATCGAACAGTTCCTCGAGCACCGCATGGATCACTGTGCCCCGAGTTGCGGCCAGGCCCGGACGTTCCGGCAGCCGGTCAATGACTCGGAACCGGTAGAGAAGCGGACAGGTCATGAAGTCACTTGCCCGGGAGGGTGACAAGGCACCGAGGATGCCGTCGTCAGCTGACGGCTCGGCGGCGTCGTTGACTGCCTGGCTCGGCGCTACGTCGGCGGTGGCGGGCGTCGGTGGTGGGGCGCCACCGCGCAGGGTCGCAGTGCTCTCCACAGCACTGCTCGCGGCGCCAGTGCTCGACAGGGGACTGCTCGACAGGGGACTGCTTGAGAGGGGACTGCTCGAGACGCCTGCCGGAGTGTGTCGATCCATGCCGCCTCCCTCCCGGTCCTTGTCCTGCCGACAGCGATGACCATACGGGAGCGCGCAGACAGATTCCGGCAGGCTCGCACGCGACCTCGGACGGTGGTCCCGCATAGCATCAAAGGGTGAGCGGTGATCGCGGCACGTCGGCGGCGCCCACGAAAGCCGGCAACCAGCCGCCAAGCCAACCCCCACCTGGGCTGTCGTTGGGCCGCCCGTTCGGCATTCCTGTCTTCATTACGCCGAGTTCGATCGGTCTGGCGATCCTCATCATGATCGGGTTCGCGCCGACGGTCAGAGAGCGTCTGCCGGACATCGGAGGCCAGCTTTATGTGGTGACCGCCAGCTTCGCGATCCTCCTCCTCGCCTCGATCCTGCTGCACGAGCTCGCGCACTCGGTGGTAGCCAAACTCTTCGGCTTGCCCGTGCGGCGGATCGTCCTGCAGTTGCTCGGCGGCGCCTCTGAGCTGGAGCGCGAGCCTGAGACGCCATGGCGCGAGTTCGCGGTGGCCGTCGTCGGGCCACTGGTGTCCTTGCTTCTCGGTATAGGCGCGGCGATCGGCTACCGGGCCACCGACCCAGACACCATGGAGGGCCTGATCATCGCCGCCTTTGCTGTATCCAACATTCTGGTCGGCCTCTTCAACCTGCTCCCCGGACTGCCGCTCGACGGCGGCCGGGTACTGCGCGCAATAGTCTGGGCGATCACTCGGCGGCCGAATGTCGGCACAATCGCGGCCGCCTGGGGTGGGCGCGTGGTCGCGCTCGTGGTCATCGTCTCGCCGTTCGTCCTTGCGCAGATCCAGAACAGGCAGATCGACCTCGTCAACGTCCTCTGGGCCGCACTCCTCGCCTCATTCATCTGGACCGCCGCCACCGCATCGCTCGCCCAGCAGCGATTGCGCGAGCGGCTGCCATCCCTGCTGGCCCGGAGCCTGGCGCGTCGGGCGATGCCGGTCACCGGGGACCTGCCGTTGTCGGAGGCTCTGCGTCGAGCCAGAGAGGCTGGCGCGGGCGGACTCGTGATCGTCGATGGGGGCGGCGCGCCCTCTGGTCTCGTCAACGAGGCGTCGGTGAGCGCAACACCTGAGCATCGCCGGCCGTGGGTCTCTGTGTCCTCGGTCGCGCGGTCCATCGAGCCGGGCCTCGTCCTCTCCGCCGAACTCAGCGGCGAAGATCTGGTACGCGCGATGCAGGCGACGCCCGCCAGTGAGTACCTCGTGGTCGAGCAGGGTGGCGACATCTTCGGAATTCTTGCCACCAAGGACGTCGAGCGCGCCTTCGCGCACGCCGGTTGAGTCCGTCGGCCACCCGAACCACTACCTGCCGTACGCTTGCCGCCCATGGCGGGCGCTGATCGGTTCCCAGCGCGGGGCGACACGCCGACGGCCGGCTCAGTTCCCACCGGTGCGATGGTCCGGCGCGGCCCGTTCCAAGCCGGCGAGCAGGTCCAGCTCACCGACCCCAAGGGACGGCATCACACGATCACCCTGACGCCAGGAAAGTCCTTCCACACCCACCGCGGGTCCTTCGAGCACGACCAGCTCATCGGTTCGCCTGAAGGCTCGGTGGTCCGCACGACCGGCGGGGTCGACTATCTCGCGCTGCGTCCACTGCTTGCCGACTTCGTCCTGGCGATGCCCCGAGGCGCCGCCGTGGTTTATCCCAAGGACGCAGCTCAGATCGTCGGGCTCGCCGATATCTTCCCCGGCGCGCAGGTCATCGAGGCCGGAGCTGGTTCCGGGGCCTTGACCTGCTCGCTCCTGCGAGCGGTAGGCGATAAAGGTCTCGTGTCCTCCTACGAGCGACGTGCGGACTTCGCCCAGATCGCCCGGAGGAACGTGGAGTGGTTCTTCGGCGCCCCGCACCCGGCATGGCGGTTGACCGTGGGGGACCTCGCAGAGTCGGTCGCGGAGGCCGAAGTCGACCGAGTGGTGCTCGACATGCTCGCGCCGTGGGAGTGCGTGCCCACGGTGGCGCGTGTGCTTGCTCCCGGCGGCGTCGTCTGCTGCTACGTGGCCACGACGACCCAGCTCGCGAAGACGATGGAGACGCTGCGCGAGCATGGCACGTTTACCGAACCCGCCGCGTTGGAGACGATGGTCCGCACCTGGCACGTGGAGGGGCTCGCCGTCCGTCCCGATCATCGCATGATCGGTCACACCGGCTTCCTCATCACCGCACGCCGGATGGCGCCGGGCGTCCCTCCACCGCCGCGGCGACGGCGCCCGGCCAAGGGAGCGTACGCCCAGGAGGAGGCGGAAGGACCGCCGCTCCAGAGCGAGGCAGCGGCGATCGAGCAGGCGAGGGCGCGGCATGAGCCGGGCCCCCTGCCCTGATCGCTGGCGGGCAGCGCCCAGATCACGACACCAGGCGGCCCGGTTCTCGCGCAGAACGGCAGGCGTCTCAAGGAACGGCTGGGCTGCCGATGATGTTTGCCCGCGGGTACCCGAAGGTAGGGTCGGAATACGGCACCGATTCGAGCGGCTCAGCCGAGGGAGGTGAGGGCCGTGCCCGCCAGTGAAGACGAGTCCCGCCGTAGCTGGCAGGGACGTCACACAGACGATCTTGCCAACCAGGTGTCCTTCCTCGAGCAGGAGGTCGCGGTCCTGCGGCGCAAGCTTGCGGAGTCGCCGCGGCAGGTGCGCGCGATGGAGGATCGCCTGGTCGAGCTCCAGGCCAATCTGTCCGCTGTCACCGCACAGAACGAGCGGCTGGTCGCAACGCTGAAGGAGGCGCGGGACCAGATCATCGCGCTGAAGGAGGAGATCGACCGGCTGGCCCAGCCGCCGGCCGGATTCGGGATCTTCCTCGCGGCGAACGAGGACGGCACCGTCGACGTATTCACCGGCGGCCGGAAGCTGCGTGTCACCGTAAGCCCCAACGTCGAGCTCGACAGGCTTCGACACGGCCAGGAGGTCATGCTCAACGAGGCGCTCAACGTCGTCGAGGCGATGGGATGGGAGCAGGTCGGCGAGGTCGTGATGCTCAAGGAGGTGCTTGCCGATGGCGATCGCGCTCTGGTCATCGGCCACACCGACGATGAGCGGATCGCCAGGATCGCGGAGCCGCTGCGAGACGCTCCGCTGCGGGCTGGCGACTCGCTGCTCTTCGAGTCGCGCTCCGGGTACGTCTACGAGCGGATTCCAAAGTCCGAGGTCGAAGAGCTGATCCTGGAGGAAGTGCCCGACATCGACTACCAGTCGATCGGCGGTCTCGCGGCTCAGATCGAGCAAATCCGCGACGCGATCGAACTCCCCTACCTCCATCCGGATCTCTTCCGTGAGCACCAGCTCCGCCCGCCGAAGGGTGTGCTCCTCTACGGTCCACCGGGCTGCGGCAAGACACTGATCGCCAAGGCGGTCGCCAACTCGCTGGCCAAGAAGGTCGCCGAGGCCACCGGGCAGGGCGAGGGTAAGTCCTACTTCCTCAACATCAAAGGCCCCGAGCTGCTCAACAAGTACGTCGGTGAGACCGAGCGGCATATCCGGCTGGTCTTCCAGCGGGCACGTGAGAAGGCAAGCGAGGGCACGCCGGTGATCGTGTTCTTCGACGAGATGGACTCGCTGTTCCGTACCCGTGGGTCGGGCGTGTCGTCGGATGTCGAGAACACGATCGTGCCGCAGCTGCTCAGCGAGATCGATGGTGTCGAGGGTCTGGAGAACGTCATCGTCATCGGTGCGTCCAACCGTGAGGACATGATCGATCCGGCGATCCTTCGCCCGGGGCGGCTTGACGTGAAGATCAAGATCGAACGCCCGGACGCCGAGGCTGCCCGAGACATTTTCTCGAAGTACGTCACGGTCGAGCTGCCGCTGCACGCCGACGATCTCGCAGAAAACGGTGGCGCGCGGGACGACACCGTACATGCCATGATCCAGCGCACTGTCGAGCGGATGTACTCGGAGATCGAGGAGAACCGGTTCCTCGAGGTCACCTACGCAAACGGTGACAAGGAGGTCCTCTACTTCAGGGACTTCAACTCCGGGGCGATGATCCAGAACATCGTGGACCGGGCCAAGAAGATGGCCATCAAGGACTACCTCGAGGTCCACCAGAAGGGGCTGCGCATCTCCCACCTCCTCGCCGCATGCGTCGACGAGTTCAAGGAGAACGAGGATCTGCCCAACACCACCAACCCCGACGACTGGGCCCGCATCTCCGGCAAGAAGGGTGAGCGCATCGTCTACATCCGCACCCTCATCAGCGGTAAGCAAGGAGTCGAGGCCGGCCGGTCCATCGACACGGTCGCGAACACCGGTCAATACCTCTAGCGGAGCTCGAAGATGCGTTGTGCACTCCGGCTCCCGGAGGGCACAACGCATCTACGTGCGCGTACTCCGAGATGTCACCGCCCAGCACATGGAGCCATGATTGGCGGGTGGACCCGCTCGGCACGATCCTCTCCATATGGGCACATCCCGACGATGAGACATTCCTCGCCGGAGCCGTCATGGCCCGCGCGGTGGCGGCTGGGAGCCGGGTTGTGTGCGCGACAGCGACCCGAGGAGAGCAAGGCTCGCCCGACCCGCAGCGGTGGCCGCCTGGCCCGCCGCTTGCCGCCGTCCGCACGGAGGAGCTGGCTGCTGCGCTCGGCGAGCTCGGCGTACGCGAGCACATCTGGCTGGACTACCCGGACGGTGGCTGCGGTGAGGTGGACCAGGACGAAGCGGCCAGCAAGCTCGCCGAGATCATGGAGGAGATTCGCCCCGACACAGTCTTGACCTTCGGCCCTGATGGCATGACGGGCCACATCGACCACAAGGCGGTGAGTCGCTGGACGACCGCTGCTGCGCACCGCGCCCGGCTGTCCCCGACTGCGCTGCACTTCGCGACGAACACGCCGGCGTTCGTGGCCGAATTTCGCCAATTCATGGATGACTTCGAGGTGATGATGGATGACGGTGAGCTGCCGGTGACTTCGCGCGACGAGCTGTCGATCTATGTTGCCGCGGACGGCGAGCTCCTCTCCCAAAAGGTTCGTGCACTCGCCCATCAGCAGAGCCAGATCGCGTCACTTATGCAGGGTGTGGGGGAGAAGCGCTTTCGCGAGGTCGTCTCCGAGGAGGCATTTCGTCTGGCCAGAGTCGACGGGTCCTAGCGACGCTGGTCGTCAGCGCGCAAGTCGGTAGAGGATGGGCATGGAGCCGGTCTTGTTGGTCTCGAGGTTGGCGAGCACATAGCTGCGGAAGCTGGGCTTGCTGAACTGGTGAAAGGCGAATCTCGGAGCGCCGTAGTCCCAACGGGCGTGGTTCACGAACGCGTAATCAGTCTTCTCGATCGGCTCGAGCAGCGTCGAGTTGTCCAGGCCCGTCTCGACCGAGTACCAGCCGGCGAGGTAGTCCCATAGCTCGAGGGCGACCTCGGTGTCCTCGGCCACGAAGTAATTGAAGAGGAACAAGCCGTCCGTGGTCTTGTCCACGTCACCGATCCGCTTGACGCACCTGGCGGTCATGACGTGCAGATCTTCGGCGGCGGCCTCGAGCGCCTGCCGCATGAGCGTGTACGGCTCGGCGTGCTCTGCTTCGCCGACGGCATCAGGCGAGTTCGTCTCCACGAGCACGACAACGTCGTAGCGGGCGGGACGACTCGCGTGCTCCTTGGCGTATCCGTTGGGAGGAGGAGTCACGATGGCGCGGTAGACGGTGGCCTTCTCGACCGACTCGATGCCCTCGAGTTGCCGGCTCAGCCTCGCCAGGTGGGTGAGCAGCGCCGTCTTCTGGGAGCTCCTACCGGGAAATGGGATCCGTCCTCTGGGCGGATCCACCGCAGCAGACATCTGGACGTAGCCGTACGGTGCAGGGTCGATCAGCGTAACCGGGGGATACTTCGGCTGCGGGTTGACGATCTCCAGTTCCATGATCGACTCCTTGGCCTGGTTTGCGGCGGCGGACCGCGCATTCCCCGTCCGCCCCGCCGATAACCATCAGCGGCGGTGACAAGCCGCAGGCGTCACGATCCGGACATGGGCACCCACGAAAGCTCCCCTTGTCCCCATCAGGAACTAGGCTCGAACGTGGCCAAGTCGCCGGCGGCGCCCGGAATGAGGGGTTACGCGGCCCGGCGGCAGCCTCGTGAGTGCGCGGCGAGGAGCGAACATGAGTGTGTGGCGGGTGATGGGGACCGAGACCGAGTACGGCATCGCCGTACCGGGCCACCCGTCGGCAAATGCCATGCTCACCTCATCCCAGGTGGTGAATGCCTACGCGGCGGTGACCGCGCGGACCCGCCGTGCACGCTGGGATTTCGAGGAGGAGAATCCGCTGCGCGATGCGCGGGGCTTCGACCTTGCCAGGGAGCTGGCCGACGCCAGCCAGCTCACGGACGAGGACGTCGGCCTTGCCAACGTGATTTTGACGAATGGCGCCCGGCTCTATGTCGACCACGCTCATCCGGAGTATTCGACTCCGGAATGCACCAATCCACGGGACGCGGTTGTTTGGGACAAAGCCGGTGAACGGATCATGGAGATCGCGGCCTACCACGCGGCTTCGATCCCGGGTGCCCAGCCGATCCAGCTCTACAAGAACAACACCGACAACAAGGGCGCGTCCTACGGGTGCCACGAAAATTACCTGATGGCGAGGGCGACGCCGTTCGCTGACATCGTGCGCAACCTGACGCCGTTTTTCGTCTGCCGGCCGGTGATAGCCGGTGCCGGGCGGGTCGGGCTTGGCCAGGACGGCAGAGAACACGGTTTCCAGATCAGCCAGCGTGCCGACTTCTTCGAGGTTGAGGTCGGGCTCGAGACCACGCTCAAGCGGCCGATCATCAACACCCGCGACGAGCCCCACGCCGACGCGGAGAAATATCGCCGCCTGCATGTGATCATCGGCGATGCCAACCTGTCGGAGATCTCGACCTACCTCAAGCTGGGCACGACGGCGCTGGTTCTCGCCATGATCGAGGAGCGCTTCATCTCGGTCGACCTTTCGGTCGAAAACCCGGTCCGTGCCCTGCATGCGGTGTCCCACGATCCGACCCTGCAGACGGTTGTGCCGCTGCGATCGGGCCGCAAGCTCACCGCAGTGCAGCTCCAGATGGAATATCTCGAGCAGGCGCGTAAGTACGTGGAGGACCGATTCGGGACGGACGTCGACGATGTCACGGCCGATGTCCTCGACCGATGGGAGTCCGTGCTCACCCGACTCGAGCACGACCCGATGAGCCTTTCAGCAGAGCTGGACTGGGTGGCGAAGCTGTCCATCCTCGAGGGTTATCGCAGCCGGGACGGCCTGGACTGGGACGCACCGCGGCTGCACCTGGTCGACCTGCAATACGCCGACGTACGCAGCGACAAGGGGCTGTACAACCGGCTGGCCGAACGCGGCCGGATGCAGCGGCTCATCGATCCGCAGAGGGTGGACAAGGCCGTTCACGAACCGCCGGAGGACACCCGTGCATACTTCCGCGGCAACTGCCTAGCGCGCTATGCCGACGAGGTGGCCGCCGCCTCCTGGGATTCGGTGATCTTTGATCTGCCGGGCTACGACTCGCTGCAACGTGTCCCGACGATGGAGCCGCTGCGGGGAACCAAGGCACACGTTGGCGACCTGCTCAACCGGTGCAAGACCGCGACCGAGCTTGTCACTGCGTTGACCGGCGGCTGAGAAGGGCACACGCCTACCGCCGATTCCCGATGGCATGAGGTGGCGGCTCGCGGCGCCCCGTCGTGTCCGGGCTGACGCCGGCGGGGAATGATCACGGGCAGAATGTCCGGTCCGCCTTGTAGGGTCGAGGCATCCGGAAATCCGGACCGGGGACGACCCCTCGGACCAGAGGAGGCTGGTGATGGCAACCAAAGACACCGGCGGGCAGAAGCGCGCGACCCAGCGGTCCGATGAGGTCGACGAGGCTGAGGCCGAGGCTGCTGCGGACGTCAAGGAACGGCAAGAAAAGATCTCGGACGACGTCGACTCGATTCTGGACGAGATAGACGAGGTGCTCGAGGAGAACGCTGAGGAGTTCGTCCGCGGATTCGTCCAAAAGGGCGGGGAGTAGGCCACCGGGGCTCACCGCCGACCCGGGGACTGCCTCCGGGCAGGCAATGGATCACGATCACGAGGCGGGTAAGGTTCAGGCGTTCCTTGGTTCAAGGGATGAAGAGACCGCCGGAGGGCGTCGGCAGGCGCCGATCGACCTGAGAGCGGCTTATCTGGAGGGTGCGGCGTGACGAGTGCGGATGGCGCGGGGCGGCTGCCGGCGGCGTTCATGACACCGGGAACGCCGTCGTTCTCTGACTTCCTGGGCTCCTACGCGCCTGACTTGCTGCCGGGACGGCGCACGCCCCCGAGCGAGCAGATCGAAGCGCCGCACGGCACCACGATCGTGGCGGTCACGTTCCCGGGCGGCGTTGTCATGGCGGGTGACCGGCGGGCGACCACGGGCAACGTCATCGCCCAGCGCGACATCGAAAAGGTGTACCCAGCTGACGAATACTCCTGTGTCGGCATCGCCGGCGCCGCCGGGGTCGCGGTTGAACTGGTCCGCCTCTTCCAGGTTGAGCTCGAGCATTACGAGAAGATCGAGGGCACCGTCCTCTCACTGGACGGCAAGGCCAACCGGCTCGCCATGATGATCCGTGGCAACCTCGCCATGGCCATGCAAGGTCTCGCGGTGGTGCCGCTGTTCGCCGGCTACGATCTGGAGACCGGCGACGGCCGCATCTTCAGCTACGACGTAACCGGCGGCCGCTACGAGGAACACGCCTTCCACTCGGTGGGGTCCGGCTCACCCTTTGCCCGCGGCGCGCTCAAGAAACTGTTCCGCGACGACTTGCAGGAAGTCGATGCCGTGACCGCCTGCGTTCAGGCGCTCTACGACGCGGCCGACGACGACTCGGCAACCGGGGGGCCGGACCTAAGCCGACGGATCTATCCGGTCGTGGCGGCGGTGACGGCAGCCGGCTTCCGCAGGATGCCCGATGACGAGGTCGGAGGAATCGTCGACGCGGTCGTGGCCGGCCGGATGGTCAACCCGAACGGGCCGCAGGCGCCGCTACGGTGATGCCCACTAGATCTCACTCGAGCCCAGCTGAGGAGAACACCCGATGACGACGCCGTTCTACGTCCCGCAAGAACAGGTGATGAAGGACAAGGCGGAGTATGCGCGCAAGGGAATAGCGCGGGGTCGCAGCGTCGTCGTTCTCCAATACGTTGACGGAGTCCTCTTCGTCGCCGAGAACCTCTCCCGCGCCCTGCACAAGATCAGCGAGATTTACGACCGGATCGCCTTCGCCGCGGTCGGCAAATACAACGAGTTCGAGAATCTCAGGCAGGCAGGCATTCGGCTGGCCGACACCCGTGGCTACCTCTACGACCGGCGGGATGTGACCGGCAGGGGTCTGGCCAATGCATACGCGCAGACCCTCGGCACCATCTTTACCGAAAGCAGCAAGCCATTCGAGGTCGAGATCGTCGTCGCCGAGGTCGGCGACGAGGCAGAAAGCGACCAGATCTACCGGCTTACCTACGACGGCTCGGTCTCTGACGAGCACGGCTTCGTCGCCATGGGAGGCCAGGCCGAGCAGATCTCCTCCGCGCTCGAGCAGCACTATTCCGATGGGCAGCCGCTCGGTGACATGCTGCGCCTGGCCGTCGACGTCCTCGGCACCCACGGTGGGCAGCCGGGAAGCCCGCCGCGACAGCTGGAGGCGAATCAGCTCGAGGTCGCTGTCCTCGACCGGACCCGGCCGCTGCGGAAGTTCCGGCGAATCGTCGGCCCAGCACTCGAGCAGATCATGACGCCTGCGGAGCAGCCACAGGGCTAGCGGCCTCACCGCGACTCGCCGCTGGCGGGCCCACCTCATGCTTGTTCGATGATGGCTTTCGCTTGTCCAGGGATGCCATCTCGCCGTCCATCGACTTCTGGACGGTCTTGGACATGAGCAGCTTCCTGATTCCGCCGAGTTCGGCATTGAGGAAGAAGCTGACTTGAGTTGCGCCGTCGTTTGGTGTGAAGCGGAACTCGCCGTTGGGACGGACGGAGTGGCAACCTGCGGCGCACCTATCGAGCATCGAGGCCGCCGTCCACCCCACGGGGACGTCACGGTTCTCGGTCAGGCGGGCGCGGGCGAGGCTGTCCGTGGCTCGACATCCCAGCCCAGGAGCACATCATCATCAGCAAGGCAAAACGCGCGGTTGGTGAGCCGCACGCCTTCGGCGACTAGGCCGATTCCCAGGTCTCCGACGGCCTCGACCCCCGTACCGATGACGGTCGGGGAGATCGACACCACCAAACGGTCCACCTGCCCGGCTGCGAACAGCGATGTGATGACGCGGCGGCCGCCCTCCACCATGAGCGACTCGACGCCCGACCCGCGCAGGTGGGCGAGAACGGCCGTCAGGTCTACTCCTTGCGGCCCGGCCGTCACCTCGTGCACCGTCACTCTTGCCGCCTGCAACTGTTCCTTCCGCGTGGGATCAGCGGCCGACGTGGTGAATACGACCGTGGTCGCGATGTCGCCCGCCACCTTGGCGGTCGGCACCATGCGGAGCGTGGAGTCGAGGACGACGCGGATCGGGTTGGCCCCAGGGACCAGCCGCACGGTGAGTTCCGGGTCGTCCCGCCGTACCGTGCCGGAGCCGACAAGCACCGCGTCGCAGGCGGCCCGCAGGGCGTGTGAGATTCGCCGCTCGGCCTCCCCGCTGATCCATTTCGAGTCACCGGTTCGGGTCGCGATCCGACCGTCGAGCGTCTGGGCGTACTTCACCAGGACGTACGGCCGGTCATCGCGCGGCCGTACGTCACCGAGCAGGACCCCCACGTCCACCGCCGCAGGCACGGCAGTGGTGAGTGCCGTGCCAGCCGGGTGCATGTGCCCAAAGCGATCGGCCTTGGTCATGAGATAGCGGAGGTTGCGGCGGTGCGGCACCGTGGCCAGCGACTCCATCGCAGCCACCCGCACACCGAGGCGGCGAAGCGCGTCCGCCTTGGCCGGATTGTTCGACAGCAACCGCACCGACCGCACCCCGAGAGCGGCCAGGACTGCCGCGGCGTCGGTGTAGTCCCTGCCGTCCGCGGGGAAACCTAGGCGCAGGTTGGCCTCTAGCGTGTCTGCACCGATGTCCTGCTCCATATAGGCACGGAACTTGTTGAGCAGGCCGATGCCGCGCCCTTCCTGATCGGTCAGGTAGAGCACCA
>DATBRJ010000401.1:0-4872 GCA_036560395.1 Actinomycetes bacterium | reverse complement strand
GCCCAGCTGCTGCGGCGACGTCAGCGTCCGTCTCGAACGACACCCTCACCGTCAACGGCGACAGCGGCGACGATCGGATCGCGCTGCGTCTGGCAGCCGGTGCAGCAGGCACCCTCCAGGTCGACTTCGGTGACGACGGCTCGGCCGAGCACAGCTTCGACCGCGGCACGTTCAGCCGAATCGAAGTATTCGCCGGAAGCGGCAACGACCAATTCCGCGTCGATCAGGCCAACGGGGCGTTCACGGACGAGGCCCTGACGGTCGATGGCGGCAACGGCGACGACACCCTCAACGGCGGCGACGGAGTCGAGTTGTTCATCGGCGGCAATGGCGAGGACGCGGTCGACGGGAACCGCGGCAACGACACCGCGCTGCTCGGGAACGGACAGGACAGCTTCCGTTGGGATCCGGGTGACGGCAGCGACGTCGTCGAGGGCGAGAACGGCACCGACACGCTCGACTTCAACGGAGCCGGCGTAGACGAGATCATGAGCTTGTCGCCCAACGGCGAGCGGTCGCTGTTCCTTCGCAACGTGGCCAACATCCGCATGGACATGAACGGTGTCGAGCGGCTGGACCTGACCGCGCTCGGCGGCGCCGACACGGTCACCATCAACGACATGTCGGGGACCGACTTCCGCCGTGCGGACGTGGACCTATCCGGGCCAACCGGCGCGGCTGACGGCGTAGCCGACATCGTGACGGTCAAAGGCACCGAGCAGGCCGACAACATCCATGTCAGGGATGCGGGTGCTCGGGTCGCTGTCTACGGGCTACAGACCGAGACCGTGGTCACTGGAGGCGAGCTGATCGACCAGCTTGAGGTCGACGCGCGC
Source organism: Actinomycetes bacterium (assembly GCA_036560395.1). Classification (GTDB taxonomy): domain Bacteria; phylum Actinomycetota; class Actinomycetes; order JAKEEW01; family JAKEEW01; genus DASYTV01. The sequence continues at coordinate 4,036 of DATBRJ010000401.1, read as the reverse complement.
GGTGGCGACGACAAGGTCACCGTCGACCCGGCCGTCTCGGCGCTCATTGACGTAGGCGTCGAACTGGGCTCCGGACAGAACTGAAACACTCACCTGATCGGGGTCTCCTCAACGGGAGGCCCCGATCTCGTCCGTACACTGCCCGGCTCACCGTCCGACGCGGCAAGATCGTCGAAATCGACATCCTGGCCGACCCCGCCCGGCTCCGCCAGCTCGACCGTGCGGTCCTCAACAACTGGCCCCGCAGAACTGGGCGATCAGTCTCTCATCGGGTCCGGCTCATCTTCTCGCCGATCCCGTCGGCGACGGTGCGATCAGTCGCTCGCCCTTCCGTGTACGGCGCTAAGGCGTCCGCTCCATCACCGGGCATCGATCCCGCGCCGTACGCCGCGGCGGGTGTCACGTGGTGGCTGGTCGAGTTCTCGTGGGACGCGATATCGGTTGACCAGGTGCGCGGCGTCATCCGCGATGGTCCCCGCGACGCGCCTTGACGATCCAGGCGCGTGAGTCGAACCACACGCCCCCTCGCGAGTGGTGCGCTGCGAGGGCTTCCCGCAATCTCTCGAGGGCGCGTTCCCTGGAGGCAGGATCAAGTCCCGCCAACACGTCGTTCGTGGACGCGAAGCGGCCGACGAACGCGAGCGCCGCGTCGACGTCCGGCCCGTAGTAGACCGGCACCTGCACATCGGCGAAGCTCACCCGGTCGAAGCCCGCCTCGCTGAGGATCCGCTGCACGGTGGACCGCTCCGCGAGCGAGAACGGATCCGTCTCCGGCCGACTCCGAGGGGACGCCGCACTGCCCGTGAGGGAGCGCTGGATCGCCACGGACCACTCGTTGTGGTCGTGAGCCTGCCAGACCATCATCACCAGGCGTGCGTCGGGACGGATCGCCCGCGCGAGGTTCGCGAACGCGGCTGCGGGATTTGCGAAGAACATCGTCCCGAATCGGCTGATCGCGACGTCGAAGGACTCCGGAGGGAACCTGTGGATCTGCGCGTCGGCGACTTCGAAGGTGACGTTGTGGAGCCCCTCCGCCTCACTGAGGGCGCGGGCTCGGTTGATCATCTGCGCAGAGTAGTCCACCCCCAGGGCGCTTCCGGCTGCAGCCATCCGCGCCGCATCCCGCGTCGTCTCGCCGGCTCCACAGCCGATATCGAGGACGCGGTCGTCGCGGCGAATGCTGTAGGCGCGACGGAGGACCCGGTTGTGCAGGTGCAGCTCAGCATCGTAATCGACCAGCCCAGCCGGGGACTCACTCACGATGTGTCGATACCACGGGCCGGCCGGCAGCAATCGCATCCGCATCATGGTGGGACGCCGAGCCAACCAGCAAGCGACGTCGGGCGAGTCGACGGCCATGACCGCCACGATCACCTACACAGGACGTCACTCCCGGTTGTATCGCATGAAGTGGGCTGGGGCATGGTGGCCACTACAACGACATCGTGTTCTTCGACGACCGGGAGGCGATCGACCGGGTCATCGAGGCCGAGCGGACCAGCGGTGTGCGCGGCGTTGTTCTCGATCATGGACGGCGACGACGAACACCGCGTCGACGCTCCTTTCTCGTCAGTGCCACGACCCGGTCCCCGTAACGATGCGCACTGCGGCGCAGTCGGTGGGGGTAGCGTTCATCAGGTGATCGTGGTGACTGCTGCGTTAAAAGGCGGCGTGGGTAAGACGACTACATCGATCTATCTGGCTGCCCTCGCGACCGCCAACCGCAATGCCGTGACGCTCGTCGACGCAGACCCGCAGGCCAGCGCGGCCGAGTGGGTCGACGCGGCGAACGCCCAGGAGGAGCGCTTCGATGCCGTTAACATCGTCGAGGCGCCGACCGAGAGGTTGCTTCTTAAGACCTTGGACCGGCTGGAACCGGGCAGCACCGCCGTGGTGGATCCGCCACCGAGCCACGACCGCCTGCTCGGCAAGGCCGTCGAACGAGCCTCGGTGGTCGTGGTGCCGGCCCGAGTCGGTGGTATAGAGACGGCGCAGGCCCACGCGGTTCTTGAGATGGTGCCGGACGGGACGCCGGTCGGGCTGGTCATCTGCTCGGCCCGGACGTTCACCCGCAGCTACGGTGAGGCCATCGAGTACTGGCGACGGGCTGGAATCAAGGTCTGGGGGACGGTTCCGGAGCGGGTGACGATCGCCGCCGGCCCGCGCGGACCGCTCGCCACTGATGGGCTCGACGCATACCGCAAGGTCTGGCGGCGGGTGCTGGCTGCGGCACGGTCGGTCTGAGGTGGCCGGCGGATGCCCGGCGGGCGTACCCATGTCGGCGTCACCCGGTTTGCACGGATGGAGCGGGTGACCGGGTTCGAACCGCACCTCCACTTCTATGACTGGCCGGTACGACATTGCAGCGGGCAGATAACCCAGATGCCGGAAACAACGTTGGCGAGACAGGCCCGACCCGCCCAAGGCGGGGGCCGGAATGCGGGCCGATCAGTGGAGGCCGAAACCTTGACTGTCTGCGGGGGCGGCGGGAATGCAGTAGCGATGAAGGTCAACGGCGTTGATGCCGGGCGGGTGACCGGCCAAACTGACGGCAGAGCGGGCGATGGTGCCATCCATGGCAGGTGATCCGGTGGCGAACCAGACCGGGCCGCCCGGGTTCGACGTTGTCACCGGGGCGTTCAGCTACTCGGGAGCGGCCATCGCCCGCAAGCTGCTGGCCGCCGGCCGCCGGGTGCGCACGCTGACCGGCCATCCCGGGCGCGCCCCGAAGGCAACGCCGATCGAGGTCAGGCCGCTGGACTTCGCTGATCCGGCCGGGCTGACCGAATCGCTGCGCGGGGCAGCGACGCTCTATAACACCTACTGGGTGCGTTTCCCGCGGGGGCAGGTGGACCATGCGGCCGCGGTGGCCAACTCACGGGTGCTGTTCGGCGCCGCCCGGGACGCGGGGGTGCAGCGGATCGTGCACGTGTCGATCATGCATCCCAGCATCACCTCCCCTTATCCGTATTTCCGGGGGAAGGCCGAGGTAGAACAGGCCCTAGCCGACGCAGGCGTCCCCCATGCCGTGCTGCGGCCCGCCGTCTTGTTCGGCGGCGACGGCGTCCTGATCAATAACATCGCGTGGCTGCTGCGCCGTGTCCCGGTGTTCGCCGTCGGCGGCACCGGTGCGTACCGCATCCGCCCGATCCACATCGATGACCTTGCGCGGCTGAGCGCGGAGGCCGGGTCGTCGGCGTCCACCTATGTCATCGACGCGGTAGGCCCCGAACGGCCAACCTTCTACGAGCTGGCCAGGCTTATCAGGGATGCGGTTGGCAGCCATTCCCAGATCATCCGCGTGCCAGGCGAGCTCATCCCGGTGGCCGCCCGGGTCCTCGGATGGGCGCTGCGTGACACGCTGCTGACCCGCGAGGAGTACCACGCGATGGCCGACGGGCTGGCCGACACCGACGGCCCCGCCACCGGCACGACGGCCCTTAGTCAATGGATCGCGGAGAACAAGGACACCCTGGGCCGCCAGTACGCCAACGAGATCAACCGCCACTTCCGGTAACCAGCCCTTGCGGCCGTATTCCCAGAGGACCCACGCCACGGCGGCCGGCCCGGCCCAGCCTGTTGCTCGGAACAGCGATCTCCGTTGCTACCGGCGCGTGGGCGCGCAGAGCTGCCCTTCAGGTGCTCGCAAAGCGCCCACTCAGGCGAACCACTCGCCGCGCATAACGGCGCATCTCGCAACTCAAGCCGGTGCGCAGCACGCGCGGTACAGCGTGTGGGGGGAACAGTGGCCCTTGCACCAGGACGCCGTGGATGCGCTGCTGAGGGTGGGGATGAGGGTTCCAGTGGGCGTATGCAGGTCTCAGTTCTGCGCACCATACCGCCCGGGCCGGGGTTCGCCTTTCGCGCCTCCCCGCGGGCCGGATTGGGCTGCCCGGGTTATGTCCGCGTGGCCGGTGGAGTTATCCGCCGGCCACGTACGGCCTCGCCGCCTCCGTCGTGTCGGCGAAGCCGCCTTCGGGAGAAGAGAAGCTGTGCCAGCCGATCTCGTGAGATCGGCTATCCGCGACGTTTTGTG
>DATBRJ010000400.1:0-7533 GCA_036560395.1 Actinomycetes bacterium | reverse complement strand
TACCGGCGGAGCTGGGTCGTACCAGGTATCGCGGCCCGAGCGAAGATCGTGTTGCGTTGGTCGCGCGCCAGCAAACCCGCCGCCACGTGGAACAGTGACAGCGTCGTGAGCAGCATCGTGGACCCGAGTACACGCCCCTCGAGCGACTCACCGATTTGATACGCGAGCAGGCTTCCTACGGTCATGACGAAACCCTGCACGCACAGCCGCACCCAGTCGGCCGCCGAGAGCACCGGCGCGCCGACGGGACGGGGCGGGCGATCCATCGGGCTGCCAGTCGGCTTGTCGAAGCCGAGCGCGACAGCAATCGGGATGTCGACGACCATGTTCAGCCACAAGATCTGCAATGGGTCGAGCGGCACCCCGCCAGCGATATTGAAGATGCCGGCCCCCAGGAAGATGGCGACGTACGCCACCAGCGTCGACATCTGGAACTTGAGGTACTTGAGCAGGTTGTCGTAGAGAACCCGGCCGTAGTCCACCGCCTTCACGATTGTGGCGAAGTTGTCGTCGGTGAGGATCATCACGGCCGCTTCCTTGGAAACCTCGGTGCCGGTGATCCCCATCGCGACGCCGATGTCGGCGGCCTTGAGCGCCGGGGCGTCATTGACCCCGTCGCCGGTCATGGCCACCACGTTGTTGGAGGCCTTGAGCATCCGGACCAGGCGTACCTTGTCCTCCGGGGCGACCCGAGCGATGACGCCGATCTGCGGCAGTTGCTCGAGCAGCTCCTTATCGGTCATCGCCGCGAACACGGCGCCGGTGATGGCCCGACCCTCGATGCCGAGCTCTCCGGCGATCGCAGCCGCGGTCGTCGCATGGTCACCGGTGATCATCCGCACCTGGATGCCGGCACGCCGGCATTGGGCGATGGCGGCCTTCGCCTCGGGCCGGGGGGGATCGACGATCCCGACCATCGCGAGCAGAGTGAGATTCTGCACGAGATCGACCAAGTCGCCACCGGCGGCGAACGACGCGGGATCGAAGTCGCGCTGGGCCACCACCATGACGCGCTCACCGGCCTTGGCTAGGCGGTCGTTCGCCTCCAGGGCCAGCGAGCGGTTCTCGTCAGTGACCGCGATCATGGTTCCATCGGGGGCTCGGTAGAAGCCACTGCGTGAGATCAGCACGTCGGGTGCGCCCTTGACGTAGCAGCGAATGATCCGCTCGGCTCGCTCATTGGTCATCTCGTGGAAGGTGGCCATGAACTTGTACTCGGAGTCGAACGGCACCTCTGCGATCCGCGGGTAGCTGCGCCGGGTTTCCTCGATATCGAGCCCGCCCTTGGCCGCGAGCACGATCAGGGCGCCCTCGGTCGGATCGCCGATCAGGTTGTCGCCGTCGAGCACCGCATCCGCGCACAGAATCATTGGCAGCAAGTACGGGTCCAGGTCGATGTGCGACCCTCCGACGTGCTTGATCTCCCCGTCCGTCCGGTAGCCCTCGCCCGAGACCGTGAAGCGGTGCTGTCCGGGGATGGCCAGCTCCCTGGCGGTCATCTTGTTCAGTGTGAGCGTGCCGGTCTTGTCCGAGCAGATCGCCGACGTGGAGCCGAGGGTCTCAACCGCCGGCAGGCGCTTGACAATCGCGTTGCGGCGAGCGATCTCACGGGTGCCGAGGGACAGCAGCGCCGTGACCACCGCGGGGAGCCCGGTTGGGATCGCGGCGACAGCGAGCGCCACGCCGGTAATGAACAGCGTGTCCAGCGATTCGCCGCGGGCGAGCCCGATCAACACGACCAGCGCCAATGCGATCCCGGCAATAATTGCGATGATCTTCGACAGGCCGTCAAGCTGCTTCTGCAGCGGAGTCTTGTCGGTTTCGGTCCTGGCGAGCATGTCGGCGATGTGGCCGATCTCGGTGTCCATACCGGTGGCAGTGACGATCATCTCGCCTCGCCCACGCGTGACGGCCGTATTCATATAGGCCATGCAAGTGCGATCCCCGAGCGGCACGTCGTCCCCGTGCACTGGCTCGGTTGCCTTGGCAACCGGCAGGCTCTCCCCGGTGAGGGCGGCCTCCTCGATCTCGAGCGTGGCAGCGAGAGCGACCCGGCCGTCCGCGGGAACTCGGTTGCCTGCTTCCATCAGCACCACGTCGCCCGGCACCAGCTCCTCGGCGTCGATCTCGAATGCCTGCCCGTCCCGCCGGACCCGGGCGACCGTCTTCAGCATCGCCGCGAGCGCCTTGACGCTTTCCTCCGCTTTGGCTTCCTGGCGGAGGCCGATCACCGCATTGAACAGGGTGAGTCCCGCGAGGACGACGGCCGTGCCGACATCTCCGGTAACGATCAGGGTGATCGCGGCCGCCGCCAGCAGAATGATCTGCATGAAGTCCTGGTACTGGCGAACGAACGCCTGGAAGCCCGACTCCTTCTTCCCGCCGGCGAGCCGGTTCGCGCCGTGAGACTCGAGCCGCTGCCGCGCCTCGTCGGTGCTGAGCCCACGCTGATATTCGACGCCGAACTCTCGGGCGACCGCGGATACCTCTGCCTCGTACCAGTCCGTTCGAGGGGCGACTGTACCTTTCGTCTCTTGGCTCACGTCCACGGCCTTTTCCTCCAGCCGTCTGAATGGAACGCCCGCCGAGCAGCCGTTGTGACCTCCGGGTACGAGGCGGCGTGGCGACGGTATGTGTTTGCAAAGTAGACGAACATCACCTCATCCGGGTGATTATCCCGATCCGCCCGCTGGGCCCTGGGTCTGGGCCCGCGCTCTCGGCACACGTTGACCGGCGATGATCTGGTTACTGGATCGTCGGTGGACTACCCAGGCGGTTCCGGGGCCATCTAGCTCGCCCGCCGCCTTGATCGGCCCGTCACCGGCCAGCTTGCGCCATCGGCGCGCGTCCTCTTCCTTCTACCGGGCCGCGTGAACAGACGTCTGACCCGACAAGCACTGGCAGCGACACCCGGGCGTTGGGTGCTCCGGCCCGCCGATGTCACCCGATCCATCGACAGGTGCCGCCAATCACCCGCACCGGATGAACCGCTGGGCGGTCGCCCGGCACACGGTTGTACTGCTCGATGACGCACCAACGGTCGCACCCCGAACGCACAGGAGGACAGCATGACGACGCCGACCACACCAGAAGAGACGCTTCGTGTCCTCGCTCAGGGCGATGCGCCGGTTCTCGAGACTCTCGCTCAAATGCACCTCAACACCCTCGAGCGCTCCGGTCTCGACCCGCGGACCTACTTCCTCGTCCGGTTTGCGACGCTCGTGGCGATGGACGCGGCGCCCGTCTCCTATCTGCTTGCGTTCGGTACGGCCGAGGACGCCGGCGCGACGGTCGACGACATGAGGGGAACCCTCGCCGCGGTAGCCCCTATCGTCGGTAGTGCCCGGGTCGTCTCGGCCGCCGGCAAGACAATCCGTGCCCTCGGCCTGGCTGAGGCGATCGAGGAGAGCGAGTGAGCATAGCGGTCTCTCGGTCGGCCAGGCTGTGACGCGAAGGATGCGTCGGGGACGAGGCCTCACCCGCATCGGGTGATCCACTGGTGGATGTCTGTGATGTGAGGTACACCGTAGAAACCCAGTCACGGCGATGCGGCATGCCCTCGCCGTGAGCAAAAGGAGGCGCCGGAGATGCCCCTGTTGGATCTGCTCTGGACGATGTTTTGGTTCTTCCTCTTCATCGCCTGGATCTGGCTGCTCGTCGTGATCCTGACGGACGTGTTCCGCGACCGTGACCTGTCCGGCTGGGCGAAGGCGCTGTGGACGTTGTTCGTCTTCATCCTCCCGATGCTCGGCGTGCTCATATACCTGATCGTCCGCGGTGACAGGATGAGCGAGCGATCGGAGCGGCGCGCCATGGGGTGGGATCAGGGGACCAGCAACTACGTCAGTGCCCCGGCTGTAGGGAGCGGTGCGTCGAGGGCCGACGAGCTCGACAAACTGGCACGCCTTCGTAACTCGGGCACGATCACCGAGGAGGAGTTCCAAGCGCAGAAGGCGAGGCTGCTGGCGCAAGCCTGACCTGTCGCCGCCCACAGACCCTCACCCCGACGGGACAAACCGCCCTCGATGACGTGCGGTCAGCGCATCCCTGTCCGACCTGCGTCCGACAAGCATGCCGCCCATGACCAGGAACGGCGGCGCCACGTGGGGTGCCCGGGACACCACCGCGTGATCGGCGCATGATGGGTGCGATGTGGTACGCACTGCTCATCCTGCTCGTCGGTTTAGAGCGAGTCGCCGAGCTCGTGGTCGCCGAGCGCAACCGGCGTTGGTCGAACGCGCGCGGGGGAGTCGAAACGGGTCGCGGGCATTATCCGCTCATCGTGGCCTTGCACACTGGCCTGCTCTTCGGGGCGCTGGCCGAGGTCTACCTGCTCGACCGGCCGTTCTACGCGTGGCTTGGGCTACCGATGCTGGTGCTCGCTCTGGGGGCTCAGTGCCTGCGCTGGTGGTGCATCCGCACTCTCGGCCCGCAATGGAATACCCGTGTCATCGTCGTCCCGGGCCTGCCCAGGATCGACGCGGGTCCCTACCGATGGCTGCGCCACCCCAACTACGTCGCCGTCATCGTGGAGGGCGCGGCACTTCCCCTTGTCCATACCGCGTGGATCACGGCAGCAGCGTTCACGACGCTCAACACGCCGCTGCTCTGGCAGCGGGTACGGGTTGAAGACCGGGCGCTCGCGGCCCTGCAACCTGCTGGCGACGCTCCGACCGGGGGTCGCCCTGCGTGATCTGATCGTCGTCGGAGGCGGCCCTGCTGGACTCGCGACCGCGCTGTACGCGGCCGGTCGCGGCCTCGACGTCACAGTCTTCGAGCCGAGGCAGGCGCCGATCGACAAGGCCTGCGGCGAGGGCGTGATGCCGCCGGGCGTGGCGGCGCTGGCCGATCTGGGCGTGTCCCCGGCAGGGCTGCCGTTCCGCGGCATCCGTTATCTCGATGAGTCTGTCTCGGTCGACGGCCTCTTCGGAGGCGTGTCCGGGCTGGGGGTGCGGCGTACGACATTGCACGCGTCCCTGACCGACGCCGTCGCCCGGGCCGGCATCTCATGCGAGGCCACCCAAGTGCGGTCCTTCATCCAGGACGCGAGCGGTGTGGTCGTCAACGGCCTGCGGGCGAAGTGGCTTGTCGGTGCGGATGGCTTGCATTCCCGCATCCGCCGCCTCGCTGGGATGGCTGCCGGGTCTGCCGGCCAACAGCACCGGTACGGGCTGCGGCGGCATTTCGCGCTGGCCCCATGGACCGATCTCGTCGAGGTCTACTGGGCGGGGGACTGCGAGGCGTACGTCACGCCGGTGGCTCCCGACTGCGTCGGGATTGCATTTCTCCTGGCAGGCGGCGACCGGGAGGGTCGCGCAGCGACGGGTGACGGCACGACCTCGGCGTACGGCAGACGGCTCAGGATGTTTCCGGCGCTGCTCGAGCGCCTCGGTGATGCCGCTCCGTCGTCCGAGGTGCGCGGGGCGGGACCGCTGCGGCAGCGCGTGCACAGCCGAGTGACCGGACGCGTGGTGCTGGTCGGTGACGCGGCCGGATACATCGACCCGCTCACGGGCGAGGGCATCGGCTTGTCTCTGACCTGCGCTCGGGCCGCGGTCGACTGCCTCGTGCGCGGGCGGGCGCAGGACTACGAACGCGCGTGGCGCCGGCTAACCAGACAGCACAGGGTCATGACGTCCGCTTTGCTGTGGTGCGCCGAGCGACCGGCGCTCAGGTCTCGGCTTGTCCCGCTGGCCGCACGGCTCCCGCGCGTCTTCACCGTCGCGGTCAACCGGCTGGCCGCCTGATCTCGGGACCGCTTTCCCCGGAAACTCGTTAGGACGTCGGCAAAAAGCCGCTCATACTCGCGAGCGGAGTTCAGCGGGAGGAGTCTCGAGTGATCTGGCGGCGCCGACGGGTCGCGGGAACAAACCAGCTCGCCAAGGAGTCGAACTGTGGGGGTGCACTCCGGCGTATTCACAGGTGAGAGCACATTGGTGACAGGCCGGAAGATGATCGCGCTGGGGGGTGTGATCGGGAATCTTCGCCGGGTCTGAAGGGTTGTTAGGACTGGGTTGATTGAGTTGACACAGACGATTGATTACTCGCAGCACGGCAACACCGGAGGGAGGTGACGCACGTGACCGCACTGACAACGGACATGGTGGAAGAGCGCCTTGAGCGAATGGACCGCGACGAGGTAGCCGAAGAGCGTGATCTTGTTGGGATGTACCTCGATGAGATCGCGCGGACTCCGCTGCTCACAGCCGCGGAGGAAGTCGACCTCGCCGCAGCGATCGAGGCTGGTCTGTACGCCGAGCAGCTGCTCGACGAGGGCCGGGTCCCGCGGGGAGTACAGCGGGACGAGCTCGACCAGCTCGTCAAGCTTGGCCGCGACGCCAAGCTGCGGTTCATCGCGGCGAACCTCCGGCTGGTCGTTTCCGTGGCGCGGAAGTACACCCGTAGCCAGATGCCGCTGCTTGACCTCATCCAGGAGGGCAACACCGGCCTGGTCCGCGCGGTGGAGAAGTTCGACTACCAGCGTGGTTTCAAGTTCTCGACGTACGCCACGTGGTGGATCCGGCAGGCCATCAGCCGGGCGATCGCCCAACAGGGCCGCACGGTCAGGCTCCCGGTCCACGTCGTGGAGGACCTGAACAGGGTCACTCGGGTACGCCGGGAGCTCACTCGCGACCTCGGTCGCGAGGCGGAGATCAGCGAGGTGGCTGCCGAGCTCGGCATGGACGTGGACGAGGTCGAGGACCTTCTGGCCCTCGGCCGTGACCCGGTCAGCCTCGACACGCCTGTCGGTGATGACGGTGAGACCCGGCTGGGCGATCTCGTTCACGAGATCGACCAGGCGACTCCGGAGGCGGTCGTGCTCGCCGGGCTGCACGACGAGCGGGTACGCGGGCTGCTCGACCGGCTCGACCCGCGGTCGGCGGACATCGTGCGATACCGCTACGGCCTCGCGGACGGGCGAGAGCACTCGCTGGCCGAGATCGCCCAGCGGATTGGGCTGTCAAGGGAGCGGGTACGCCAGCTCGAGGCCGAGGCGCTGCGCCGGCTGCGCCGCCTCGCCGCCGCCGAGCCCGACCTCGACGCCGCCTAACCCTCGCCCCCTCTTTCGCATGAAGGGCACCTTCACGCCGTAAGTTGGAGTGAAGGTGCCCTTCTCGTGCGGTCAGGTCGAGCAAAGGGCACCCTCATCTGTCCACCAGCCGCCCACGGACGGCCGATACCCGATCACCTGAGTCCCTCGAACGACGTGACGGTTGACCGACTCCGATCGATCGCCTCGGCCGGACAAGCCGCGTTCCCACATCGGTCTCGGGCGTCCCTGCTCGAACCTGCGACGCATGAAGGGCACCTTCACCCCGTAAGTTGGGGTGAAGGTGCCCTTCATGCGACAAAAGGGGTGGAGGGCCGCAGTCGGTAGGGTGGCGGCGTGGTGACGACCAAGATCTTGACCGTCCCCAACGTGCTAACCGTGCTCCGGCTCCTCGGTGTACCGCTCTTCTTTTATCTGGTTCTCGGCCCTGAGGCTGATGGCTGGGCGGTGATCCTCCTCGGTATCAGCGGGGCCACGGATTA
>DATBRJ010000399.1:0-2214 GCA_036560395.1 Actinomycetes bacterium | reverse complement strand
CTCCTCCAGGCCCTCCCGCAGCGACGCCGCGGCGCCGGGATGTTTGCGCGCCAACGCACCCACGAGCGCTTTCGCGTCGCGGAGCCCGGCGGCCGGGTCGGGATTGGCGAAGATCCTGCCCAGCTTGGTATCGACCCACCCGCGTTCGCTCTCGGGCAGATGGTCGGCGACGTTTCGTCTCTTGTGGACAGTACAACGTTGGATCGCGGCGTGGGTGCCGAACACGGCCCGCACCGCGGCAGACAGCGCCTTCGCCCCGTCGATGACCACCAGCAATCCATCGCCGGCGTCCAAGCCGCGTGCCACCAGGTCGGCCAGCAGCGCCTTGACCACGGTGGCGTTCTCGGTGGAGCCTTCCCACAACCCGACCGGCACCTTCGCACCATCCGCGGTGATCGCCAAGGCGACCACCGCCACGTGCTCGGCGATGTGCTCCCCGTCGACCATCAACACCTTGACGTTCAAGGTGGCCAGGTCACGGTTGAGCAGCTCGGCCAGGGCGGTCTTGGTCGCCGCGATGAACCGGCGGCTCACCGCCGAACGACTCGTCGCGGTGGCGGCCTGCTGCACGCCCTGACCGACCGGCTCGGCCGCCGCCACGTGCCGGCGGGTAGCCAACCCGGCCAACATCCGCTCCATCACCACCGCCGTGAGCTGGTCCTCGGCGGTGAACCGCCGGTAGCAGGCCAGCGGCACCTCGTTGCCGTCGGTGGTACGAGCCCGCGGCCGGCTCACCGGAAGCCGCCGACCACCCAGCACCACCGAACCCCGGCCGTCGCCGTGCCGTACCGCGCCCCGGTCGCGATCATGCTTGCCCTTCGGCCCACAGGCCACGGTGATCTCGGCGTCGAACATCGCCCGCATCACCGCCATCCCAGCGGCCACACTCATCGCCAGCAGCCCCTCCCGGGCCGCCCCGGCGATGTCTGTCAACGCCAGCCGCACCTCGGCCGGCAGATCATCCACGCCCAGCTCAGCCAACTCGGCTGGTGCGTCGCTCTTCGACACCACACGCAGTGTCGGTACGGTCTTCATGGCGGTCCCCTTCTCTTGGGTGTCCTTGGCCGGTCACCCGAGACCTACCACCAGGCAGGACTCAGGTGGGGGACCGCCACCCAAGTTCCACGAAGATCGCGACATGCTCGACCGCGCCGCGTGCGCCCGGCCGGCGCGCGGGACGCGGCAGATGCGTGCGTTGCCATTACTTTGGCGCTTACCAGCGTCGAGGTGAGCAGGACCGTTAACACCATAGTGGGCACGTTACGCTGGTGAATATGCCGGCGATCATCGCATGCTGTCTTGATGAGCAGACGGGCGTCCGGTATCCCGATCGACCCAGATGGACGCCCGTTCCGGGTGCGGATCGATCCGGGTGGCCGCAGCTACCGGGTGCGGATCGATCTCATCTACCTGATGGGCACGCTGCCTGCGGACGAGCGGGAGGCGCTGCGCGGTGCCCTACAGAGCAACACTCCAGGTGTCAGCCTATCCGTCGTCCCTCACCCGTATGATGTGGTCGTCCTGACCGCGACCGTGCGGGCCGACCATTCGCTAGACGCCATCGCTGACGTCAGTAGCCGTGTGGACCGGGCGCTGCTGGGCACCGGGTTTTTCGAGGCATTCGACGCAACCGGTCGGGCGCTTCGGGTAGCTCCGCTGGAGTACGCGAGCGCGATCGATGACCCGTGAAATTCAGGGTGCCGCGCGGTCGGCGGCATGTGCGTGCGTCGGCACGGCCAGCGCTGGCGGCCCATTGCATGCCGATGGGCAAGACTGCCGGCGCCGATTGAACCAGCCGTTAGGGACGTCGAAACCGACGGTGCTCGGCTGCGTTGCCGGAAAGGGCACTGCAGCCGTGCCGGGGCGGACCGCCATACTGCTCCCGACGTTCGTGTTCGCTATGTCAGCTCATCAGGCGGGAGACAGGTTGTGATCGCTCGAGTCGCTGTGTGGGAGCCGATGCCGACCGATGACCGTGACTGGGTCGTCGAAGCTGCCGCGTCCGTCCCGGGTGTGCGTGCCACATACCATCTACTGGATCCCGAGACCGGCAATGGCTTGTCGATAGCGATATTCGATGATGAGGACGCTGCGCAGGCCGCCGGGGGTGCGATCCGGCGGCGCGCCGAAGAAATCGGCTGGAACGACCGGCCCCGGCCACGCTTCATCTCCGAGACGCTTTACCAGGTACTTCGCGGAAAGCCGTAATTGATG
>DATBRJ010000398.1:0-13235 GCA_036560395.1 Actinomycetes bacterium | reverse complement strand
CGGGATGCTCGGCAGCGAGCCGCTTCGCAACGGCCACGGCCTCGTTCGAGCCGCCTGCGGCCGGCGACGAGATGATCTTCGCACCCCACATCTCGAGAAGCTGGCGCCGCTCGATGGACGTATTCTCCGGCATGACGCATACGAGCCGGTATCCGCGCAAGCGCGCGGCCATGGCCAACGAGATCCCGGTGTTACCCGACGTCGGCTCGAGGATCGTGCAGCCTGGGGTAAGCAGCCCCTCCTTCTCCGCTCGCTCGATCATCCACAGCGCCGGCCGATCCTTGATCGAGCCGGTGGGATTGCGGTCCTCGAGCTTCGCCCAGAGTCGTACGTCAGGCGAGGGCGACAGCCGGGGCAGGCCCACCAGCGGGGTGCGCCCCAGCGAGTCGAGCAGCGAATCGAAGCGCATTTCCGCCTGACCTCACCCGGATCGCTCAGCCGCCGGCGACGGCGGGTAGCACGGTGACGCTGTCTCCGTCCGCGAGCGGCGTCTCGAGACCACCGAGGAACCGGACGTCCTCGTCGTTGACATAGACGTTGACGAAGCGCTTCAGCCCACCGTCGTCAACGATGCGGCCGGCAAGTCCGGGATGGCGGACGTCAAGATCGGACAGCAGCTCGGCTAGCGTCGCACCCTTTCCGGCGACCGTCTTCTCGCCGCCGGTGTACTGCCTCAAGATCGTCGGAATACTGACCTCGATCGCCATGAACGCCTTCCTCCACCACTCGAGTCCACTGCTCGCTATGCCAAGCCCGCTGGTCAGCTACCCGCCAGCATCTCAACCTTGCCCCGCTAGCGTCCTGTGTCCAAAGTCTCTTTGCGTTGGCCTGGTCCCGCGCCACCGTCAAAAGGACCTTGGACACAGGACACTAGATGTCATCCCGCGGACCCAACCACCACGACCTCTTCCTCGCTGACCTCGCCGTCGACGATGCGGAACGAGCGGACGTCGGCGTGGTCGGGATGACGGGTGGCAACCAGTACGTAGTGGGCGCCGGGCTCCGAGGCGTACGAAATGTCAGTTCGCGAGGGATATGCCTCTGTGGCGGTATGCGAGTGATAGATGACGACGGGCTCCTCGTACTTAGCATCCATCTCGCGCCACACCTTCAGCTGCTCGAGTGAATCGAATCGATAGAACGTCGGCGATCGCTCGGCGTTAGTCATCGGGATGAACCGCACCGGCCGATCAGAACCGAGCGGGCCGGCGACCACTCCGCACGCTTCGTCGGGATGATCGGCACGGGCGTGAGCAATGATCGCGTCATAGATCGCCTTGTCGATCCGCAGCATGCGCACAGGGTACGTGGCGAGCAAGCGCTAAAGGTCGCCGGCGAGAGCCCGCACCAGGCTGTCCTGCAGCCAGGTCAGCCACTCGTACAGCTCGTACATCGGAACCTGCGGGTCGTCAGGTGCAAGCGACGCGGCGGCGGCCTCGTAATCCTCGGCGATCGACAGCCGGGTTCCTATCGCCAGCCGCAGGTCGTTGAGGAGCAGCAGCCACGCCTGCGCCCGATCCGCGTCGAGAGTGATCTTCCCGCCCGAGCCGAGGGTGGAC
Source organism: Actinomycetes bacterium (assembly GCA_036560395.1). Lineage (GTDB taxonomy): Bacteria > Actinomycetota > Actinomycetes > JAKEEW01 > JAKEEW01 > DASYTV01. The sequence goes on along the minus strand of DATBRJ010000398.1, from coordinate 11,676 downwards.
AGGACGGTGGACGCAACGGCGATCTTACGGGCCCGCAGCTCGCGCTCGGTGAAGCGGCGGAACTCCGCCGACGCCTCCGGGTCATCCCGGTAGCCTTCGGGCAGCAGCCGGGCCAGTACTTCGTCCTCTGGTGGCTGCACCGGTCCATCGTCCAGCCCGAGGCCGAAGCCGGTATCCAGTGCCGCGGCGAGCGGATCGTCCGCGGATTCCGCGGGCGAGTGCTCGCGCTCGTCGCCGTCCTTGAGCAGAGTGATGATCTGCTCGATGAGGTTGGCGAGCACAGCGGCCTCGACAGGCTCGAGGGTGAGGGTGATCGCTCCGCTCCGAGCACGCCGGAACCGGCTACTCATCGCGCCTCCTCGCCGTAGCCAGTGTGCAGAGCTCAGGTGTCGTGCTGGAGCGTCGCCCACAAACCGTAGCCATGCATCGCGGAAACGTCGCGCTCCATCTCCTCGCGGCTTCCGTTGGAGACCACAGCCTTCCCCTTGTGATGGACGTCGAGCATCAGCTTGGTGGCCTTTTCCTTCGAATAACCGAAGTGCTTCTGGAAGACGTAGGTCACGTAGGACATCAGGTTGACCGGGTCGTTCCAGACGATCGTCACCCATGGCTTGTCCGGCTTGACCTCCTGGTGCACATCGGGCTGGTCCAGCTCGACCGGTGCCACGCTCACGCCCCCATGCTAGGTCTCGGCGGGTGCCGCGGTCCGGCTCTGGCGCCTATCTGTGGGTGCTCCCGGCGATCAGCGGCAGGCCAGCCGAGGCTATCGGTATCGATCTAGAGGTCCACTACTGTTAAGCGGGTGGAGTCGAGCGCGCTCCTGACCGACCACTACGAGCTGACCATGGTCGAGGCGGCGCTGCGCAGCGGCGCGGGGCATCGGCGCGGCGTGTTCGAGGTCTTCGCCCGTCGCCTCCCTGACGGACGCCGCTATGCGGTGGTCGGCGGCACGGGCAGGTTCCTCGACGCACTCGAGCGTTTCCGTTTCGACCACGCGACTCTTGCTGTGCTCGACGAGCACGACATTGTGGACGACGCCACCCTCCAGTGGCTCGCGTCCTACCGCTTCTCCGGGAGTATCTGGGGCTACGGCGAGGGCGAATGCTTCTTCCCCGGCTCACCGATCCTCATTGTGGAGTCGACCTTCGCCGAGGCGGTCCTCCTCGAGACGCTCACCCTGTCGATCCTCAACCACGACAGCGCCATCGCCTCCGCGGCGTCGCGCATGATCGCCGCCGCCGGCTCGCGGCCATGCATCGAGATGGGTTCCCGGCGCACACACGAAGAGGCGGCCGTCGCCGCCGCCCGGGTCGCCTACATCGCCGGCTTCGCCACGACCTCGAATCTCGAGGCAAGGCGGCGATACTCGGTCCCGACCACCGGTACCAGCGCGCACGCCTTCACCCTGGTCCACGACGGCGAGCGGGAGGCGTTCACCGCACAGGTCGCGAGCCTCGGCAAGTCGACCACGCTGCTCGTCGACACCTATGGCGTCCTGGCGGGTGTTCGGGCGGCAGTGGAGATCGCCGGTACGGAGCTTGGCGCAGTCCGGCTGGACTCCGGCGATCTGCTCGCGCAGGCCCACGAGGTCCGAGCACTGCTGGACGAGCTCGGTGCGGTCAACACCCGAATCGTCGTGACGAGCGACCTCGACGAGTATCAGATCGCGGCGCTGGCAGCCGCTCCGGTGGATACCTATGGCGTCGGCACCGCCCTCGTGACTGGGAGCGGTGCTCCCACCGTCGGCCTGGTGTACAAGCTCGTCGCCAGGTCCTCCGCCGACCGGCCCGAGCAGCTCGTACCGGTCGTCAAGCGCTCCGAGGGCAAGGTCAACCGCGGTGGGCGCAAGTGGGCTGTGCGCACCAGAGATGGACAGGGGATCGCAGTTCGCGAGCTGATCGGGGTGGCGGGAGCCGCTGGGCCGGCGACCGCGAGCGACGGCGCCGACTATGGCCGTCCTGGTGACCGGCCGCTGCTGCGCCCGCTCGTCATCGACGGCGAGGTCGTCGGCCGGGAGCCGCTCAGCGCGGCTCGAGCCCGGCATGTCGCGTCATTCGCCGAGCTGCCGGCCACCGCTCATCAGCTCTCCTGGGGCGAACCCGTCATCCCCACGATTTACGCCTGACGGGCCGCCATAACCGACCCGAACGCCAAGCCAAAGGAGCGGACCGATGTCCCGAGCCTTCATCGTCGTCGACGTCCAGAACGACTTCTGCGAGGGGGGCAGTCTCGAGGTGGCCGGCGGTGCCGGGGTTGCCGGGGCGATCACCAAGCACATGCGGGCCGCCGCAGCCGACTACGACCACGTGATCGCGACGAAGGATTACCACATCGCGCCGGGTGGCCACTTCTCCGAGGAGCCGGATTACGTGACGACGTGGCCACGGCACTGCGTGGTCGGCACGCCTGGGGTGGAGTTCCACGACAGGCTGGCCACCGAGCCCATAGAGGCTGTCTTTACCAAGGGTGCCTACGCCGCTGCATATTCCGGCTTCGAGGGTACGACGGAGGGCGAGGTCGGGCTCGCCGACTGGCTGCGGCGCCAGGATGTGGATCGGGTCGACGTCGTGGGCATCGCCACCGACCACTGTGTGCGAGCAACCGCGATCGATGCGGTCAAGGCCGGCTTCGCCACCCGCGTACTGCTCGATCTCACGGCTGGTGTCGCCAGGGAGACCGTCGATCACGCGATCGACCAAATGCGTGAGGAGGGGGTCGAGCTGGCTGGCAAGCCCGTCGTCGGACATACCTCGTGATACCCCTCGAGCAGCAAACGGACCCCGCGCGCTTCGCCGGTTGCCACCCCGGCGGTACTGTCCGAGGGTGACCGTGCCGGCTCTATCCGCGGGGCTATTCCCGCCAGCAACCGATCTCCGAGACAGTCCGCTCCTCGCGAAGATCCGCAGTTCGGTGATCGGCGAGGACCAGGTGATGTGGGGGCCGTACGGTCCGCGTCGGGTGACCTACGCGGACTACACCGCTAGCGGACGTGCGCTCACATTCGTCGAGGACTTCATCCGCGACGAGGTCCTGCCGCGGTACGCCAACACCCACACGGAGTCCTCTGGCACCGGCCTGCAGACGACGCGATTGCGCGAAGACGCCCGCCGGATCATCCATGAGGCGGTCGGCGGCGACAGCGACACCGCGGTCATCTTCTGCGGATCAGGGTCGACCGCGGCGATCGACAAGATGATCGGCATCCTGGGGCTGCGGGTGCCGGCCGAGCTCGACGACGAGTACAGCCTCACGGCGGCCATCCCGGCCCAGCAGCGACCTGTCGTCTTCATCGGACCGTTCGAACATCACTCGAACGAGCTCCCGTGGCGGGAGTCGATCGCCGACGTGATCACCATTCACGAGGACGCGGACGGCCACGTCGACCTAGCTCAGCTCGAGAAGGAGCTGCGGAAGTACGCCGATCGCCCGCTGAAGATCGGTTCGTTCTCTGCGGCGTCGAACGTCACTGGAATCCTGAGCAACACCTGCGCGATCGCGGATCTGCTCCATCGCTTTGGCGCCGTCTCGTTCTGGGACTTCGCGGCGGCCGCGCCCTACGTCGACGTCCAAATGAATCCCCAATGTGCTGAGCACCCGCTCGCCAGGAAGGACGCGGTCTTCCTCTCTCCGCACAAGTTCATCGGCGGGCCGGGGACGCCCGGCGTCCTCGTCGTGCGGCGCCAACTCTGCCGCAACCGGGTGCCGACCGTACCGGGTGGCGGAACCGTCGTGTACGTCAACCCGCTCGAGCATCGCTACCACGACGGCGTTGAACATCGGGAGGAAGGCGGGACTCCGGCCATCGTCGAGTCGATCAGAGCCGGACTCGTGTTCCAGCTCAAGGAGGCCGTCGGCGTCGACGTGATCCGCGAGCATGAGGCCGACTTCGTCAGGCGTGCGATTCTCTCCTGGCAGCAGAACCCGAATATCGAGATCCTCGGCAATCTCGACGCGGACCGGCTGTCCATCCTTTCCTTCGTGATACGCCGACCGCGCGGCCGCTATCTGCACCACAACCTCGTTGTGGCGCTCCTCAACGATCTGTTCGGAATCCAGTCCCGTGGCGGTTGCTCGTGCGCCGGACCCTATGGTCACCGGTTGCTCGGGATCGATCTGGACCGCTCGCATGAGTTCGAGCGAGAGATCGCCCACGGCTGTGAGGGGATCAAGCCCGGCTGGGTGCGGGTGAGCTTCAACTACTTCATCTCCGAGCAGGTCTTCCGCTACATCGTTGCCGCGGTGCATCTCGTAGCGGAGCACGGCTGGGAGCTTCTGCCCGACTACCGCTTCGACCCCCTGACCGGGCTCTGGCGTCATCACAACGGGCCGGTCGAGCCGCCGCTGCGGCTTCACCAGCTCTCGTACGACTCCGCTGGCACCCTGCGCTACCCGGAGCGTCACGATCGCGCACCAGAGAGCGCACTCGCCGGTTACCTCGAGGAGGCGCGCCTCGTCTTCACCAGGCTCGGCGGTCGAGCCTTCCTGGACGGCCACCTGGAGGGTCGAGTCTCGGCCGACTTCGAGCACCTGCGGTGGTTCGAGCTTCCAGCGGAGTGCCTCGGCTCGTAAGCCGCAGCTGCCTGTGCTGTGCCGGCGGCCTTCCGCTGGACGGCTGCCGTCCACGTTAGCGTCGTCCCGATCTGCCGACCGGGCCGGTCGCGGTGGTCCCTGTCCTCTAGGTAAGGAGCCCGAGACCAGCCCGGGCGGCGATGACGACGCCGATGACCACGACCGCGACGGCGGTGATCCTCGGCAGCGCGTGCAACAGCATCGGGAAGCGGATGCTCCGGCCGCGTCGCGCGACGGCGTCACGTACTCGAACGAGTGCGAATCCGGCGGCGGTCAGCGTGAGCGCCATACCCAGCCCGTAGGCGACGACGAGCATGACCCCGAACCAGGGGCGCCCGATCGCAATGCCCCCGAGCAGCACCACGACGGCGGACGGGCTCGGCGCCAGGCCGCCGGCAACCCCCATGCCGAGCAGGCTGCGCGGGCGCGGGAGCCCAGCCCCATCGTGCGGGTGCCGGTGGTGGCTGTCGCCGTGTGAGGTTTGGAGGTGGCTGTCCGAGCCACTGCGGTCGCCGTGAACGTGGTGGCTGTCGCCGTGCGAATGAGCATGGCCGCGCCAGGCCCGACGGACGAGCCCCACCCCCACTGCGGCGACGAGCAGCCCGCTGGCGAGGCCAAGCCAGGGATAGAGCTGCGACGGAGCGACTGCGCTCGTGGCCGAGAGCACCACCCCTAGCAGGAGCACACCGACCGTGTGGGTCGCCGTGACGGTGAGGCCTACAGCCGCCGCCTGCCGCAGGCTGCCGTGCTCGGCGACAAGATAGGCGGCCATCATCGTCTTGCCGTGGCCGGGCGCGACGGCGTGGGCTGCGCCGAGGCCGACTGCTACGAGCAGGGCGCCGGCCGCGAACAGCGCGGTTAGCCTCCTGTGGTCGACGAGACCGGTAAAGGCACGGGACAGCGCATCCACCCTGCCGCCCTCGATCCGGCTGGCGCCGCCCTCGTCCTGAGCGGTGGTCGCGGTACCGACCAGCCGCGGCCCACCGGGGCGAACCAGCAGGCGGGCCTCACGGACATCAGGAGGATTGCGAAGAACGGAGGTCGGGAACGTCGTGAGCCGCTGTGTTGGCGACACCCTGCCGACATCGGTCCGGACCAAGGTTGCGCCGTCACCAACGGCGGTAACCTCGCGGACGCCGATCGTGTCGAAGTACGCGTCGTTGGAAAACCTGAGCAGCGTTTCGCCGCGCAAGTCGAGATCGGCGACGAACGCACAGGTCAGCCGCAAGGTGGACAGCCCTCCGCTGCCGTCGAGGAACACCACAGTCGACGCGGTCGGCCGAAAGACAGGCTTGCGACCGTCAGGCAGCTCAAGCCGCATGAAGCCCGCGTCGTAGTCGCACTCTTCGCGTGCCATCCGAGATGCCTGGCCTGGGTCCGGATTGCACCCATCGCTGCCGAACTGCTGCCTGCACAACGAATAAGCAGGCAGCTCTGCCACATCCAGCACGTAGTCGATCAACACATGGTCCGGCTGGACCCGCACATTCACCGACTGGTTGATCGTCTCGTTCCCGACCGGGTGGTAAGGAACGGAGGCGGCCCCGGCCGGCGCGGCCATGCAGACGATCGCGATCCCGGCCATGAAAGCTGACCAGGCTAAACCGCGGCCGAAGCGAGCCATCCGCGCACCTCTCGCTAGTCCCCGAGCGTGCGGTCCTTCATCCTGCCCGAAGGCCCGCCACGGCGCGGACATTGTGGACGACTCGGCGAGGCGTTCTGCGGCCGCGACGACTCGGCGAGCTGCTCCGGGGCAGCCCCCGCCCGATCAGGCCACGGTGATCTTGATCGTGGACGAGTAAGCAGTGGCATTGGTTACGGTCCCCGGCACCTTGATGCGGTAGCTCAGCGTTGCCGCCGTCGAGGGCATGAGGACGGAGAAGGAGTATGTACCGTCCGACCTGACCGTTGTCGTCGACATGAGCTGCCAGGATCCGTTGACCAGCTTCTGCCGCTGCACAGTCGTGCCGACGCGAGTCGGCGAGACCTTTCCCTTGATAGAGATCCGCTGGCCACGCGCCGGCGTTGCATCGCTAGCACCCGCGGATACCCTCCATCTGACTAGGGTGGCTTTCTCGCTGCTCGTCGCCGCGTCGTACGTCCAGTTCGACGGCGCATAGAGCCTGAACACACTGTTCGCCGACGGCGTGTAGTTCAGGGAGACAGAGCCGGTCGACGAGCTGTAGGCCGTGCCGACATCCCCCCAGAGCGAGGAACTCGGGTTCCGCCGCTGCAGCACGACCTTCTGCCCTGACACGGCAATGCCCGTCGAGCTCTGCACCGTGCCCGTGATCGTCAGCTTCGTGCCGTAGGTGATGCTGCTCGGCGGTGTCGAGATCGAGACCGACCGCGACTTCTTGGCAATGCTGAGGGCGTAGTCACGCAGCGGCGGCCACTGGGCCATGTCCTCTGAGCCCACCGCCCAGAACGCCACGCCGGCGAGGTGGTACTTGCCGACGAGACTCATCTTCGCCTTCGTCGAGTCGGCGTCGTTGTACCAGACCGCGTGCGTCTTGCCGGCGTCGTCGGTGTAGGTGAAGTAGGGGGCGGAGTCGGTCGCGGACCACTGCCGGGTCGCTCCCACGGCAAGACGGAGCGCATCCACCTGTGCATAGGTCATTGCGGCTGCCCCCGTGCCCGATTCCTTAGCCGCGCAGGTCGAATCGCTGCACGTCCAGTCGTAGCCGTACAACGGCACGCCGACCTGGACGCGGCCAGCTGGAATCGCCGTCACCGCATATCCCAACACCCGCTCGACCCAGGGCAGCGGCGCGATGGCACCAGGGTTGCTGCCGCTGTAGTGGTAGTCGTAGGTCAGGATGCGAACCTTGTCCGCGACGGCTCCGATGCCCGCATAGTCGAAGACCGCCCAGTTGCTGTCGGTCGAGCTGGTTCTGGGGCCGACGGTGATGGACAGCAACTTTCCCTGCGCGTCGAGGGCAGCGTTGAGCTCACCGGCGAAGGTGACGAACCCGGTCCTGACCGCGGTCCTCACGGTGGGGTCACTCGTACCGAAATTCATGTTCTCGTAGTCGAGGTCGATCCCGTCGTAGCCGTTGGCCGTCACGAGGCCGACGAGAGTGCTGACGTGGGCCGCGCGTTGCGAGGGGTCGCTGAGCAGTGCCGCCATCTGCGGCGCCGTCAGACTCTCGGTTACGGTCGGCAGAACCTTGATTCCACTGGTGAGCAGCGCGTCCCGTACTGCAGGATCTCCCGCCCCGGTGTGGTTGACGATGGTGGCGGCGGCGGTCGCCTCGTACCAGAAGGGCGAGGCGTCACTCCAGAGGTCGCCGTTTGCCGTTGCGCTCGCGAGCGAGTTGGGCATCGTCCAGTACGGGAGCCAACCAGAGACGATTCGTCGCGGCGCCGAGTCGGCGGACGCTGAATTCAAGACAACCGCCCCGGACGTTGCGCCCAGGGCGATTCCGATGATCCCGATGACCGCTAAGCGGGTCCGAGGCACGGCGGATTCCTCCGGAGACGGCGGAACGGAGGGACCCGGGTCACCCTAGCCCAAACAGACCAACCTTCCGTGCGATTTAGCCGGTGGTGCTGTCAGGGCCGCCGTTGCGGCGGCCCGACCAGGTCCACGCATAGGAGGTGTCCTCGCAGGCCAGTGCGGCGTCGCCGAGCTCGAGCGGCCGGAAGGTATCCACCATCACCGCCCACTCGTCTGTTGCCTCCTTGCCGATCGACGCCTCGACTGAGCCGGGCTGAGGTCCGTGGGTGAACCCGTTCGGATGTAGGGAGATCGATCCGAGCTCGATGCCGGCGCCCTTGCGGGACATGAAGTCACCGCCGACGTAGAAGATCACTTCGTCCGAGTCGACATTGGCGTGGTTGTACGGAGCCGGGATCGACAGTGGGTGGTAGTCGAACTTGCGTGGGACAAACGAGCAGATGACGAAGTTCGGGCCGGCGAAGGTCTGGTGCACCGGCGGGGGCTGGTGGACCCGGCCGGTGATCGGCTCGAAGTCGGCGATGTTGAGGGCGTACGGATAGAGGCAGCCGTCCCAGCCGACCACGTCGAACGGGTGACGCGCGTAGACGAACCGGGTGCCCCCGCTGCGGTGCCGTACCAAGACCTCGACGTCCTCGCCGGGGACGATGAGCGGTTCGGCCGGTCCCCGCAGGTCGCGTTCGCAGAACGGAGAGAACTCGTTGAACTGCCCGCGCTTGGTCAGGTATCGCGCCGGCGGGGCGATATGACCGGCGGCCTCCACGATGAACAGCCGCAGCGCACCCTCGGGCACCCAGCGATGGGTGGTCGATGTCGGCAGGACGACGTAGTCACCCTTGCCGACCGTGAGCGCGCCGAACACGGTTTCGACCACGCCGCTGCCGGATTCCACATAGACACACTCGTCGCCGATGGCGTTCCGGTAGAGGGGTGACGGGGAGTCAACAACCGCGTACGAAATCCGGACATCGCCGTTGGCGAGCAAGAGTTGCCTGCCGGTGACCGCATCAGCAGAACCTGCATCGAGCTTGTGGGTGGTGAAATGTCGCGGTTTGAGCGGATGGTTCGGCGAAATCGCCCCGGCCGGCATGGCCCAGTCCTGGGCGTCCACAATCGCGGTCGGCAGGCCCTCGTGGTAGAGGAGGGCAGCCTCGCTGGAGAAGCCCTCGGTCCCCATCAGCTCTTCGGCGTAGAGCCCGCCGTCTGGCCTGCGGAACTGCGTGTGCCGCTTGTGCGGGATCTGGCCGACGGCCCGGTAGTACGGCATCGTGAACATCCCTCTGTAGTGTCCGGCGGCCACAACGTTGTCCGATAATCGGACAACGTTGTCCTATAGAAGAACATTGCGGTAGCGTCACGAACATGTCAACCGGAGCGATGGACGGGCTTTTCGCTGCCCTCATCGATGATGCGTCGCTGTTCCCCCCGGCAAGCCAGCCCATGCCAACCGCGGTCGGCGAGCATCGCCGCCATCGCCATGGCGTCTACGCCGAACTCGTCAGCCGTTTCCTCTGCCCGGCGTCGCGTCTGCAGGAACTCCGGTCCCATCTTGCCGAGGACGACCGATTCAATGTCGGCATCATCCTCGATACCGGCATCGATGGCCTTCGCACCGTTCTGAAGCTGTCCGCCGCCGACCCGCGGCTGAAGCTCACTGTGCTCGACATGCCCGTCCCGTCCGACGGTGACCAGGCTGCGGCGGCGCACCATACCGTCCACGCGCTGGCGAAGCTGCCACATCAGGTGGCCGCCTTCGTCGAGCTCCCGCGAATGTATGGATGGCGCGACGCATTGTCACTCGTCGCCGCCCGCGGCTACGGGGCAAAGCTGCGTACCGGCGGCCTGTTCGCGGATGCGTTCCCGACCGAGATCGAGGTGGCCGAGTTCGTGCGTGCCTGCGTGGCCGAGGGAGCGCCGTTCAAGTGCACCGCGGGCCTGCACCGTGCCGTACGACACCGCGACGACCGGACCGGCTTCGAGCACCACGGCTTCGTGAACATCCTGTTGGCGACCCACGCTGCGGCCAGTGGCGCATCCGTCGACGAGCTCGCCGAGATCCTCGCGGCGCACGACCCCACGGCGCTGGTCGAGCAGGTCGCCGACCTCGACGCGGCGGCCGCCGCCGTGGCCAGGCAGCACTTCGTCGGCTTCGGCACCTGCAGCGTGGACGACCCCATCGACGACTTGACCGGTCTCGGCCTGATCGAGAAGCGGGAGCCGGCGGCCGCGACGATGGAGGTTGCGTGACGGCCTCCGGGCCGCTCCGGCTTGCAGGTGAACAGCCCACGGCTACCTGGGTAGCGATCCCCTCGGGCTGCGACTTCCCGCTTGCGAACCTGCCCTACGGCGTCTTCTCTGCAGGTAGCTCCGACCGGCCGAGCCAGCCGCGGGTGGGGGTCGCGATCGGCGAGTACGTCTTGGACATCGCCGCGCTCGCCGCGGCCGGCGTCCATGTGCCGTACGCGAACGACTTCGCGCAGCCGACCCTCAACCAATTCATGGCGAGGGGTCGGCCGGCGTGGACGTCGGTTCGGGAGCGGCTCACGGAGCTGCTCGGCGACGCCTCCTACCGCGATGCCGTATCGCCGTACCTGGTCTCCCTGCGCGATGTCGTGCTGCAGCTGCCGTTCGAGGTCGGCGACTACGTGGACTTCTACTCCTCCGCACATCATGCGGAGAACCTGGGACGGATCTTCCGGCCCGGCAGCGAGCCACTGACTCCCAACTGGCGCTATCTGCCTATCGGCTATCACGGCCGAGCAGGGACGGTCGTGGTCTCAGGAACCCCGATCGTCCGCCCATGCGGTCAGCGCAAACCGGCAGGCGCGGACCGTCCCGCCTTCGGCCCATCCAGCCGTCTCGACATCGAGGCGGAGGTGGGCTTCGTGGTGGGTGTCCCGTCCAAGCTCGGAGAGGCGGTCCAGGCGAGCGGCTTCACCGAACACGTCTTCGGCGCCGTCCTGGTCAACGACTGGAGCGCGCGCGACATCCAGGCATGGGAATCAGTCCCGCTCGGGCCGTTCCTCGGCAAGTCCTTCGCGACGTCGGTCTCGCCCTGGGTCGTCACCCTGGATGCGCTTGCCATGGCCCGAGCCGCCCCGCCGGTCCAAGATCCGCCGGTACTCCCCTATCTGAGGCAGGATCCGCCGTGGGGTCTCGACCTGACGCTCGAGGTGGTGTGGAACGGCTCGGTCGTCTCCCGGCCCCCGTTCGGCGCAATGTATTGGACGCCCGCGCAGCAACTTGCCCACCTGACGGTCAACGGGGCGTCGATCAGGACGGGCGATCTCTACGCCTCAGGCACCGTGTCCGGCGCTGCCAGGGACCAGCGTGGCAGCCTCATCGAGCTCTCGTGGAACGGTGCAGAGCCAGTGCTCCTCAAGAACGGTTCTGAACGCACCTTCCTCGAGGATGGAGACACCATCACCATCAGCGCGACCGCACCAGGACCCGCCGAAACGACGATCGGCTTCGGGGCCGTAACCGGGACCATCCTCCCCGCCCGGTGCGCTGCCGCGGCCGGCTGAATCGACTGAGTCAACGCGCCGTCAACGGACACCGCCAAGGCGTGCACAATCTGGTCCGCCGTCCGCTAACGTCAGAGCCTGTCTGGAATGGCGCGGTCGACCGCGAGCGTGGGTAACGCC
>DATBRJ010000397.1:0-2358 GCA_036560395.1 Actinomycetes bacterium | reverse complement strand
CGACTGTCGCGTCCGGATGCGCTTGGAGGTTAAGCCACCAATGCGGTTCCCCGTCGGCCCAGCCGTTCATCGCGAGGGTGACCAGGTTCGGACCATCCTCGAAGTAGCCGAGGATCACGCTGCGCGCCTGGCCGGTGCGGCGCCCGGTCGCTGTCAGGCGCAATGTGCCCCATCGGCGTCGCTTCGGCCGCCACAGACCCAACCGACCACCGGTAACGCGGTAGATCGCGCGGTGCGCTGACCACGCGAGGCGAATGAACCAGCGAGGCGGAAGGCGCGGGCCTCGCTCGCGTTCGTCGGACACCTCTGGTCCCTCCCAACGTCGTCCCGGCGCTTAGCCTACGAGCCCGTCGAATCGGCGCACCGCAGAGCCGCCGGCCGGTTGCGTCGGGTCCTCGCCTGATGTCGCTGGGCTGTAGCCTCGTCGCGCTCGCTCCGCTCGCGCTGTCGTCATCCTGCAGATCGGCATCCACCGATGTAAGCCACTCAGGCGCCGACGCGGCGGCGTGGACGGCGCGGTGGCCGGATGACCGCGAGGGCGAGTATCGCGACACTCGTGACCGCATCGTCCACGTACTAGGAACTACTGCACCCTGATGGCATCACCGCGGCGGACGTGGCCACCCCGCAGTACAGAGGCGTATACGCCGACATTGACCTCGTTGTGCTGGGCTGCCGTGCGCAGGATGCCCGAATCCTTTGGCAGATCTCCTTGGGCCAGCGTTGTCATCACACAGCGGGGGCAGGGGCCGGTGATAAACAGTTGCACGTCGTCGCCGATGCGCACCGTCCGGCCGATCCAGGCATCCTCGATGAAGTCCTTCACGCCGTTGGCCGTTTCCACGACCACATTCGGCCGGAAACGCCGGACCTCGAATCGGCCCTGGGGATACAGCTCGCGAAGCCGGTCAAGGGTTGCGGTGGTCAGCACGTGGACTACGGCGCAATCGAAGAACGTGCCCTCTGGTAGGTCGAAATCGGTGACGGTATCCCGGTGGTCGAGGCCCTCCATGTCCGGCCAGTACTCCTCGGCTTGTCGAGCCGCGCGATTGCGGAACGCGGACTCGGCTGCCTCTCGTTGGCCCGGACCGGCTGCCTCAAGCGTCACCTCACGTCCGAGCACACGCGAGAGAGACCCATCGAGGTCCGCTTGGTCGCTGGTGACGACCGTGCCATCCGGCAGGGTGACGCGGACCGGAGGCAGCTTCGCGCCGCGGCGCGGAGGGTCGACGAACGCAGCGCGGTATTCGAACATCTGCGGCCACTTCCGCGGGTTCTTCGCGCTGGCGACCTTCCCGTCTGAGCCGTCCACCACAGCGTAGGCGCGATCTCCCAGCAGTCCGCGTTCACCGACCTCGGCGGCGTTCAGCTCCTCCCCCATCATCGACTTGACCGGATAGCGCCAAAGGGAGACGACCACACCACTGGCCTCTTGTGCTGACTGCGACATGACCTACTCCTCTTCATGGGAAGCACCCCGAGAGACATGACCGCGCGGCGAGCGCGCCGCTCCCTGACCCACAGGACGCGTCTACCTGGTCTTCCTCCGACAGCCGAGGGCTACGGGTTCGGTCGCCCCGACCGCAGCGGAGGAAACCACGCCGTGACGAGGACCTTGAAACCTGCCCGGGAGACCCGGAGGTGCGCGTTGTCCACGGCCGGATTCTTGTTCAACCGGGGGTCGGTCATGACCCGTATCGTCGTCCCCTTTGCGCCGGACCGCCCCAACACAACCGAGTCTTGCGGCCGCTCATGATCGAGTCAACCATCACCGTGGTACGGGTCGCCACGCAGATGGTCTTGGTCCGGCCGTGCCGGCAGGTAAGACTGAGGCCTCAGCGGTTGCTCACGTCGATGACGAGGCGCGACGGATCCTCTAGCACCAGAACCTTGAACGCGGTGGGGCGATCGACCGCGAGCATCCACGTCAGCGATCCCCGAACGATGTTGACGAGGGCGGCCTCCTGGACGTTGGAGGTGTCGGTCTTCAGGCGTACCGGAAGCCTTTGTTTGTTCAGCCCAGGCCGCACGGTGATGGCCAGCAGCGCGGTGCCGGTCATCGGCACGTCGTCCCCCGCCACCGTGACCGACTCCCCCGACGAGTAGGCGATCTGGTACGCCGGCAGGCCGGGCCCGTCGAACTCAATCACGAAGCGGTCGTACCCCTCATGCCCCGCCAGGTCCACCCGGGCGACGACGCCGCTCGGCGAGCCCTGTTTGGCCCCGGACGAGCGCGCGTAGCGCTGCGCGCAGCTCGTCACCTTGCTGTTCCGCTGCCCGCACGTCGCTCCGTACGTCTCATATTTGGAGCCGGGCTCGCTGAGCCGGACGAGGTCGTCGCAGGCCTTGATCTGTCCG
>DATBRJ010000396.1:0-11767 GCA_036560395.1 Actinomycetes bacterium | reverse complement strand
TGATCTAGCTTGATCAGAAAGTCGAAGACGTCTCCGCCGGCCGCGCAGCTGAAGCAGTAGAACAGCCCGCGGGCTGGTGTGACGTGGAAGGACGGCGTCCGCTCCTCGTGGAAGGGACAAAGGCCCATCAGGCTGCCCGCGCCGGTGGCGCGCAGCGTCACCCGCTCCGCCACGATGTCGGCGATCGGCGAACGCTCGCGGACGAGCGCGACGTCCTCGTCCCGAATCCGGCCGGCCACGACCGGAGTCTAGGGCAGTGTCGCGTGTCCGAGGTCTCTTGCCGGGTGCCTGGGGACCGATGGATGCATGGCAAGGCCGCAGCGAGCCCCCCGCAGCGCCGCTACGGGGACGAGCGAGAACGCAGCCGGTGGGTACTTGCGGGGTCCCCGCGGAAACGAGGAGCAGCGCGGAGCGTTTCCTTGGGGTTGCGCACCAGCGGGACCAGGCAGACGCAATAGAGACTTTGGACACGCGACACTAGCCGTGAAGGCGACGGTGCCATTCCCTGGCGGAGACGTCCGTCAGGGAAGCGACTTGGTCGACGGCGACCCGCAGCCGTGCTTCGTCGCCGGCGGCTTCGGCCCAATCGGCTTGGAAGGGTGGCTCCATGGTCGCGGCTCCGTCGACGATGGCCTCCACGAGCTCGGTCAACACGACTCGTTCCTCGTCGAGTCGGGGTCGCCGCTCCTCGACGAACATCACGTAGTGGGCGGCGATCCCCTTGAGGACGGCGACCTCGAGCCGGGTCGGCCGGGGCACGATCAAGTCGGCCGTGTGCCGGGTGAGCGGACCGGGTCCGTACTCGCGGCGCGTAGCCGCCTCGGCCGCCCGGCAGAAGCGACCCACCAGATGGCTGGTCAGGTTCTTGAGTACGGCCAGGTCACGGCGGCTGCCGTCGTAGGACTGCGGCCACCATGGGCGTTCGAGCAGCCGGTCGAGCGCAGCGCCGATCTCGTCGTCCGGCATGCCGCGCGAGTACAACGCTCTGGTGGTCGCGAAGATCTCGGCTCTGGCGGTGGGAACATGCAGCAGCTTGAGATCAACCGCACCGATCTGGACACCGTCTTCGACATCGTGGACCGAGTACGCCACGTCATCGCACCAGTCCATAACCTGGGCCTCGATGCAGGGCCTCCCCTCGGGACTACCCACCCGCATCCAGTCGAAGACGGCCCTGTCCTCGGCGTACACGCCGTACTTCGTCGGCGGATTCTCATTGATCATTGATCCGGAGCCACCACCCTCGCCGGTCGCTGGCGTCGGCCGCGGGCTGGGCTCCGCTGGATCGCCCGGAGAGTACGCGGCGGGGGCTGCCCGGCGCGGGTAGGGGTACTTCGTTGCGGCATCGAGGCTCGCCCTGGTCAGGTTCAGCCCGGCGCTGCGCCCCCCGGCGTCCACGGTCTTGGCCTCGAGACGGGTCAGCAGACGCAGGGTCTGGGCGTTTCCTTCGAAGCCACCGATCGGAGCCGCGAGCTCGTCGAGCGCGCGCTCGCCGTTGTGGCCGAAGGGTGGGTGCCCGAGATCGTGCGCGAGACAGGCCGTGTCCACGACATCCGGATCGCAGCCCAGGGCCTTGCCCAGCTCCCGGCCGACCTGGGCCACCTCAAGGGAATGGGTCAGCCTGTTGCGAACGAAGTCGTTCGCCGCGGCGCCGTAAACCTGCGTCTTTGCGGCAAGCCGCCGGAGGGCGGACGAGTGCACGACGCGAGCCCGGTCGCGCTCGAACGGCGTCCGCCCCGACCGCTTCGGCGGCTCGTCGACGAAGCGCTCCCACGCCTCCTCGTCGTACACCGTCCATCCCTTCCCACCGGCGCTCACCCTTCATCAACCAGCGCGGTCAGTTGAAGAGGCGGTAGTGCCAGTAGGCGATCGTCTCGCGAATGATCTGCGTTACCTCGGTGCCGCGCTCCCGGACCGCGGGGCCCTGTCGAGTCGGTGAGGTCGCCGCGTCGATTCCGAGATCGCGAGCCATCGCACGGGATCTGTACGAGTGCCAGGGGTCGGTAACGATGACCGCCGACTCCCAGTTCCTGGACTCGAAGAGACCGTCGACCGCTTCGAGGCTCGCCAGTGTGTCGCTGCCGGTCTCCAGGGCGACGACCGCGTCGGCAGGTACGCCATGGTCGATGAGCCAGCGACGGCCGGACCCCGCCTCGGTGAACTCATCTCCTGGCTGGTTGCCGCCGACTGTCACGATCCGCGGCGCCACGCCTTGCTTGTACAACGTCTTTGCATGATCGAGTCGCGCCTCGAACCAGGAGGACGGTCGGCCGTTGTACTGACTTGCACCCAGCACGACGATCGCATCCGAACGTGGCCGCGCATCGTGGCGAGCGACCCACCAGATCTTGAGTGCCGTACCGAGGAAGACCGCGAGAACTGCCGCGAGGACAAGCAAGGCGAGCCAGCGCAACGGGCGCCGAGGGCGCAGCCGGTCGCGACGACGGATGCGAGTAGATCCTGCGCGGGCCGCCAGCCAGCGGCCCGCGGCATTCCTGAGCCTGCCCAGGGACGACTGCGGGGGCTTCGGGGGATCGTCCCTGCTGCTCAGGCGGGCAGGCTCGGGCTGGTTGCCTCCCCGGGTCAGCATCGCGTCACCGACTGTCGCTGCCCTCGCTTTCGATCGCGGCCCGACCCGCTTCCAGCCGGGCGACCGGTACCCGGAACGGCGAGCAAGAAACGTAGTCGAGCCCAACGTCGTCGAAGAAGTGCACGGAGTCCGGGTCGCCGCCATGCTCGCCGCATACGCCCAGCTTGAGGTCGGGCCTGACCGCTCGCCCCTCCTCGGAGGCGATCTTGACGAGCCGCCCGACGCCGTCCCTGTCCAGGGTCTCGAAGGGAGACACCCCGAACACCCCCGCCTCGAGGTATTGCGTGAAGAACGAGGCCTCTACGTCGTCCCGGGAGAAGCCCCAGGTGGTCTGGGTCAGGTCGTTCGTGCCGTAGGAGAAGAAGTCAGCCGCCTCGGCGATATCACCGGCCGTCAGGGCCGCCCGAGGCAGCTCGATCATGGTGCCGATCGGGATCTCCAGCTCGACACCTGCGCGTGAGGTGATCTCCGCCAGCAGCCGCTCGGTCTCCTCTCGGATGATCTCGAGCTCTTGGACGGCGGCGACCAGCGGGATCATGATCTCGACGCGCGGGTCGCCGCCGGCTTTGCGCCTAGCCACCGCCGCCTCCGCGATCGCTCGTACCTGCATCCCGAACAGACCGGGTATGACCAGCCCGAGGCGGACTCCGCGAAGCCCGAGCATCGGGTTCTGCTCGTGCAGGCGGCGTACGGCGACAAGCAGGTCGCGGTCGCGGGCCAGGTCTGCGGAGGCCTGTGCGTTCTCGCCGGTGCCCTCGCCACGCGCCTCCGCCACGGCGACGCGTACCGACAGCTCGGTGATATCGGGAAGAAACTCGTGCAGCGGCGGATCGAGCAACCTGACCGTGACCGGCAGCCCGTCCATCGCCCCGAAGATGCCGATGAAGTCCTCGCGCTGGAGCGGCGCGAGCGCATCGAGCGCCTCCTGCCGATCCTCGTCGGTGTTGGCGAGGATCAGTCGTTCGACGTGCTGGCGACGGTCGCCCAGGAACATGTGCTCGGTACGGCACAGTCCGATGCCCTGTGCGCCCATCCTCCGGCCACGGGCCGCGTCCTCCGGCGTGTCGGCATTGGCACGTACCTTCAGGCGGCGTAGCTCGTCGGCCCGGGTCATGATCCGGTGTACGGCGGCGACCAGCTCGTCGGCCTCCCGCGCCGACACGTCGAGCTCGCCCTCGAAGTATTGGACGACGGGCGACGGAACGACCGGAACCTCGCCGAAGTAGACCACCCCGGAAGAGCCGTCGATCGAGATGAGGTCGCCCTCCCTGACCTCCACCCCACCCGGTGCGGTGAACCGCCCGGCCTTCGTGTCGACATCGATCTCCTCGGCACCGCAGACGCAGGTCTTGCCCATGCCCCGAGCGACGACGGCAGCGTGCGATGTCTTGCCGCCCCGACTGGTGAGGATCCCCTGCGCCGCGATCATGCCCGGCAGGTCGTCGGGGTTGGTCTCGCGGCGTACGAGGATGACCCGCTCGCCCGTTCCTGCAAGCTCGACTGCGCGCGCCGACGAGAAGACGGCCTTGCCCACGGCGGCGCCAGGGGAGGCGCTCATGCCCTTGCCGATCTGCTGCTTGGCAGCGCCGTCGTCGAAGCGCGGGAACATCAACTGGGCGAGCTGATCGCCGGTCACCCGGTTGACCGCCTCGTCCAGGCCGATGAGGCCCTGATCGACCAGCTGGGTGGCAATGCGGAAAGCGGCACCGGCCGTGCGCTTGCCCACCCGGGTCTGCAGCATCCACAGCTTGCCGCGCTCAATGGTGAACTCGATGTCGCAGAGATCCTTGTAGTGGTTCTCCAGGGTCACCATGATCTGCATCAGCTCGTCATAGGACGCCTTGTCGATCCGCTCCAGCTCCTGCAGCGGCATGGTGTTGCGGATGCCCGCGACGACGTCCTCACCCTGGGCATTCTGCAGGTAATCGCCGTACACGCCCTGGTGGCCCGTCCCAGGGTCGCGGGTAAACGCGACACCGGTGCCGGAGTCCATATCGAGATTGCCGAAGACCATGGCGACCACGTTGACTGCGGTACCGAGATCTGTTGGGATGCGCTCCTGCCGGCGGTAGAGGATCGCGCGAGGCGCATTCCACGAGTCGAAGACCGCGTTTATGGCGAGGTTCATCTGCTCGCGCGGCTGCTGCGGAAAGTCGCGGTCGGCGTGCTCTCGAGTGATCTTCTTGTACGTCCCGACCAGGCCCCGCAGATCCTCGGCATCCAGATCGAGATCGCTGGTCGTGCCCTTCGCCTTCTTGGCCTGCTCGAGCGCGTCCTCGAAGTGTTCGCCGTCAATGCCGAGCACGGTCCTGCCGAACATCTGCAGCAGTCGCCGGTAGGAATCCCAGGCGAAACGCTCGTTGCCCGACTGCTTCGCGAGGCCCTCCACGGACTCGTCGTTCAAGCCGATGTTGAGGACAGTCTCCATCATCCCCGGCATTGAGAACTTGGCTCCGGAGCGGACCGACACCAGCAGTGGATCATCAGGCT
This sequence comes from Actinomycetes bacterium, assembly GCA_036560395.1. Taxonomy (GTDB): domain Bacteria; phylum Actinomycetota; class Actinomycetes; order JAKEEW01; family JAKEEW01; genus DASYTV01. The sequence continues at coordinate 6,687 of DATBRJ010000396.1, read as the reverse complement.
GGCCGAGGCGCTTGCCCATGCGGGCTTCGAGCGCCTCAAGGTGCTCGTCGACCTCGGCCGTGAGCCCCTCGGGCGGAGTGCCGGACTCGAGGTAGACACGGCAGGCATCGGTCGTGATGGTGAAGCCAGGTGGTACCGGGAGACCGAGGTTCGTCATCTCGGCGAGGTTTGCACCCTTTCCGCCGAGCAGGTCCTTTAGGTCCTTGTTTCCCTCGGTGAAGTCGTAGACGTACTTAGGCATGAAGAGCCCCCAGCGGCAATCTCTCGAAGGGCAACGCATCTGCGCGTCCTTTGAGCCTATCGACACCGGCCGTCACGCCGCCTCCGACGGCTCCTGGGCAACCGCGGAACGCCGTGTCGGGGTACCTCGTGATCACTGTCAATTGGTGCCGGACAGCCGCACGCTATTGCCAGTGATCACGGGACCGGACTAGCCGTCCCACAGGGACGAAGTGAGGACTACTGTCCCCAGCTGCTGGGCTAGCCGTACCAATGTGTCCGTGGCCGGCCAGGGTTCTGCACATGCAGCCCCATACCGAGCCGCTTCTCCAGACCCAAGCCCGTGTGGTCGCGCCCTGGCAGGCGTTGGCCTGCGGATTGTCCGAATCTGCAATCACCCGCCATCTCAGGAGCCAGCGCTGGCAGGCGGCCTCACCCGGCGTCTATGCCACCGAGCGGTAGCAGAAGGAGCGGACGGTGGCAGACGCAGGTGGGTGGTGGCAGAGTCGAGGCGTGGTTAACCCAGACCCGGCGTGCGCGATGGCTCATGGTGATCTGGCGGCGCCCGACGAGCAGCGGACGCTGGTGGCAATCTTCGCCTCTCCGGTCTCCCGCTACCTGCTCCATTTCGGGCGGGATCTGGGCTACAGGACGGTGCTCGTCGAGCCGGATCCGGCAGCGGTGACAGACGCCGACCGAGTTCATGCCGATGCCATCGAGGCGAGTGCGAAGTCGGCGAGCCTAGACGAGAAGACCGATGTCGTCGTGACGGATCACGACCGCGCCGAGCTTGGCAGCTTCCTCGCCGAAGTTCTGTCCATGCCGGTTCGCTGGGTCGGCGTCATGGGCGCGCTCCGGCATAGTGCGCCGCACATCGCCGCGCTCCGCACACTCGGCGTTTCCGATACCGATATCGCGCGAGTCCATCGACCGATCGGACTCAACATTGGCTCCCGTACACCGCCCGAGATCGCCCTCGCTACTCTCGCTGGTCTGATCGCAGACCGCACTGGGCGTCCTGGCGGCTTTGCATTCAACGACCGCCCAAGCCGCGAGCCAACGGCCCAGGCGGCCAGCTGATCCAGCTGCATCGGCTAGACCGACGCCGCTCCGCTGAACCTCAGGGCGGCGAGTGGCTGATGTGAGGACATACAGCTGGTGTGGTCGCGGTCGCCCAACGGGTGGAGCGCACTCACCCCAACGGACCAAGGCCCGTCACGGATCAGCAACAGTGCCGAAATTTTCCAGTGGATTTGAGCAACGCTGGACGCACTTCCATGCGACAACAAGGGAGGGGCAGGTACTCCTGCCGGGGGATGCAAGGAGCCTTTATGAACGGCGTAGCCATCTTGTTTGCTGCCGCAGTCTTCGCGACCGTTCTGTTCGCGATCATTGCGACGGTCGCTGCACCCACCGAGGCACGGGACGAGGACGGCTGGCGCTGAACTCGGGCGGTGCGCCATCTGCCAAGGCCCCGCCGATCCCCGGCGATGACCTATCGGCAGAACGGATCCGCGACGAGTCTCCAGCGGCTGAACACCCAGCCCGGCAGCCACTGCGCACGATCTTGCCCGTGGCGAGGATGCCGGTGGCGAGGATAGATATCTGCAACGAGCTCCGCGGGTGAACCACCGTGGCTCAGGAGTCTTCCGCGGAAGTCTCCCGGACGGCGCCGGAAGTGTCCCGCAGACCCGCGGGACGGCGTGGCACCCAGCGCACGATCTTGCCGGTGGCGAGGATGCTGGTGGCGAGGATAGATATCTGCGACGAGCTCCGCGGGTGAACCACCGTGGCTCAGGAGTCTTCCGCGGAAGTCTCCCGGACGGCGCCGGAAGTGTCCCGCAGACCCGCGGGATAGCGCCGGTCGCAGTGATCGCGAGTTTTGGTGGCAGGGTGGAGGCGAGTGCACAATTCCACCAGAACTCGCGATCATGCAATGCCGGTCGACCGGCTACGGACACTGCGGTGGTGGACAGCACATCGACCGCGAAATGTAGAGATCCAGATCCGCGCGGTAAAGGCGGCGATCGCGCGGTGAGCCGCATCCTGAAGCCAGCCCACCACCCACGCCCAACACGCCAGCCGCCTGGGTTGAGACAAACTTCGGCCGTGGTGCACGTCTCGCTCTGTATACTCCAATACCTCACTCTGCGATCTTGGTCGGGCGGACGGGCGCCGTTCACTCGTGCGATCCTCTGAGATGTGGCCGGAAAGCTGACATTGGGGCGATACGCCGTCGATCCACCGGTGGTTCTCGCACCGATGGCCGGCATCACCAATGTCGCGTTCCGCCGCCTGTGCCGCGAGCAGGGCGCTGCGCTCTTTGTCGGCGAGATGGTCACCACGCGAGCGCTGGTGGAGCGAAACGTCAAGACCATGCGAATGATCGAGTTCGACGACGCCCGACCGCGCAGTCTCCAGCTCTATGGAGTAGATCCCGCCACCGTTCGTAAAGCGGTCGAGATGATCGTCGACGAGGATCTCGCGGATCACATCGACCTCAATTTCGGCTGCCCGGTGCCGAAAGTCACCAGGAAGGGAGGCGGGTCGGCCTTGCCCTGGAAGCGGCGGCTCCTCGGTTCGATCGTCGGCGCCGCCGTCGAGGCGGCAACCCCCGCCGGCATCCCGGTCACGGTCAAGATGCGCACCGGCATCGATGGGCAGCACCTCACCTACCTCGAGGCGGGCTTCATCGCCCAGGAGGCTGGCGCGGCTTGGGTGGCCTTGCACGGACGGACGGCCGCCGATCGCTACTCGGGCATCGCGGACTGGGACGCGATCGCCCGCCTCAAGCAGGCCCTCCACATCCCGGTGCTCGGCAACGGTGACATTTGGGAGGCCGACGACGCGCTCCGCATGGTCGCTCGTACGGGCGTCGACGGGGTGGTCGTCGGTCGCGGCTGCCTTGGCCGGCCGTGGCTGTTCGCGGATCTCGCGGCGGCCTTCGCCGGGCGGGCGGAACGTGTCATGCCTTCCCTGGGCGAGGTGGCGGGCATCATGCTGCGTCACGCCGAGCTGCTCTCCTGTCGGTACGGATCCGATCGTGAAGGCGTGATCGATTTCCGAAAGCATGTCGCGTGGTATCTCAAGGGCTTCCCGATCGGCAGCGCACTGCGGCAGCGCATGGCGATGGCGTCGAGCCTGGGCGAACTCGGTGAGCTGCTCGCCCTGCTCGACCCAGAGACTCCGTATCCCACAGACGTACTCGGCCAGCCGCGGGGCCGTACCAACTCCCCCGGCAAAGTCGCACTCCCCGAGGGATGGCTGGACGATCCGGACGACGACCGGATCCCCAACGGCGCCGAGCTCCCCGACTCCGGTGGCTGACGGATCGCTCATCGGATCCAAGGCCAGCCCATCCGGCATAGTTAGGCCAATGCTGATCGTTTTCGGCGGCTTGCCGGGAACCGGCAAAACGACCTTGAGCCGGCTCGTCGCCCAGGATCTTTCGGCGACATGGCTGCGCATCGACGTGATCGAGGTGGCGATATGGCGATCAGGGATTGCGCGAGAGGAGCCGACCGGCCTTGCCGCATACGTTGTGGCGAATGCACTCGCCGACGGGCAACTGGGTCTCGGCGCGACCGTCGTTGTCGATGCAGTGAATCCGGTCGAGGAGGCCCGTCGGGCTTGGCGCGACCTGGCCGCGCGCCATGGAGTACGCCTCCGCATCTGCGAGGTCGTGTGCTCAGACCGAGGTGAGCACCGTCGCCGGGTCGAGAAACGCGATTCGGACCTGGACGGGCTCAAAGTGCCGACCTGGGATGACGTGATCAAACGGGAGTACGAGCCGTGGACTGAACCGCGACTAACCGTGGACACGGTTCACAGCAGGGCTGACTGTCTGACGGCGGTCTTCGCCTATATCGAGCGGCGCTGATCGGTTCGGTCGACGACGGACGGCGCCTCAAGGTCCTCGTTGTCGATCACGATGGTTGCGAGCCTCTCGGGCTCGCACGTGCGGAGGTAGATGCGCTGGCCCTCCATATAGCGCCGGTTGGACTCGCCCCGAGGATCGGGCGATAGCCCGGGCCGAGCCTGCGCACAGCGCGGAATCGAAGCGTCGAAGCCGACCCGAAGGAAGATCGAATAGTCCCAGTAGTCGAAGAGTTCTGGGCGGTGGAGAAAGATGCCATCGAAGATCAGTACAGCAGTGGGCGCCGCAGCCCGCTCTGGTGTGAGCATCGGCCGATCCTGTACGTGATCGAAAGCGGCTGCGCGATAGCGACCGCTCCCACCTCGACTCAGCGGGTCGAGCAGAACCCGGCGCAGCAGGGTGTAGTCGTACGAGTCGAGGAAGAACCCGTCCGGCGAGGTCCGCCCCCGGCGATAGCGGATCGCGCGCGGGTTGTGGAAGGAGTCGACACTGGCGCGGATGACGGGTCGCCCGAGGTCACGCACGGCCACAGCCAGTTCGTTCGCGAGAGTCGTCTTCCCCGCGCCGTCGACGCCGTCGACACCCACTCGTACGATCCCAGCAGCTGGGATCGCGTTGATCGCCTGGGCTAGCTCCCAGACAAGATCGTGCCGTAGGTCCGTGGCCGGCATTTGGAGGAGGCTAGCGCCATCAGCGTGGACAAGCGGCAGCGCGCACGCGAACCTCAACCGACTCGGGTTTGGTGCGGGTAGCGCTGTCGGGCAGGATGCCCGTGGCCGAACCTTGATCAGCCGGCCGTGCCAGACCACCCACGATGGATGCCCGAAGGGATGGCCCGGGTGATGAACCGCTTGACTGATCGTGTCGCGCTCGTCACCGGAGCCGGGCGCGGCATCGGCGCCGCGACCGCCCGCCGCCTTGCCGCGGATGGCGCTGCTGTCGCCGTGGCGGACCTGACCGAGGGTGACACCGAGGAGACCGCAACCGCGATCAGCGATTCCGGCGGCACCGCAATCGGGGTGGGCTGCGATGTCACCGTCGCGGACCAGGTGGAGGCCGCGGTCGACAAGGTGGTCGCCGAACTCGGCCGGATCGACATCTTGGTCAATAACGCGGGGATCATCCGGGACAACCTGCTGTTCAAGATGTCCGAGGAAGACTGGGACACGGTCATCGCGGTGCACCTTCGTGGTGCATTTCTCTGCAGCCGGGCAGCGCAGCAGCACATGGTCTCCCAGCGTTACGGGAAGATCATCAACCTGAGCTCAATATCGGCGTTGGGCAACCGTGGGCAGGCCAACTACTCGGCCGCCAAGGCCGGCATCCAAGGCCTCACCCGCACCTTGGCGATCGAGCTCGGCCCGTTCGGTATCAATGTCAACGCTGTCGCGCCAGGCTTCATCGCCACTGCGATGACCGATGCGACGGCGCGCCGGATGGGGGTCGACCCCGAACAGTTCAGGGAAGCCGTCGCCGCCATGGTTCCGCTGCGGCGGATAGGCCTGCCAACGGACATCGCCGGCGTGGTGTCCTTCCTCGTCAGCGAGGACGCCTCCTACATCACGGGACAGACGCTGTACGTGGACGGAGGACCTCGGTGACGGTACGGCGGCCGGCACCGTCTCGGTCCTTCCCAGCCCGGGTGTCGCCCTGACGCACCGCTGTGCCGGATAGAGCACTCGTTTGGTACCTGGAGGATGGGCCACGTACTGAGGAACAAGCCGAGGAATGCTGCAGGCACAATTAGTGGTAGACCACCCAACCGAGACCAGGCCGGCAGCCGCTGCTAGCCGTACGAGCACCCGCCGTCAGAGGAATGAGGATCAATGCAAGAAGCCGTGATCGTCGCGACCGCGCGCTCCCCCATCGGCAGGGCAGCGAAGGGTTCGCTCGTGACCATGCGACCCGACGACCTGACCACGCTGATGATCCGGGCGGCCCTGGACAAGCTTCCGCAGCTCGACCCGAGCGAGATTGACGATCTGATGCTCGGCTGCGGCCTCCCAGGCGGCGAGCAGGGCTTCAACATGGGGCGTGTTGTAGCGATCTTGCTCGGGTACGACAACCTGCCCGGCACCACGATCACTCGTTACTGCGGATCGAGCCTGCAGACCACCCGGATGGCCATGCATGCGATCAAAGCCGGAGAAGGCGATGTCTTCATCTCGGCGGGTGTCGAGACGGTCTCTCGTTACGCGAAGGGCAACTCGGACAGTTGGCCCGACACGCACAACCCGGTCTTTGCGGAGGCGATCGGCAGAACCGACCACCGCGCGAAGGAAGGCGCCTCCGAGTGGCACGACCCGCGCGCCGACGGACTCGTGCCAGACATTTACATGGCGATGGGCCAGACGGCGGAGAATTTGGCGTTGGCCAAGGGGGTCACTCGGGAGGAGATGGACGAGTTCGGGGTGCGATCACAGAACCTCGCCGAGCAAGCCATCAAGGAAGGCTTCTGGGCGCGAGAGATCGTACCCGTCATGCTTCCCGACGGCACTGTGGTCGACCGAGACGACGGGCCCCGGCCCGGCGTCACGTTGGAGCGAGTCGCCGCCCTGAAGCCCGTGTTCAGACCGGACGGACGGGTCACC
>DATBRJ010000395.1:0-2127 GCA_036560395.1 Actinomycetes bacterium | reverse complement strand
CTGCTCGCCGCGGCCGGCTGCGGCGCCGGGGAGCCCGCCCCGGCCCGGTCGACCGCCGCGACCAGCTCCGCCGCGGCAACCGGCTCGACGTCGCCGTCCGCGCCGGCCTCCGTCACGCCGACCGCGTCGGCACCGACAGTCCTCGAGTTCACCGTCGACGGCGCCGGGCCGTACCGGTTGGGGGCGGTGCTGGCCGACCTGCAGGCGGCCGGACAGCTCGACGAGGTCGCCACGGCCGCGGCATGCCCGGGCAACACGACCGCGCGGGGGACCGCCACCTGGGAGGGGATCCGGCTCTCGTTTCGCTCCAACGGCGAGCTGTACCTGGCCGTAAACCGGTCGCCGTCCATACCGACGCCGTCGGGCGCGTGGCTGGGCACGACCCTGGCGCAGCTCAAGTCGATCTACAAGGGCATCCCCGGACAGTATCTCAAGCGGGGCACCACCAGCGCCTACCTGGTGACCACCCTGTCGGGCCGCGGCATCCTGTTCGAGCTGGACTCGGGCAAGAAGGTGGTGTCGATGGCGGCCGCGGAAGCCGGATACCTCAAATCGAGCTTCGTCGGCGGCACTGGCTTCTGTTGATGCAGAGTGCCCGGTCAGCAGGGCCGCGATCGTCGATGCTTTCCCCCCGCCGGCCCGGCCGTTGGCGGGAGCCCCGGTGGGAAGATTCGGAGTAACGTCGCCAGTCGACGATCTGCTCGAAGGTTGGTCGTGCCGCTGCGCGCTGCGGGCGCCGCCACCGCACCGTCGTCTCAAGCGGCGACGCCCGCGTCTCGGGGGCTTGGTCGATCCCTTTTAATGTGATGCCGGCCTGGGCGCGGTCGGCAGCCAGACCAACACGCGGCCGGCACGGCCGCGACCGACACCAAAGTGGCACTACGTCAGACCAGGAGGAGCGCCGGCAGCGGCGGCCAACGCGACGAGCACCCGCTCGCGCAGCAGCTCATACTGCTCCCGAAACCGCCTGGGAGCATCCGGCGGCCGGTGCACCACCTGGCCGTTCACAACGACCTCGCCAGCGAAGAACTGATCGGCCGTGAGGTCGATCTGGGTGCCATCGGGCAACCGGTTCCAGTAGTGGTTGCCCACCTTGGCCCCATCGACGTGGACCTCGCCGAGGATCAGATCACCCCCGAGCAAGTCCTGGACCACCAGCGCGGTCATCCCACACTGGGCCCGCGCTGGATTGTCCGGCCGCCACTCCTTGCTGGCGTTCGGATAACAGGTGTCAGTCCCCCATGCGGCCCGCACCAACGGCCGCAGCAACTCCAAGCTCAGCATCCAAGGAGCTTCACGTAAGGGTACGACAACCGACTCGCCATGAAGCCGGACCACGACGACGAACGAGAGGAAGGGAGTCAGGTTTCCCGGAACGCTGCGGGGGGCGGGTTGAACTGTTGTGCGCAAGGATCTCGGCGAGCCGTTCTGATGGTTTCATGAATCTGAGCGTGACGCCGCCGGTCCGATCCCAGGCACGGCTGCTCCGTTGGACCGGGCCGTGCGCGGTGTCGTGGTGGTTGCCGGCGGAGGATTCGCGTTGGCATCGAGCAGCTGCAACAACAGTCACTATTTGCCCTACCGACCGCACCTTCAGGCCTACGACGCCGACCAGCGGTTGGCCGAGGTGCCTCGCACGAGGACTAACCGATCGTTCGCTTCAACGTGCGTAAACCCGAAGGTTCGCGACGGTGCGGCACCATGACGCTGTGACCAGTCAGCCCGTACTGAGCAACCCGGTGGGACCTGCGCGGCGGTGGCCTCGTCGAACACAATCAGCGCGAACGCGTGGCCCGCGAACTTTGTCACCGCCAGCCCAGCGCGGCCCTGCCGGTTGTGGTGCTGACCAGCCATGACTGCGGGCGCTGCCGAGGGTCGCTTTGCGCGGGTTGCGCGCTCGTCTCGTTGGGCGTTGATCGGGGCTTGCCGGCCGGCGCGTCGTGCCCGCACGTTCGTCGTGGACGAGGATCAGTTGCTGGCTAGTCTTGAACCGCCCCGGAGTTGATGGAGGCTCTGAACCCACGAAAGGGTGGAGCCATGCCAGCACCGAGGAAGTATCCAAACGAGCTGCGTGAGCGGGCGATACGTCTGGTGGCGGAGGCTCGTGAGCAGGAGCCGGACCTGTCG
>DATBRJ010000394.1:0-1798 GCA_036560395.1 Actinomycetes bacterium | reverse complement strand
ACCGCTAGCTCGCCCTCGAAATGGACCTCGTGTGACTGGCGCGGGAGGACGATCGCATCGCCTGGGCCGATCACTGCCGTGTTCGGCTTGAGGAACAGCAGTGGCTCCTCCGGGACAACCTGACCGAACTCCGCGGCGTGGTCGGCATAGTTTCGGCCCACTCCGACGATCTTGCTGCGCGGGATGACGGGAGCGAGCAGGCGTACGTCGCCCAAGGGCAGCCGCTCGCCGGTGAACTGCACCGGCCGGTAGAGCGGGTCGCCTGCCACCACCGCCACCGACTCGCCGTCAGCTGCACCTTCCACCACGCCGTATCTGGGCTCCCCGCCCTCGGTGGTGAACCTCGCGATCCTCACGCGCCAACCCTAGTGTCCGTGTCCGGGGTCCTTTGACGGTGACCAGGCCACCGCAAAAAGACTTCGGATGGGGGCACTGGTGCCCCTGCCTAGAGGCTGGGCACCTCCGTCACACCGGCCCGGATGAGGCCATAGGTAACCGCATCGTCCAGTGCCTGCCAGGACGCCTCGATCACGTTCTCGTGGACCCCGACGGTTGACCAGGTCTCCATCCCGTCGCTCGTCTCCACGAGGACCCGCGTCACGGCCCCGGTGCCGTGCGCGCCCTCCAGGATGCGCACCTTGAAGTCGACGAGCTCCAGGCCGGCGAGCTCCGGGTAGATCCGCTCGAGCGCCTGCCGAAGCGCTGTGTCCAGCGCGTGTACGGGCCCGTTTCCCTCGCCAGTGGCGACGATCCGCTCCCCCTTTGCGATCAGCTTGACCGTCGCCTCGCTCACCGCGGTGTGCGGTGAGCCAGGACCGAGCCCGGGCCGGTTCTCCACGATCACTCGATACGACTCGACCTCATAGAAGCGCGGGCGCGACCCGTCGACCTCCTCGCCGAGCAGCAAAGCGAAGGATGCATCGGCCGCCTCGAAGGTGTAGCCGGCTGCCTCCAGCGCTTTCACCCGCTCGGTGATTCGGGTCAGCGTGGTCCGATCGCCGGCCAGGTCGTAGCCGAGCTCTCTGCCCTTCAGCTCGATGGAGGCCCGTCCCGCCATGTCCGAGACGAGCATGCGCATGTCGTTCCCCACCGAGCCGGGCTCGATGTGCTGGTAGAGGCTTGGATCCACCTTCACGGCGCTGGCGTGCAAGCCGGCCTTGTGCGCAAATGCAGACAGGCCCACATAGGGCTGGTGCTGGTTCGGCGCGACATTGGTGACCTCTGCTACCGCGTGCGCGACCCTGGCCATCTCGCCGAGCGCACCGGGCGGGAGGACCCGGCGGCCTTTCTTGAGCTCCAGGTTGGCCACAACGGAGAAAAGATTGGCGTTGCCGCACCGCTCGCCATAGCCGTTGGCCGTGCCCTGGACATGGGTGACTCCGGCGTCGACGGCGGCGAGAGAATTGGCGACCGCGCAAGCGGTGTCGTCATGACAGTGAATTCCCAGCCGTGCCGAGGTGCGAGCGAGGACGTCGTCCACGACCTCGGCGAGCGGTCCCGGCAGCATTCCGCCGTTGGTGTCGCAGAGCACGACAACGTCCGCGCCCGCCTCGGCTGCAACTCGAACGACTTCCAACGCGTAGGCCGGATCGGCGAGATACCCGTCGAAGAAGTGCTCGGCATCGAGGAAGACGCGCCGCCCCTCCGCGCGGAGGTGTTCGATCGTGTCCCTGATCATGGCGAGGTTCTCTGCCGGCGTCGTCCGCAGCGCCAGCTCGACGTGGCGGACGTGGGACTTGGCCACCAGCGTCACGATCGGCGCCTGGGAGTCGCGCAGCGCGCCGACGAGTGGGTCGGC
>DATBRJ010000393.1:0-6933 GCA_036560395.1 Actinomycetes bacterium | reverse complement strand
ATCTCGCTGTCGGCGTCGCCGGCGCTTCGGCCCGGCGGCATGATGTCGTCGAAGTCCACGCCCACCCGGGCGTACGCACATCTGTCTGGGCGTACCCACTGTGCATGACGGCGGGGCGTGGATTGGATCCACGCCCCGCGCGCGGTGCTTGTTGTGTGGCCGCTCGGTCAGAGATCAGTCAGGTCGATCTCGCGACGCCGGCGGACCGCGAGGAGGGCGACACCGGCCGCTACGAGCCCGACGCCGACGACGACGATGCCGCCGATCGCGGTGCCGGTCACGGGCAGGCCGCCGCCACCGCCGCCGGGAGCGCTACTGGTCGCGCCCGGCGTGGACGAGCCGGACTCGGACGGCGTCTCGCTCGGCGTAGCTGACGGGCTCTCCGAGGGGGTGGGGCTCCCCGACGGCGTTGGAGTCGCCGGCGTACCCGCGCAGCCGTGGGTCAGGTTGAAGTAGAACGTGCCGTTGATCTCGAGCGACACCTCACCCGTGATCTCGGACGTGCCGCTGATGAGCGTCCAACCGGCGGGTGTGGTGACCCACGCCTTCAGGGTGCCACTGTCGGTGGTCGCCGTGGCGTCCGCCTCGGTCAGCGTGGTGTCCGCGACACCATCGCCGTCGGAGTCGAAATTCAACTCCAACTTGACTAGCTCGTCATCGTTGGACGTGCCGGGCCATACGAAGACCCAGACGTCCTGGTCGGGCGCCTGGTCCGGCACCTCGCTGCACTCGCCGAATCCCTGGTCGAAATCGGAGCCGGCCAGGGTCACGTTCGTCTGGTGCAGGTCCGGGGTGGATGCGGTGTTGGCCCAGGCGGGCGCGGCGGTAGCGAGTGCGGCGATGCCCACGGCTGCGGATACGAACGCGAGCCGGGACAGCCAACGCTGGCGCATGGGTGTCCTCCGAGATCATGTCGAGGTCGCTGGAACGCAATCGCCACATGCTTCCGCGTAGATGACCTCCGCCGGCATCGTCCGACTGGGCAAGATTCTTACGGCCTCGGTGGCGGCCTTCCTCTATGTACCTGACCCCGGCTTGCCAAGTCGGCCCTACCCGAGTCGACCTGTTACTCTTCCTTGGTCGCCGGGCCCCCGTAGCTCAGGGGATAGAGCACCGCCCTCCGGAGGCGGGAGCGCAGGTTCGAATCCTGCCGGGGGCACCACCCATTGACCAGCGCAAACACCCGGGCCAAGATCCGGGCGTTCGTGGTCGTGGGATGAGTCGAGGACGTCGCTGAGCACGAGGATCGCGGTGGGGCGGTCGTCGCGAGCCCGGAGTCGGCGAACGTCTGCTGCCCGCCGCCGGGGTCGCACGCCCACCTCGGTGACGGCGACCTCGGGTGAGTCGAATCGGTGGCCGGCGCTGGCGTGTGCGTTGGCGAAGCCGTCGATACGGCGGATGAGCGGTCCGCGCTACTGCGGTGCGCTGTCGTGCTACCCGGCCTCGAACGCCCAAACTTCGTCAGAGTTGGGGCATTCAGCGGGCCGCTTGGTGCCCAAAATATGACGGAGTTGGGCCGTCCGCGGCGGCCTTGCGCTCGCGATTATGCGGGTACTCCTGTCGGTGATGACCGCCGCTCAGCGCCCGCCACCCGCCGGCCGCCAGGCCGCCTCCACGGTAATGGTCTCTACACCATCAAGGTCAGTGGACGCGGCCTGCGGACCGGGGTGCATGGTCGCTGGGCGGGCGCCGGAACCAGGCCGGCCCCCGCCCACAGGCACTAGAGACGACAAACCGCGGCCAAATCACCTCGTAGATCGGGGGGCGTCGGGCGGGGCTAGCCAGCGCTCTCGGGCAGTAGGCGGAGCTCTCCAACAAAGTGCCCTGTGTCGGCGTTCACGAGCTGGCCCTCCTCGTGCACCTGCGCCCCCTGGAGCCAGCCGCTCGTGATCGTTCCATTGAGTAGCGTGCGCCGGGTCACGGAGTTGAAGTCGCCATCGAGTATCGCGGTGAACGAGCGCATGCCGATCGTGACGTCGAATTGGGCCGTCAGATGCTGGACTTGGCCGGCGGAGTGCGCGTCGAGGACTCTCACCGCGATCGTCCCGCCGTCGCAGGCCGTCCCGACGTAGTACCCAAGCGCGGCGTCGTAGTGCTTGTCGAAGGGAATCCGAACGGGTGCGCTCGACGCCGTCGCTGCCGGGGCGGCCGTCAGCGACCACGCAGCAGTCGCTGCGAGCACAGCGACGAGGGCCGCTAGGAGTCGGTACTTTTTCATCATTGCTCCTTTCTCGTGCGGGCCCGCCTGGTGGCTGCCCGCCCTGAAGCGAGGTCCAGTGCCTCGACGACGCGGCCGAGACGTCACCCTCGCGCGACGTGTTCAGGACCTGATCGAGCGACCGGCATCTGAAACCATCGCTCTTCCAGTGATGATCAGATAGCTGGTCGTGCTGGCTTCTGGCCATGGTGTCGGCTCGTTGCGTCGGTACCGTTGACGTTAGAAATCCGGGCACCCGTCCTCATCGGTGAACTCCCTCGACAAGCTGGGATCGCGGCCGTTGTCGGCGACCCATGTCGGCTCTACCGTGCGCATATGGCCACTGCTCCCTTCCTCGGGCGGGACGAGGAACTGGCCGCGCTGTCCGGCTTGGTCTCGCGATCTTTCCGCGCGGGCACCGCGGCGGCGGCCATAGTGCGCGGGCATGCCGGTTCCGGCAAGACCCGGCTGATCATGGAAGTACGCGCCAACCTTGAGCCGGCGAATCAGTTGACCGTTAGCGGGTTCGAACCTGAGCGGCAGGTTCCTCTCGCCGCGGCGCGGGGCCTTTTGTCTGCCATGACCTCCGTCGAGCACGAGGGATCCCGGTTGGCGGCCCTGCTGGATGCGTCGTCGTCGGGGCGGCCGCTGGAGCCGGTGCAGGTCTTCGAGGCGGCTCACCGGTGCGTCACCGAGCTGGCGCCGCTCGTCGTCCTGGTCGATGATCTGCAGTGGGTGGACGACCTCACCGTGGCGCTGGCTCACTACCTCCTGCGCGCCGCCCGGCACCGTGGGGGTGGGCTCGCCCTGATCGCCGCCTCGCGGCCGGGGCCGGCGGTGAGCGCGTTTGCGAGGTCGGTCGGTCGGCTGCTGGCCGACCCCGACCGGATGGTGAACATGACGCTGGGACCGCTGGACCGAGGCTGTGGCGTCCAGCTGGCACGGTGCCTCAATTCGGATTTGGATCCGGCGAGCGCGGCGCGGATCTGGCAGCAGTCGGGCGGCGTGCCGTTTTGGCTCACGGAGCTGGCCCGAGCCGGCACGATCGGGTCAATCACGCGCCCCTTTTTGATGGAGCGGCTGGCCGGAGTCTCCGCCGACGCGGGCTGGCTGGCGGCGATACTCGCGACCGTCGGTACGCCGACCGACATGGCGATGATCGAGGATGTGCTCGGGTGGTCGCAGCCGCGGGTGCACATGGCGGCCGATGAACTCGTCAACGACGGTTTCGCCATGCGGGTGGGCCTGGTGCTGCGCATTGTGCACGACCTCGTCCGGGAGGCGGTGCTGGCGGAGCTGCCCGATGGGTTGGTGCGCCGCGCGCACGCCCAGCTGGCCGATCATCTGGAGGCACACGCGGGCGACGATGTGCAGCTGTTGCGCGAGGCGCTTGGGCACCGCCGAGCGGCCGGCCGACCGTGCAGCGACCTCGCCCTGCGGCTGGTCAGCTCGCCGCGTCGTCGCCTGCTAGGCCCGGAGGACGTGCGGGAGCTCGCGCGGGTCGCCGACGACCCAGCCGAGGCGGCGGCTCAGTCGTCGCAGCTGCGGTGGGAGGTGGCCCGGATCGCCTCCGAGCTCGGACGACCCGAGCTCGCTCTTGAGCACTGGGTTGCCCTGCTGCCCCGGCTGACGTCCGCGGACGAGCGAGCACGCGCGGCCCTGCGCGCCTCGCAGGCCGCCCTCCAGCTCGGCGACTGGACGCAGGCGCGCGCCTTGTTCGCGGAAGCGTGCGCCGCGGGCAGTGTCGACGCCGTCCTCGCCATCGAGCTGGACGCGTACCAGTCCGAGCTCGTAGGCGACAGCAGCACAGAGTCCGAGCTGCCGATGCGGCGGGCGGCCTCGGCCGCCCGGGCGTTGGTGCACAGCCGCGGCGACCACGACGCGCTGGCGGCGGACGAGCGGCGCGCTTACCTGGCCGCCCTGCGGTCACAGTTCTACTTCGCGTTGCGCACAGAGCAGCCGGAGAAGATGCTGCACATCACCGAACAGACCGCCCTGGCCTGTGACACCGTCGACGGCCGCCTGCGGGCGACGCTCGACGGCGTGTTGGCCCTGCGGCTCCTAGGCCAGTTCGTGGAGGCGGAGCGCCGCTGCCGGGCTGCCAGGCTTGCGGCGGTCCGCGAGAACCTCCCAGCAACCGCGTTTCATGCCGGCTACTTGCTGGCGGGCACGCTGTACCACCTTGGGCGGCTCGCCGAGGCCAGGGCCGCGGCGGCCGAGGTCGTCGCGGTGGCCGACCGGGCTCCGGTGGTGGTGCCGACCTGGCTGTCGCAGTCGTGGATCCGATCCCTGGTCCACGAGATCGACGTATCAATGCAGGGCTGGCAAACCAGCCGCGCGGCGATCGAGGATCTCGCGGACTCGGAGCCGAACCCGCATTTCCGGCTAAATGTCCGGCTGACATCGGGATTCTGGGCGGCCCGACTTGGCGGTCCGACGGACACGCCCTATGCGGTCGCTTGCCTGAAAGCCGCGCGCGAGGATGCGCAAGCCGCGGGTTGCGCCCGCTGCGCATCAGAACTCGCGGTGCGTGCTGCCGAGGCGTACGCACGGGTCGGGTGGCTCGGGGACGCCCGCGCCCTGCTGGATACCTGGGACGCAGGCCATCCAAAAGCAATCGGTGAGGTCGCCTTCTGGCGTCGTCGCGGCGAAGCGCTCATCACCGCACACAGCGACCGAGCGGCCGCCGTCGCTCACCTCGAGGCAGTGTGCGGCCAAGCACGCTCCATGAGCGCCCAGCTCGAGCACGTGTGGTCGCGCCTCGACCTGGGCAAGGTTCTCGCGGTCACCGATCGCGAACGATCGGTCGCGGTGCTTCAGGCAACAGCCGAAGACGCCCACCAGTTGGGCGCCTACAGCGAGCAGCGGCGAGCCCTTCAGCTACTACGCGCCGTCGGAGTGCGGGCCTGGCGACCCACCCGACACGTCGTCGACGCTGGGCCGGGCGGCCTGACCGAACGGGAACTCGAGATCGGCCGAATGGTCGCCACGGGAGCCAGCAACCCTGAGATCGCCGAAGCCATGTTCGTCTCCCGTAAGACCATCGAACGTCACGTGTCCAACATCCTCGCCAAGACCGGCACCCGGAACCGGGCCGAACTCGCCGCCCACCTCGCATCCAAGTAGATGATCCATTCCAAGCGTTGAGTGTCACGTAAGTAAGGCGACATCGAAGGCGCTATCTAGCGGCGTTCGAAGCGACGCTGGGCGCCGACCCCTGACCAGGCCGACGACGATTCGTCGAGCGAGGCCCTGATGTGAGGCTTGGCCAACACAACACGATCGCCGCCGACGCGGTTATCGCCGTGATCGCCCGGCTGGCGACCCCACCGCCCGAGAACGCCGGAGCCGGGGTCGACCGTCCGGACGCGGCACTGCTCTGCTGATCAGCATCGGTGGACGCGCCGACGGGCTGCTCGCCGCCATCGGCCCGTACTGCCGGGAGCCCGGCCAGCTCGGCGGTCGACGGGCGGTTGCGCACCCTTACCTGGCCGGCCGCACCTCTTGCGCCGCCGAGGCTCGATCTCGTCCGTTCCCTCGTGGAGTGAGCTATGGGATGAACTACCGTCGCCCAGCGGCTGCACGGAAGGCTCAGGCAAGCGAGGCGACAATTCGGAGCCTGGTGAAAGCCTTGATGGGCGGGATGTCCGGCCTCCGGAGGCGGGAGCGCAGGTTCGAATCCTGCCGGGGGCACCAGGCATTTACCAGCGCAAACGCCCGGACCAAGATCCGCGCGTTATGCGTTCGTGGGATGAGTCGGGATGGGCTTAGCTACGTTGCTACCTCGACTACGACCGCCACGAGGCCGCCTACACGACGGTGCTGGTCGGCGGTGGGCTGCTTCGACCGGCCCCCGACATCAGCGCGAGTCCGTTCGTGCTCGGATAGCGCGGCGAGCAGGTCGGCGACGGTCTAAAACGATCGCTGGGCGCCCTCAGCGGAGAGAGTGCGTCCTTCAGCCGAAGCGGTGCCGCCGAGGTGGGCCCGGCCAGGGGGGCAGGGCCTACCGGTGTGCCCGCCGCGGAGTCAGATCTCCCCCGCACGATCCCTGGGTGGCGAAGGGCAGGCTCGGGTACGCCGAGATGTCCTGCGCCGCGAGCGACCCGTCGGCCGCCGCTGTGAGCACCGCCATGGTCGGGACGCGGAAGAGGTTCTCGAGCTGGCCATTGCTCTTCTGCCCGACCGAGCGCACCTCGTAGAAGATCGCGCCCATCGTCGGCGTTGGCGCCGCCGGCTACGCCGGCGGGCGCGGTCCCGCCCATCAGCATGCGGCTCAGCGCGGCGTTAGTGATGTCGATGATCGGGTAGTGGGCGACGTTGGCGAGCCCGTAGTGGTCCAGCGCCTCGACACTGACCATGGCCATCCGCCGGTTGGTGAGCCATTGCTCGGCCGTCATCCGGGCCGGGTCGATCGAGCGGCCGCCGATCTCGAACTGGTTGAGGTCGTCGGTAACGTTGACCACCGGCGCCTGCCCCATATGGTGTAGGTCGAGCGCGAGCTTCGGAGCCGTGTCGCGCCACAGCCTCCAGAACGCGACCGACTCGAGCTGGGCGAAGTCGCACGATCCTGCACTTCGGGCAGGCCGCGAATCGCAGGAGCGGTGAGTTGCGGGGTTCAGGCCCTGCAGGCGCTGATGACGGTCGCCGTGGAGTTACCTAGTGTGTCTTCCGCGTCTGTCCTGCCGCCGGTGCGTGACCTACGGACCTCGTACGAGGGAGACCGCTTCGCGGTGACT
>DATBRJ010000392.1:0-1841 GCA_036560395.1 Actinomycetes bacterium | reverse complement strand
TGGCCGCGCTCCACCCGGGCGAGACGATCCTCGTCCACGGAGGGGCAGGCGGCATGGGTTCGTTCGCCATCCAACTTGCCGCGCAAGTCGGCGCCCACGTCTTCACGACCGCCGGCTCCGGGGAGAAGCTCGAGCGGTGCCAGGCGTTGGGTGCGGAGATAACGATCAATTACAAGAACGAGGATTTCGTCGAGGTCGTACGGGAGGCCACCGGCGGGCGCGGAGTCGACGTGATCCTGGACATCTTGGGGGCGTCCTACCTCAGCCGTAACCTCGACGCACTCGCCGTCAACGGACGACTGGTCGTCATCGGCTTGCAGGGTGGCCGCAAGGCCGAGATCGACCTCGGCACGCTGTCGATGAAGCGGGCAGCGATTCTGGCGACAACGTTGCGGCACCGGCCAGCGAAAGAGAAGGCGGTGATCGTCCGATCCGTCCGCGATCATGTGTGGCCGCTGCTGGTCGAAGGCCGGATAAAGCCCGTCGTCGACCGTGTCCTTCCGCTTGCCGCGGCGGCTGAGGCACACCGGATCATGGAGGATGGCCAGCACGTCGGCAAGATCGTTCTGGCGGTCTGATCACCCACGGGTAGGCTTTCGCCCTGGTCCTGAGCAGCGTCCTGGCCCTACTGCAGCGCTTCGGCTGCCGACCGGCTATGCATGGCACCACGGAGACAGGTAAGGATAGAGGGCTATGAGCGAGCAGCAGCCCGAGCACGGTTCACAAGACCAGCAAGACGAACCGCAGATTGTCGTCGTCGGCCCGGACGGGATCGCCGTGGCCGGTTCGCCCGGTGGGTCGGACGACAACGAGCGGGAGCCATCCATCACCGACATGGTCGAACAGCCGGCCAAAGTCATGCGGATCGGCAGCATGATCAAGCAGCTGCTCGAGGAGGTGCGGGTAGCCCCGCTCGACGAGAAGAGTAGGGCGAGGCTGAAAGAGATCCACAAGAGCTCGATCGAAGAGCTCGAGAAGGGCCTAGCACCTGAGTTGATCGACGAGCTCGAACGACTGTCACTTCCCTTTACCGAGGACGAGCTGCCCACCGAGTCGGAGCTGCGGATCGCCCAAGCCCAGCTGGTCGGCTGGCTGGAGGGGCTCTTCCATGGCATTCAGACGGCGTTGTTCGCTCAGCAGATGGCGGCGCGAGCCCAACTCGAGCAGATGCGCCGCGCCCTGCCACCCGGCGTGGGCCTGCCACCCGGCATGATGCCCGGACAGCCGCCCGGAACACAGCCGGAGCGCGTCGACCGGAGCGGGCCCTACCTCTAGGATGGCGGCCCTGCACTTGTCAGACGGCGCTCGCGATCACAGAGCCGAACGGCTCGCAGATGGTAGGCGGGAGCATTAGGGTGGGCCGCTGTGCTTGGGGCCGACTTCGATGGCGTGCTCGCCGCTGCGCGTCGCGGCGACGAGCAAGCGTTCGGTCGGCTGTGGCGGGATGTCCAGCCAGGCTTGCTGCGCTATCTCCAGGTGATCGGTGCCGAGTCCGTGGACGACGTCGCGTCAGAGGCATGGCTCGACGTCGCGCGCCGGCTGCCGACCTTCGGCGGCGATGAGACCGCATTCCGCGGGTGGCTTTTCACGATCGCTCGTCGCCGGGTGATCGATTCGTGGCGCCGTAGCGCGCGCAGGCCGATCTCCACCGTTCCCGACCCGCACCTGTATGAGGGACCGGGACCGGACTACACCGCGGAGGGCGTGGCCGAGCGCATCGCCACCGAGCGGGCTCTCGCGCTGATCGCCAGCCTGCCGCCGGAGCAGGCCGAGATCATCACGCTTCGGGTGGTGGCCGGCCTCGGCGCGAAGGAGGTAGCCGAGTTACTCGGCAAGAGCCC
>DATBRJ010000391.1:0-2240 GCA_036560395.1 Actinomycetes bacterium | reverse complement strand
AGGTTGACGGTCGTCTGGACCAATACCCACGCGGTTGTCCCGGCTGCCGCAAGCCGAACAAAGGGATCCCTCGCCCGGATGGCGATGCGGAACCCGGCGTACCCTAGCGCGGCGAACAGCGCCAGCACGACCAGCGTCCCGGCAAGCCCGAGCTCCTCGCCGATGATGGCGAAGATGAAATCGGTATGCGCCGCGGGCAGATCGCCCCATTTCTGGCGGCTTGCGCCGAGGCCCACCCCGAAGAAACCACCGGTCGCCAACGCATAGATGCCGTTGGCGCCCTGCCATCCGGTGCCGTGGAAGTCGGCGAACGGGTCACCGAAGCTGTAAAGCCGGGCGAGCCGGTCCTGCTGCTGGTGGATGAAGAACAGCACAACGACACTCGCGACAAGCACGAGAGAGGTGAAGATCCGCAGTGGCGTCCCCGCCACCCAGAGCAGCGCAAGCATGATCGTGGCGATGATGACGGCCGTCCCGAGATCGTCGCCGAGCAGGACGAGGCCGATCACCGCGCATGCCACCGGGACGAGCGGTACTAGCACGTGCTTGGGCTGCCCGAGCAACTTTCGCTTGCGCGCCAGCAGGTCGGCACCCCACACGATGAGCGCGACCTTGGCGAACTCAGACGGCTGCAGTCGAAACCCCGCGCCGAGCTCGATCCAGTTGCGGTTGTTGTTGACCTCCACCCCTATGCCAGGCACAAGGACCAGGCAAAGCAGACCGATCGAGCCGAGCAGGATCGGGTAGGCGAACATCCGGTAGACCCGAGGTGGAAGCCGGGACGCAATCCACAGCGCAGGCAACCCGAGGGCGACGCCGATCGCCTGCTTCTCCACGAAGTAGTAGGACTCCCCGTACGCCTTGAACGCGGTGACGCTCGAGGCTGAAAGGACCATGACCAGCCCAAGCACGGTCAACAACAGCGTGGCGCCGAGGACCAGGTAATAGGAGGTCAACGGCTTGTCGAGCAACCTCGCCAGCGGTCCCCGCTGACCGGCAGAAGCCGCGGCGACCGGCCCCGCCGTGGCTGCCTCGGGTCGTGTCTCGACCGTAGCCAAGCGGGTCACGCTCCGCCAGCGGTCAACCTGCGGACGGCGGCTGCGAACTTGTCACCGCGCTCGCCGTAACTCGCGAACATGTCCCACGAGGCGCAGGCCGGGGCGAGGAGGACTGTGTCACCGGGCTTGGCGAGACGGTGAGCCGCACCGACGACCTGATCCATGACCTCAGTGTCGGTGGATTCGACCTCGGCGACCGGTACATCCGGGGCGTGTCGCGCGAGCGCCTCCCTGATCAGGCCACGGTCGGCGCCAAGCAGCACCGCTGCACGCAGCCGCCCTGCCGCACCGGCCACGAGGTCGTCGAAGCGGGCTCCCTTCGCCAGGCCGCCGGCCACCCAGACGACATGGTCGTACGCCGAGAGCGAGGCCGCGGCCGCGTGCGCGTTGGTGGCTTTGGAGTCGTCGACGTAGGTCACCCCGCCGATCTCGCCGATCGTCGTGATGCGGTGTGGCTCGGGCCGGAAGCCACGTAGCCCGTCGCGTACCGCCCTCGGTTCCACCCCATAAGCGCGGGCGAGGGCGGCCGCGGCAAGCGCGTTGGCGACGTTATGCGGAGCGTACGGCGTAACGTCGGCGACCGCGGCGAGTTCCGCGGCCGCCGTCCGGCGGTCCGCAGTGAAGGCCCGGTCGGCGAGGACGCCGTCGACGATCCCGACCATGCCGACGTCGGGCAGGCCAAGCGTGAAACCGATCGCACGGCAGCCGTCGGCCACCTCGGCTTCCCGCAACAGCAGCTCGGTCGCAGGGTCCGCCGAGTTGTAAATGCCGGCGACCTCGCATCCCTGGTACGCCTTGGCCTTGGCCGCGTAGTAGTCCTCGGCCGAGCCGTGCCAATCGAGATGGTCAGGTGCAAGGTTCAGGACGGCGGCGGCCCTGGCGTGTACCGACGAGGACCAGTGGAGCTGATAGCTGGACAGCTCCACGGCAAGTGCGTCGTAGACCGGCTTGCCCGTGGCTGGGTCGTCGGCCGCGGCCGCCGGCATCACTTCCAGCAGCGGCGTACCGATGTTGCCTGCCGCTGTCGCGTGCATGCCCGCCGCCTGGAGCATCGACGCCAGCATGCGGGTCGTAGTGGTCTTGCCGTTCGTACCGGTGACGACCAGCCAGGGGGCTGCCGCCGGCCCGCGAAGCCGCCACGCGAGCTCGACCTCCCCCCAGAGCGGAATGCCGGCCGCTGCT
>DATBRJ010000390.1:0-3748 GCA_036560395.1 Actinomycetes bacterium | reverse complement strand
GTGCCAGGTCAGGTTCAGTACAACGTGCACCGGTCAACGCCGGCTGGAATCGCCCCGGCGGCTGGGCGACCGGCTTACTCGGCCGGCCACCCAGCTGCCGTTTGTCCATCTGCTATGGCGTCTGTGCTGGGCAGGCCGTCGCGCCGGTGGTCGTACACACGACACGACCCTAAATCGACGGCGACCTGGCCAGGTTCGCCATGAAGACATCGCGGCTTCGCGTTACATTCCTGTCCACTATCTAGGCAGGTCGCCCATGTCCCGCTAGCGTCCCGCCGTACACGTGGCGTGATGGTGATCCTTTGGCTCTGAGGGGGACCAATGACGAAGCGGCGCCTAGTCTTAGCCAGTTTCCTTCTCGGCTGCGCGATCGCGGCGGGCACGTGACCGCTGGTGAAGTTACGTGTGGAGTGCAAGTATCTGATCGGTCTCGCCGTCGGCGAGCATCTTGCCCGGTATGTCCGGGTCGAGAGGAGGCATCGGTATGACTACTCGACGCACGCTCCTCGCCGTGGTGGCGTCGTCGGCGCTGACCGCCGCGGTGGTAACTGTTGCTCCGGCGGGGACCGCATGGGGCGACCAGGGCACCGCAGCCGGTGGCTGTCAACTGCACTCGGCGAAAGGCGATATCAAGCACGTCATTTACCTGCAGTTCGATAACACGCACTTCCTGCGGGACAACCCGAACGTCCCGTCCGACCTCGAGCAGATGCCGCACTTGCTGAACTTCCTGCGAGAAAACGGCACGTTATTCACCAACGACCACACGATGCTTATCTCGCACACCGGCGGTGGGATCCTGTCCACGCTTACGGGTCTCTACCCCGACCGGCATGGGCAGGCCGTCTCCAACTCCTACCGCTACTTCAAGGCGGATGGGACCACCGCGTCTTCGTCGTCGTTCAAGTACTGGACCGATCTCGTCGACGACGTTGGAATCCCACCCGCGGATCCGACGCCGAACATGGTCAACGGCGACAGCGGAACGCCCAAGACGACACCTGCGCCGTGGGTGCCGTACACGCGTGCCGGGTGTGACTTCGGCGCCGCCGCGGTGGCCAACGTCGTCTTGGAGAACACGGGCACCGGCCCGAACGGCGACATGACAAAGGTGTTCGGCCAAGGGTCTCCCGAATGGAATGAGGCGGCGGCCTCCAACGCCGCGCCACCGAACACGGCAGCACGGACGCTCGCCCAGACCGACTTCGTCGGGATCGATGTGCACTGCGCCTCCGGTGGCGGCATCTGCTCGGGTAACCCTCACGCCAGGCCGGATCTCCTTCCGGACGAACCCGGCGGCTACAACGGGTTCAGCGGGTTGTTCGGGGCGAAGTACGTCAACCCGGCGATCAATGGCGGTAACGCGACGCTGAACGACCTCGACGGCCAGCCGATCACCGATCCGTTCAACCAGCCTGGCTTCCCCGGCTTCGACGGGTTGTTCGCCAGCACGACGCTTTCGTACATCGCGACCATGCAGGAAGCGGGAATCCCCATCACCTATGGCTACATCTCGGACGCGCATGACGGTCATGGGCTCCATGGGGAGCAGCACATCGCGTACGGGCCGGGCGAGCCCGGCTATGTGGCCCAACTGAAGGCCTACGACCAGGCGTTCGAGAAGTTCTTCGACCGGCTCACCGCCGACGGGATCACGAAGGACAACACGCTGTTCGTCGTCACGGTCGAGGAAGGCGACCACTTTGCCGGTGCGGCGCCGACGCCATCGGGATGCGACGGCGTGACCACCCCGTGCAACTACAGCCTCCTCGGGGAGGTCAACGGCAACCTCGCCGGATTGCTTGCCACGCAGCAGGGGGTCACGACGCCATTCACCGTCCACGCCGATATGGCGCCGACCGTCTACCTCACGGGCAACCCGGCGCGGTCTGCACTCGTGACGCGAAACTTCGAGCGGGCGGTGGGGAAGCTCACGGCCGTCAACCCCTACACCGGTCAAACCGACCAGCTAACTGCGGCGCTCGCCGATCCCGTCGCAATGAAGACGCTGCATATGATCACCGCGGACCCACAGCGAACGCCGACGTTCACGATGTTCGCCCAGCCCGACTACTTCCTGTTCGCGGCGGCACCGAGCTGCAACGCACCATGCATCACGGTGCCCACAACGCCCCCGACGTTCGCGTGGAACCATGGAGGCATCCAACCCGAGATCGCTCAGACGTGGCTCGGCATTGTCGGTCCCGGCGTTCGCAACGTCGGGCAGGACGACTCGACGTGGACCGATCACACGGACTGGCGGCCGACGATCCTGAGCCTGGTCGGACTCGATGACAGCTACGTCCACGACGGACGCGTGGTGGTCGAGCCGCTGTCCAGCTGGGCGGTGCCTGAGGCGCTGCGAGCCCACCATGAGAAGCTGCTGCAACTCGGGGCCGTCTACAAGCAGCTGAACGCCCCGTTTGGCGAGTTCTCGACGGACGTGCTGGTCGCCTCGACTGAGGCACTCAAGAGCGGCAGCGCGACAGATGACACCGGCTACGCCTCAATCGAGGACCAGATCGAGTCACTGACGTCCACACGTGACTCGCTCGCCGGACAGATTCGCGCCGCGCTCGACGATGCGGCATTCGGAGGGAAGGCGCTCGACAACCAGCAGGCCAAAGCATTCATCACGCAGGCCGAGGATCTCATCAGTCAGGCACACGAGCTCGCCGCCAGTTCGTAGCCTCGCTCGAGGTTTCACCGACGGCTAGGTGGGGTGGGAGCTGCCGGCTTACGCTGGCAGCTCCCACGGTGGACCGCCCGGTGTTGGGGTCTTCCACAATGCCCAGCACGAGTTATCTGGCGTCGTCGCCGACATCAGTTCAGAGGCCGACGAGCAGCTCGTGGTCGATCTCAACGAACTCGACAATCAGGTCCGCGAGCTGACCCGCGATCAGTTCCCGGTAGGCCGGTGAGCCGGTGTACGCATCGTAGGTGGTGGCCTGGTCGGAGAAGTGCTCGACGAACAGGAGGTAGTCGGGGTTGGCCGGGTCGCGGTGCACCCGGTGGCACAGTGTTGATCGGAACGGGGATGAACCGGCCGAGCTACTGCGAAGATGCAGGTGCGCGTTGGTAAGGGGGAGACATGGTCGGCGGTTGGGGGTCGGCTGAGCTTGCGGCCCGTCGGATGGGGGCCATCACAGCCGTTGGTGCGCTGCTCGGGTTGGTCGTTGGCGGTATAGGCGGCCGGCTGGCGATGATGCTGCTGGCGCGGCTGAACCCTGAGGCCATAGGTGTCACGAGTGATGACGGATTCACCATGGGGCAGTTCAGCGTGTCTGACACGCTGAACTTGCTGCTTCTTGGCACTCTGCTGGGCGTGGTCGGTGCTGGCGTTTATGCGCTCTTGCGGGGCCTACGGATCGGCCCGCGCTGGTTCCAAGTTCTCAGCATTTGTGTCGGACCCGCCGTCGTGATTGGCGCACTGATCGTGCACACCGACGGAGTCGACTTTCAATTGCTTGAGCCGACGTGGCTCACCATCGGCCTATTCATTGCACTACCTGGTCTATACGCGGCCCTGCTCACGCTTCTTGCAGAGCGCGTGCTCCATGCGGGCGGCTGGTGGGAGCGGGCGCCGCTGCTGCTCGCCGTCGCCCCGCTGGTCCTGTGGATTGGTCCTGCCGCCCCGTTGTTGGTCATCCTCGCGGCTGGCTGGGTGGCCCGCGAAGGGCTTCGCCGTACCCATACCGGCGCAGTTGTCGTCGACCATCCTGCCCTGGGTTGGGCAGCTCGGCTCGGC
>DATBRJ010000389.1:0-1563 GCA_036560395.1 Actinomycetes bacterium | reverse complement strand
CTGGTTGCCTGGGTCCGCGAGCTTCCCGTTAGCGGTGTACTTGTCGTACCACGCGAAGATCTCGCCGCTCCACGCCGAATATTCATCCGCCGACAGAGTTGCTGCGAGCGGCGTATTCATGATCAGGACCGCGTACTTCATTGCCTCTCCTTGCGTCCTCGGCTGGGTCGCCGCTGTCCGGGACCCTCTCAAGTGGTGCTACGTGTGGCGACCATCAGATTTCGACACCTTCCCGAACAGTAGGCAATCACGGCGTCGAGATCCGTCGCCGACCTGAGGCCGGAGCCGCCGGTGCCTCGCTCGGCAGCACTCGGTAAGGCGAGACCTTGAGTCTCAGCTGGCTGCAGGCCGCAAGAAGGCTGAGCCGCGTCCCGACCCGCGCCCGAGCTCGGCGGATGCGGGCGCCTGTGGGCCGGGTCCGCCGTCCACGAAGTGTCTGAGGACACGGCCTGCCCGCGCGCGTAGCTCGGCAAGGTCAACGAGGGAGACCTTGGTCGGCTTCAGCGCTCGGCGCAGGTCCGCGAGCAAGCTTGTCAGTGGGGCGAAATCGGCTGCCGGGACACCCGCAGCCGTCAACCTGCTGATCAGGTAGCCGAGCTGATCAGCCAGCCGCTCCAGGAGCTCGTGGAGCGCATGGTCGCTCCCCGCCCGGCCAGGTAGGTCCGCGCTGCTTCCGCCTGCCGCACCGAGCCGATCGAGCGCCCTCGATGCATCACGGCGAGCGACCTCGAGGGCCCGCCGCCACGCATTCCCCTGCGCTGCCGGCTCGGGTGACAGGAGTGGTACGCCGACCTCGAGGGCCGGCTCTGGGTTGGGGTCGGTGGCGCCGAGCGGCCTTGGCAGCTTCCCGCTGTTGTGCGAGCGGGCGAGCGTCGTTTCGCTGGCTGTCCTGCTTCTTACCCGGCCACGGCGCGCAGGCACGATGCCCGGCGTCATGGCGATGCTTGCTCCGCCGGCGTGGATGCCCCAGACGCCACGCGGCGCGCTCGGCATCTCCCAACCTGACGGCAGCTCAACAGGCTGCGTCACCTTGTGGATTCGCCCGTTTTCGTTCACGACGCGCGTGTCTACAGCCACGAAGGCCGTATACCGGCAGAGCACACCGTGTCGCAGCGAGACTTCAACGATTCGCCTCTCGAGATCTGCGACGGCGGCGGCTGCGCCGTGCTGCGGCGGCTGCGACGCGAGCCGATCCTCGAGTTCCCTGACATGCCCGCGGGCCCAGATCGCGGCGCCGGCCGGGTGCGCGACTGCGACCGCGCTCACCGGACGCACCCACCGCCGGCCGTCCAGGCATGTTCCGCTTACGATCAACGCGCCCGTGGGACGGCCACGCCAGCGGCCCGCGACAGTCACCGGCGCACCGGCAAAGAGGTCCGGCGGGCGGCGAGGCACCACGTGGTCGAGTTCGATCGTGAACTCCGCGGCATCATCGGCTGCGATCTCGATGTCGGTTACGAGTGGCGCTGCGATGCGGCGGTGGATCTGCGCCATCACCTCGTCGAGGCGGTTCTCCGACTCGACAAGCTCGCACCGCCCGCCGGTGAGCGCGGCGAGCCGGCC
>DATBRJ010000388.1:0-8291 GCA_036560395.1 Actinomycetes bacterium | reverse complement strand
AGATCGGCAACTCCTCTTGACCACCCGGGAAGGGCGGAGTAAACAATCCTTACGCGAAGTAAACAATCCTTACTCAATCCAGTGGGGGACGGCACCGACTAGGGAGAGCCATGTCCCGTGTCATGGGTCGCAGAGCTGCCGCGCGTCTGGCGTCGATCGCCCTTCTGGCGCTTGCAGGCACAGCATTGATCTCGTTAGAGCCCACAGCCGGCGCGCCCGCGGCGGCCAGCGCATTCGTCCGGGTGAATCAGGTCGGTTATCCGTCGTCCGCCTCAAAGCGCGCCTACCTGATGTCCACCGCGGCCGAGACCGGCGCGATGTTCAGCGTCACGAACCAGGTGGGAACAACCGTCTTCACCGCGCCTATCGGCGCGAATCTCGGCAAGTGGAGCAACAGCTACTCCAACGTGTACGCGCTCGACTTCACCTCGGTCACCGCGGCCGGGAGCTACACGATCTCCGTCTCCGGACCCATCGCCGCGTCCTCCCCCACCTTCCGGATCGACACCGGCGGCGTTGTGTATTCCGGGTCATTGGCGAACGCGCTCTCCTTCTACCAGACCGAGCGAGATGGCCCGAACTACGTCCCTTCCGCACTGCGCACCGCGCCCGCCCACGTCAACGACCAGACCGCCCTGGTGTACGAAACGCCGCACGTGAACGGCAGCGGGCGCTTCTCCGGCGATCTGACGCAAATCGGCGGACCGATTGACGCCTCGGGTGGCTGGTGGGACGCGGGCGACTACATCAAAGGCGTACAGACGCTTGGTTATGCGACCGCCATGCTGCTCACTGGGGTACGCGACTTCCCGGCCCAGATGGGACCGGGCTCAGCCGGGTCCGACTTCACCGCAGAGGCGAAGTTCGGGACCGACTGGCTGCTCCGGATGTGGGACGACTCGACCCGGACCTTCTACTACCAGGTGGGCATCGGGACCGGAAACGCCAAGACGGTCGGCGACCACGACATCTGGCGGCTCCCGCAGGCCGACGACACCTTCGGCGGCACCGATCCCCTCTATCGCTACATCAGGAACCGACCGGTCTTCCGCGCCGGACCGCCCGGCTCGCTCATCAGCCCGAACCTCGCGGGACGATCGGCTGCCGTGTTCGGCCTCTGCTTCCAGCTGTTCAAAACCAGCGATGCGGCCTTCGCCAACAGGTGCCTACTGGCGGGCCAGCACATCTTCGATCTCGCCAACACCGCACCAACCGGCAACCTGACCACGTACATCCCGTTCAGCTTCTATCCAGAAACGGAATGGCGCAGCGACCTCGAGCTCGGCGCCGCGGAGCTCTACTTCGCCGTCGCGGGCGGCGGACTGCCCGCCGGGCTGCCGCACACCGACCCGCTCTTCTACTTGCAGCAGGCATCCCATTGGGCGAACCAATACATCGCCAGCCCGGAAGCCGGGGCGGACACTCTCAACCTCTATGACGTGAGCGGGCTCGCTCACTACGACCTTCACCGAGCCATCGGCCAGGCCGGGAACCCGCCCGGCCTGGAGGTAACCCAGGCCGCCTTGCTCGCTGACATGAAGAAGGCGCTGGATGGCGCGCTTGCCCAGGCAGCCACCGACCCGTTCGGCTTCGGCTTCCCCTGGGCGACGTGGGACACGACCTCGCACGGGACGGGGCTTTCGGTCATGGCGAGCGAATATGACGAGCTCACCGCAGGCAGCACGTATGCGGACGTCAGCACGCGGTGGCTGAACAACGTCCTCGGCGCCAATGCCTGGGGCTCCTCGTTCATCATCGGCAACGGGACCACATTCCCGCACTGTCCACACCACCAGGTGGCGAACATCGTCGGGTCACTTGACGGCACCCCACCAGTTCTGAAGGGTGCCGCGGTTGAAGGGCCCAACGGCACTCTCTACCGGGGATTCCAGAGTGGGATGCGGAACTGCCCGCCGGATGACAGTGACCCGTTCGCGCAGTTCAACGGCACGGCGAAGTTCAAGGACGACATCGAGTCGTTCTCGACGGTCGAGCCGGCCGTGGATCTGACCGCCACGAGCCCGCTGGCGTTCGCTCGGCAGGCCGCCGGTCGGTACTGAAGGAACCGCTTAGCCGGTCAGAAGTGAAGGAGAGACCCATGGCGAGTCTCACGCTGACGAAGCTGCGACGGCCCCGGCCTCGCGAGAGGGTCGCGCTGGCGATCGTTATGATCGGCGCGCTCGCCGCGTCGGCGTGCGCCCAGGTCGTCATTGCCACCCCGGCAGACGCCGCGACCGGGCGAACGGTGGTCACGATCCAGTTCGACGACGGAACCGTCGACCAGCTCACCGCGCTCCCGATTCTCCAGGCGCATGGAATGACGGCGACCTTCTACGTCAACACCGGCCCCATCATCGCCAGCGATCCCGATCACCTGTCCTGGGCCGATCTCCATACGTTGTTCAACGCGGGCAACGAGATCGCCGGTCACACCGTGAACCACGTGGGCCTGAAGTCACTGCCGCCGGCCGAGGCTCGCCAGGAGGTATGTACGGACCGGAATAGCTTGCTTGCCGAGGGATTCCCGGCCACCTCGTTCGCCTATCCGTTTGGGACATTCGACAGCGGGACGGAGCAAGTCGTTCACGACTGCGGCTACAACAGCGGCCGAGGCGTCTCGGGAATCTCGCTCAAGGGGCCGTTCGGCGAAACGATCCCTCCCCTCGATCCCTACGCCACCCGCACGCCGCCGAACCCTAAGAAATCGACGAAGCTCGCCACAATGGAAAAATACGTCCTCAACGCAGAGGCCGACGCGGCGGCTAATGGAGATCGGTGGGTGCAATTCGTCTTCCACCGCGTCTGCGAGAGCTGCGGCGCCTACGCCATCACACCGGCAAAGTTCACTGCGCTGCTGGACTTCCTCCAAGGAGAGGTCAATGGCGGGCGAATCAGTGTCCAGACGACGGCACAGGTGATCGGCGGGCCGGTTAACCCGCCGGTGACCCCCTAGCGGCGACTGCTGACGGCAAATCAGAAATCACCCCGCCACAGCAGCCAGGCGATGGCGACGGCGATGAGGGCGCCGCAGCCGCTGACGAGGAGGAGGAAGTTCACGAGCCGCCACCTGGTTCTCGCGTAGCGGTCTTGTCTTGCCCTGGTACGACCGCGCACGCCGTGCGCACGAGCGTGGCGCCCCCGAGCAGCGCCACGACCTTGACTGTCACTATGTGTCCGTCGACTGCGCACACCTCAATGCGCTGAACCTGGGCGAGGTTGCTCCGTGCGATCCGCAAGCACGAGAGGAGCCAGCGCCTCTCCGGTCATTCTCGTACGCCGGCCCGCCGCGCCGCGGACCGTCGGCGCGGTGGATGCCGACAGCCGGACGATAGAGAGCCGTCGAGCGGAGGTGGCGACTCATGGCGACACGGTCATGTGACTGTCATGCCGCGCTCATGCGCCCGGGGCGTGCGCGTTCACCACGATGACCGCGCCACTTCGCCCAGTTCGCTGCGTCTGCGCGCGCGGGCGTATCCGCAAATGGCCGAGGCGGCCGCCAGGTCGGGTGACCCGGCGACCGCCTTGACGCCGTGCCGCTACCCGCTGGGACTCACCCAACCGGGAGGGTCAGCGACTGACCGTAGATGTTCTGGTCCAAGCCGTGCGCATTGGGACAAAGGTCCGGCTCGAGCGCACTCGGCGACCGGCACTGATTCACGTCGAACCCGTCGACGTAATCGGTTTCCCTGACGTCGACTCCTGGCCGCACGTCCCGGTTGTCGGTCCAGGCGGTGTAGCCGAACAAGGAGTCCCCGTCGAAGGCCAGCGCGATCCAGTTGTAGTCGCCCTGGAAGGGGATGGAGCGGTTGCCGAACATCTCGTAGCTGGGCTGATGGGTCACGCTCGACATGGCACCGAGTGGCGTGAAGCTCACCCCGTCGTCGGACACCGCAGCGTAGGTGCCGACAACATCATTGCCGGACGCGATCGGCCGGCCCTGTGCGTCGAGCGTGTTCCCGATCGGCAGCTGCATCGAGTACGCGTCGTCGGTGCGGTTGTCCTGCCAGATCGCGACCAGCTTGCCGCCGAGGGCGTCGACATCCGAGAAGTACTGGTGCCCGATGCCACCCGCCGGATCGACCGACACCGGGTTCGACCAGGTCTGGCCGTCGTCGAGCGAGCGGACGACGTAGACCACCGAGCGGCCGACGAGCCCGGAGTTGGCCCCGGCCGAGCTGTAGGAACTCGTGCTTGGCACGACCGTGGCCGGGTCGACCGCGTTGTATGTGGCGTACACCCCGGGCAGCATGCCGCTCGGGTCGGCGGTGATCCGTGGCTCCAGCGGCACCCGGAAGAACACGAATCTGGATGGGCAGGCCAGCGCGCCGTCACCACAGTCACGCGCGCCGTCGGAGGGGAAGTACCGGGTGAATGCCGCGAGCTGACCGGCCCGAGAGAACGTCGCCCCGCCATCATCGGAGCGGGCGAACGCCATGCCCTGGGCGTCGATCGCCGATGGCGTGTTCCTGGTTCCCCAGCTGACGTACACGTCACCGTCGTGCTCGATCGCGATGTCACAGCCCTGGACATCCTTGCCCTCGGACAGCTTGATCGGGTTGTCGAAGCTCGCACCCGAGTCGGTGGAGCGGCTGATATAGACGCTGGTGCGGCCGTTGAAGCCGACGAACCGGGACCAGCAGATGTAGACATTGCCGTCGTGCGGGCCGCCAGTGCGATCCACCTCGAGCTGTGGCTTGTCCTCGAAGATCCCGTTCAGCGCGGGAGTCCCGGTTCCCACGACCACGGTGCGCAGGTAGTCCTTCGGATAGCCGCTGGGGTGCGGGGTCTTTGCGTACGAGGCCACCCACACATCACCGTTCTGCGGGTTGACGCGGTTGAACGCGATTCCGCCCGCGAACAGGTTGCCGTCGTTGTCGAAGGCCAGCAGCGGGTCGCCGGCCTCTAGTTGACGGCCGTGTAGCGGCGATGCAGAACCCTCGGCCGAGGTGTCGCTGGGATAGCCGGGGATCTTCGACGGGGTCCAGGTCTCACCGCGATCCTGTGAGTAGGCCAGGCCCATCCAGCCTCCGCCCAGGTCGGTATCGCAGTAGTCATTCCAGCTCACGACGACCAGGTCCGGGTTGGTCGGGTCGATTGCTACCGTCGGCTCGTTGCCTTGGCGGAACGCGCCGCCGTCGTTGGAGTCCGTGTCGCCGTCACCCGGGGTGTCCGGCGCGGTGCTCGTCGAGGTATCCGAACAGTGCTGGATCGCGCGATCGGTGCCACCGTCATGGCGAACATATGGCGCCGCCACCGAAACCCGGTCATCCGAGTCCGTCGGCGCAGCCACCGAGGCCGGCGCGCTTACCACTCCGAATAGGAGTGCGCTTGTCGAGCCCAGTAACAGAACACGTCGCATGGTCCCTCCAGGGAGAATTACCGACGACACGCTTCGGCTCACGTGATCGCGTCGCAACTTCTCAGGTAACTCCAGGGTCCACACGCGGGCAACCCCCGCGTCGTGCGCAAGAAGATGCCAGGCAACGAGGACGAGCGTGGGTGGGCCGAGCGTCTCGAGCGTTACCGCGTCCGCGTTGCGAACCGAGTTACTCCTGCTGGGCCGCCGGTGGCTGTGATCCGGCGCCGAGCTTGGCCTTGATCGCGGCCACGTCGGTCTTCACCGTCTCAAGCGACTGGTGGTCCTGGTCTTGGGTGTTCTCGATGCCGGAGATGAAGGTGGCCAGGCTCCAAAAGGCGGCCTGCGGGTCCACCTCCGGGTCGACCCCGACGTTGCGGATGATGTTGTCCGCCGTGTACAGCTGTCGAGCCACGTCATCGAGGCCCGCGTCCGTGAGCCGAGTACGCACCCAGTAAGCCGCGCGCAGGCACTGTGCCACATCTGGGTTGATCACGTCTCCGGTGTCCGGCCGAGTGAGCGACCCAGCCGATACGTCAAGCCACTTCGCGAACAGCCGGTTGAAGTCTCGGCTGTCCCACCTCTCGGGTCCGTAGTAACTCAAGTCGATGTCCTGTCTGTACTGGGTCCACCGGACACGTGGGCCGTCGTCCGGTCCTTGGCTGGGCGGCCAGAGGCCGTTAAGTCCTTGCTTGTACCAGACCACCTGCTGCCTCGCCGCGGCCGACAGCTCATGGTCGCCGATGGCGATGGCATGGATGTGGTACGGCCAATCTCCCTGGGAGGGTCTGCGCAGCCAGGCTGCGAAGCCCGTGCGGCGGAGCGCGGCGACAATCGAGTTCCACTGTGTCGAGGAGACGTCGCGCAAACGCACGTCGAGGGCGCCGCCGCCGGCGTGTGTGCCGGCGGACTGTCCGGCGTCCGTGGTGTAGGAGCCCTGCGACAGCCGCAGTGGGGTCAGGTCCCGTAGTTCCCGCAGCTCGGTGATCTCCAGCATCTCCACGGCGCGCCAGTTGAGCACCACGCCACGCTTGGAGGTGCGCCCGTACGGGTTAACCGCCACAGCGGTCTCCTGCTCCGCGTTTAGCGCCGTCGCTGCTTTCTCCGCAGATGCGCTCCACCGGTTGGTCCTCCCGTATTCGTATGAACAGGAAGTTCATCTCGGCATGAGCATCCCAGGCGCCGTTGTTCCATGTTGACCACTTCGGTCAGTCGGCGTCGCTGTCGGAGTGCGTCCTCAATAACCGATATGCCGGGAATCGACCGAAGCAGGCTCACGCGGGATTTCTCGCGCAATGTGCGTTACCGCCTGCCCAGACCTCAGGACAGACAGAGGACGGGCCCCAGCCCCGACACGGCTGGGGCCGCCCTCCGTAACCTCGCCCCCGGACGCTGGTCCTGGGAGGACGAGCGACGAGGCATAGGAGGGTGTATCGCGCCAAGCGGGACCAGCGTTACCGGACAAGAAATCCCCGCGAGCACGGAAAGGCACTCACCGGGACCTCTGACGTGCCAACGATCAGTGCAGTTCATTCCCGTTCGATGCATGAATCGGACGGCGCGGGGCAGGCGTGGGTGGAATCGGACGGGCGCAGGAAGGTCGGACGGGCGCAGGAAGGCGAGTCCTTCCATGGATAACAAGATGCCGGTCGTCATCGGCACCAGCACCAGCACCGCGCTGCATCGGCGGTTCACGCTCACCTGCCCCTGGTGCGGAACCGTCAGCGTGCTTCCCATTTTCCGGATGCGGCCGTTGCCGGGTTGCGGTCACGTCGTAGGGAGGCAGCGACGGGACGAACAGCTCGAGGAGGACAAGCACTAGATCCCATCGCCGAGACCTCATCGCCCCCGGAAGGAGCACCGCTCCGGCGGAGATCGTCGATGTGTGCGGTACTCAGGCGCGCTCGCGCCACCCTCACAAACCCCAAGTCCTCGCCAACGGCTCCCAGACTGTCGCAGGCATTGCACTAGCTCGGCGGCGACGCCAGCGGCCCGTCGCCGATGCTGTGCAAGAACTCAAGGAGACCGGCGAAGTACGCCGCCTGGTCGTCGTACATGGCCAGATGGCTGCCATTTGGGCAATACAGGTAACGCCCGGCTGGCAGGCGCCCAGCCATCATCTCCATGTGGGCCGGATCCATCGTGTCGTAGCGGGCGCCGATGACCAGGGTCGGTACCTTGATCAATTCGAGGTCATCGGTCCTCTCCCAAGAGGCGAGCTTGGCGTCGGCGCTTATCCCTAGTTCGCTCGGGCCCTGCATAGAGATATAGATGGGACGGTTGATGTGAGCGAAGCCACGCTGGACAGGATCGGGCCAGTCCCCGGGAGGCATGCGCAGGACGTGATGGACGTAATGCGGCTCAAGCAGCTCTTCGTACCTCGGGTTCTCGGTCTCGCCGCTTGCCTCCAGCGACTGGATCTCGGCCAGGGCCGCCGGATCCATCTCCGGCATCAGCACCTGTTGGGCGTAGGCGTTGTAGGCCGGGACGCTCGACATCATGTTGGAGATAACTAGCCCGCGCAGGTGCTGCTGGTAGCGAAGCGCGTACTCGATGGCGAGGATCCCACCCCAGGACTGGCCGTAGAGGACGAAGGTGGTCCGATCCAGCCCAAGCGCGCGGCGAACCTGTTCCACTTCATCGACGAAGCGGTCGAGCTCCCACAGTGATGGTTCATCCGGCTGGTCGCTGAGGCCCGAGCCGAGCTGATCGTAGTAGTAGTACTCCACCCCGGCCGCGGGCAGATAGCTGTCGCAGGCCTCCAGGTACTCATGGGTTGAGCCTGGCCCGCCGTGCAACAACAGCACCCTGAGATCGGGATTGTTGCCGATCCGCTTCACCCATACGCGGTAGCCGCCGATCGGGGTGTTCACCGGGATCATGCGCGCGCCGCCGCTTAGCACGTCGTCCCGACCGGAGTAATCCAGATAGCTGC
>DATBRJ010000387.1:0-13563 GCA_036560395.1 Actinomycetes bacterium | reverse complement strand
CCCGCTGCTCCGGCGACGTGTAGAGGACCACGGAGCGGTACTGCGTGCCGACGTCGTTGCCCTGCCGGTAGCCCTGCGTCGGATCGTGCCCCTCCCAGAAGACCTTCAACAGCTCGGCATAGGTCACCCGCGAGGGGTCGTACACGACCTGGACGACCTCCGCATGCCCGGTCATTCCGCTGCAAACCTCGTCATAGATCGGGTTAGCGGTGCTGCCGCCCGCGTAGCCGACCGCGGTCGACCACACACCGGGCGTCTGCCAAAAGAGCCGCTCGGCTCCCCAGAAGCAGCCAAGGCCGAAGTACGCGATCTCGAGCCCCGGTGGGTAGGGACCCTCCAATGGTGTGCCGAGAACCGCGTGCCGGATCGGCACCACGTAGGGACGCACGGCCCGGCCGGGCAATGTCTCCGCCGGGCTGGGCATCCGGGTTCTCCGGCCAATGAACATGCGGGACACCTCCCGGCCAAGCAACCAGCCTGCGGTTCGGATTCTTCCACCGGAGGATCGCCGCCACGGGCAACGACGCAGGGAAAGCGCCCCTACCCTTGGCGCCTCAGATGAGGCGAAGTCGCTAGCCTCGTCACCATGTCCTATCAGCCTGGTCTCCCGGCGCACGACAAGATCGCAGTCCGGCCAGGGTTCGACACCCTGGCCATCCATGCGGGCCAAGAAGCAGATCGGGCGACCGGATCTGTCGTACCGCCTATCTATGCGACGTCCACCTACAAGCAAGACGGCGTCGGCGGCCTGCGCGGCGGCTACGAGTACAGCCGCACCAGCAACCCGACCAGAACCGCGCTTGAGCAGTGCCTTGCCGCACTCGAGCAAGGTCGCCGTGCTCTGGCCTTCGCCTCCGGGATGGCGGCCGAGGACACCTTGCTGCGAGCCGTCACCAAGCCAGGTGATCACGTCGTGATCCCCGATGACGCGTACGGCGGGACCTACCGCCTGTTCAGCAAGGTGTACGAGCGATGGGGGCTGGCGCATACGCACGTGAAGATCAGCGACATCGAGGCGGTCCGCGCCGCGGTCCGTCCGGGCGAGACCACGGTGATCTGGGTTGAGACGCCGACGAACCCGCTCCTTGGCATCGCCGACATCGCGGCGCTTGCGCAGGCCGCCCACGAGGCGGACGCGCTTCTCGTGGTCGATAGCACCTTCGCGACGCCCTACCTGCAGCAGCCGCTGGCGCTCGGCGCGGACGTCGTCGTGCATTCGACGACGAAGTACATCGGAGGGCACTCCGATGTCATCGGCGGTGCGCTGGTCACGGGCGACGACCAGCTCGGTGAGCTGCTTGCCTTCCATCAGAACGCGCTCGGCGGTGTGCCCGGCGCCTTCGACGCGTGGCTGACCTTGCGTGGCGCGCGCACGCTAGGCGTTCGGATGGAACGCCACTGCCGCAATGCCGAACTGCTCGCGCAGATGCTCCTGGCGCATCCGAAGGTTGCTGAGGTGCTCTATCCCGGGTTGCCGGCCCACCCTGGGTACGAGGTCGCGGTCAAGCAAATGCGGGCCTTCGGCGGGATGGTCTCTTTCCGGCATAGGGCCGGTGAGGCCGCGGCCGTCGATGTCTGCAACCGCGCGAAGCTGTTCACCCTTGCCGAGTCGCTCGGCGGCGTGGAGTCCCTGATAGAGCATCCTGGCCGGATGACGCACGCCTCCACGGTGGGTTCGGCCCTCGAGGTGCCAGGGGATCTTGTACGGCTCTCTGTCGGCATCGAGTCGGTCGAGGACCTCATCGCGGACCTCGAGCAGGCCTTGCAGTAATGCGGCGTCAATGAGCGCTGCACGCCCGCTGGTCTGCGCGGATTTCGGTTCGACGTTCACGAAGCTCACGGCGGTATCGCTCGACTCGGGGGAGCTGCTCGGTACGGCTGCGCACCCGACCACCATCGGCACAGACGTCATGGACGGCTTCGCGGCCGCGCTCGCTGATCTGTCCGGCCGCCTGCCGGCTGCAGCCGACGCGGAGGTCCTCGCCTGTTCGAGCGCCGGTGGCGGGCTGCGGCTGGCCGTCGTCGGCTACGAGCGTGCGGTCACCGCGGAGGCGGGCTATCGGGTTGGCCTGTCGGCCGGTGCGCGGGTTGTCCACGTGGCTGCCGGTCAGCTCGGGGCAGCCGAGACTGCCGAGCTGGTGGCAATTCGGCCGGACGTGGTCTTGCTCGCCGGAGGGACAGACGGCGGCAACGCCGACGTGCTCCTTGCCAACGCGGCCGCGCTGGCGGCCGCTGAGCTGCACTGTCCGATCGTCGTCGCAGGCAACATCGACGTACGCGAGGACGTGTGCCTGACCCTGTCATCGAGCGGGAAGTCCGCTATCCCTACGGCTAATGTGCTGCCTCGCATTGGCGTCCTTGATTCTGGGCCTGCGCGGTCGGCCATCCGTGAGGTATTCATCACCCATGTGATCGGCGGCAAGGGCCTGTCCAGCAGCGCCGACTTCCCGCACCTGGTGAAGGCCGCCACACCCGACGCTGTTCTGGCCGGCGTGGAGCTGCTGGCCGATGGCTTCTCAGCAGAGGTGCCGGGTGTCGGGGACGTTGTCGTGGTGGACGTGGGCGGCGCGACGACCGACGTGTACTCGGTGGTGACCCCGGACGCGGAGGAGTCACAGCTGCATCGCGAGGTGGTCGAGGAGACCTGGCGCGGCCGGACCGTGGAGGGCGATCTAGGCGTCCGCTGGAGCGCGCCCGGCGTTGTCGAGGCAGCGATCAGGGAGCGCTTACTGCCGCGCCCACCAGACGCTGAAGACCTGGGGAAGGCGGCAGCCGCCCGGGCGAGCAACCCGTCCTACATCCCGGCCACAGCTGCCGATGGTGACATCGACGCCAAGCTGGCCGCTCTCGCCGCCACGGTCGCCCTGCGCCGGCATGCCCGCCCGCATGTGGTGCCACTGCGAGCTGACGCCCGAGATGGCGTCCGCCGCGGCGGCAAAGACCTCCGACAGGTCAAGCTGGCAGTCGGCTCAGGTGGCGTGCTTCGGTACGCCATGCCGGCGGCCGCTGAGTCGATCATGAAGCGGGCGATCACCGATCCTGAGGGCGGATGGCGTACGCCCGAAGCGGCAACGGTGGTGATCGATCGTGACTACGTCCTCGCCGCTGCCGGCCTGCTCAGTTTCACCCATCCGGAGGTCGCCGCTCGGCTCCTCCGACACCTGCCCACCCCGGCCGCCGTTCGCATGGCACCTTCACCCGATAGATCTGGGTGAAGGTGCCCTTCTTAGCTTGCCGGATCGAGGCGGGCGCGCCCTCACACCTCTCCAGTCGTGCTAGAGCGTGACGGAGCCTCAGCGGACGCCCCCGGGTTACCCCCAGCCGCGCTCCCAGAGGCTGTCTTCCTGCCCACCTCATTTGTGCGCCACCGAAGCGATATCCGGTCGGTTTCAGCATCCTCTCAGCATCTGCTCAGAATCAGCCGCCACACTTGGTGACGTGCGAGTTCTTGTCGTGGACGACGATCAAGCGGTGCGTGAGTCGCTGCGCCGTTCACTCGCCTTCAACGGGTACGAAGTCGAACTAGCCGGAGACGGCTTCGAAGCCCTCGACGCGATCAGGGCGAGCCGGCCAGACGCCGTTGTCCTCGACTTGATGATGCCGCGGCTGGACGGGCTGGAGACATGCCGACGCCTGCGTTCGGCAGGCGAGGACCTGCCTGTCCTCATGCTCACAGCTCGCGACGCGGTCTCGGACCGGGTGGCGGGTCTGGATGTGGGCGCCGACGACTACCTGCCAAAGCCGTTCGCCCTCGAGGAGCTGCTTGCCCGGCTGCGCGCCTTGCTGCGGCGTACGCACCACGACGCCGGCGAGTCGTGGCTCGCCTTTGGGGATCTCACCCTTGATCCAGCCACCCGTGAGGTGCGCCGTGGCGACCGCGCCATCAGCCTGACCCGCACCGAGTTCAGCCTGCTGGAACTCCTCATGCTTCATCCCCGCCAGGTGCTCACTCGCGAGCAGATCCTCAACGACGTTTGGGGATACGACTTTCCTACGACGGCGAACTCGCTCGAGGTGTATATCGGCTACCTGCGACGCAAGACGGAGCTTGACGGCGAGTCGCGGCTGATCCACACCGTGCGCGGTGTCGGCTACACCCTGCGGGAGACACCTCTATGACCACAACCCCGCCCGAGCCGGGCAAGGTCGATGAGAGCGGCTGGTTTCGGCTTCCCGGCGCTTATCGTTTTCCGTACGGCACGTCAGCGTCTGGACTTGGGATGGATACCCGGTCCGCCGCAGACCGCGACGTTGCTGCGACCGACCAGTTGGCCGAGCGCGGCGCGAGGAATGCCGAAACCGACAAGGAGAAGCCTGGCGGGTCGCGTGTCAGGACATTTCGCGACGCGTTCGGACGGCTCGGCCTGCGCGCGCGAATCGGTCTCCTCGCCGCGCTCGGAGTTGGCCTCGCGGTTGCGGCGACGTCAGCGGCTGCCTACCTGACCGTGCGCACGCAGCTTCACAGCAGCCGCGACGACAATTTGTTCGTACGCGCCCGGTCCGCGGTCGGCAGCATTCTTTCGACGCCCGAGCAGCTGGCCACAATCCCCGCGGATGCGCTGGGGGCTGCCGATGTCAACTTGGGTCTGATAAGCGCCGACGGGCAGACCTACATCGCCCGCGGCGGGCCCGGACGCGTCAAGGCTCCGCCCCTCGGCGCGCCCGAACAAGCCGTTGCCCTTGGTGAGGCCAGGCAGTCCATTCGAACCGCTTCCGTGAATGGAACCGAGTATCGGGTCGTCGCCGTTCCTGCAGGTCAAGGCCTCGCTCTGGTCCTGGCACAGCCCACGGCGGACACCGAGGAGGTCCTTCATAGGCTCGGCCTCGTCCTGCTGATCGTCGGCGGATTGGGGATCGGCGTGGCAACGACTGCGGGGCTGGCGATCGCCCGCGCCGGGCTGCGACCGGTTGAGCAGCTGACTGCAGTTGCAGAGCGTGTCGCTGCGACCGAGCGGCTCGAGCCGATCGAAGTCCGCGGCCACGACGAGTTGGCTAGGTTGGCGACGAGCTTTAATGCGATGCTCGCGGCCCTGTCGCGTTCCAGAGAGCGGCAGCAGCAGCTAGTAGCGGACGCAGGCCATGAGTTGCGGACCCCCCTCACGAGCCTGCGAACAAATCTGGACCTCCTGGTACAGACCACATCCCGAGGCGGCCTGTCCGACCAGGACCGCGAGGAGCTTCTTGCCGACGTTCGCGCCCAGAGTGAGGAGCTAACCGTCCTGGTGCAAGACCTCGTCGAGCTTGCCAGGGACGACCCAGCGGCCGCCCAGGTCGAGGAGTTGGATTTCGCGGAGATCTGCGAGCGAGCGATCGATCGGGTCAAACGACGCGCACCCGGCCTCACTTTCGACGCAAAGCTCGCGCCCTGGGTGGTGAGAGGAGATGCGACAGCACTCGAACGAGCGGTCGCTAACATCCTGGACAACGCGGCGAAATGGAGCCCCGCCGGCGCCACCGTGCAGGTTCGGCTCGACGGCGGCGAGCTGCAGGTCATCGACGAGGGTCCGGGTATACCGCCGGCCGACCTGCCACATGTGTTCGAGCGCTTCTACCGCGCCACCGATGCGCGCCGGTTGCCTGGCTCCGGTCTCGGGCTGGCGATCGTCAAGCAGGTCGCCGACCGGCATGGTGGCGCGGTCGAAGCAGCCCGGGCCGACACCGGCGGAACGCAGGTCACTTTTCGCCTCCCCGCTGCCACCAGTACCTGAGCCTTCTCGTCGTCTTCTTGGGCCGTTCTCAGGGTCATCTCAGGATGCCGGGCGACTGTGAAGGCATGGACGATCCCCGTACTGCATACCCCGACAACGACACTCAGGTCCGCGACCAATCCCAGACCGATGGTGCGCCGTCCGGTGCCTCTGGCTGGATTTCCGCAGCCGCTGTCGGCGCGGCACCGGCTCCAGGTGTAACAGGCGGCACCGGCGCCGGCGACCAGCCGACCACGACACCGACGTCGCAGCCTGCGACACCCGGCCTGCCCGCCGCGCAGGCCGGTACGCAGACCGAAGAGCTACCCATGCTGGGCTTCGCGTTCGAGCCGCCGCCTCCCGGCGACAAGCCGACCGCCGGGGGATCGCCGGAGCGTCGGCCCCGCAAGGTATCCGCCGCCCTGGTCGCGGTGATACTCGCCGCAGGTCTTGTCGGTGGCGGCGCGGGCGGTTTGATAACGAACGCCGTCAACAACGACAATTCCTCGTCGACCGTGAGTTCGCTCAACGGCACAGCAGTCTCCGGCAATGACTCCAACTCCGCCGCTGACGGCTCCGTGAGCCAGGTCGCGGCAGCCGTCCTGCCGAGCGTGGTCTCCATCGAGGTCAGCGGCCAGGGCGGAGCTGGTGAGGGCTCTGGCGTCATCATTAGCTCCGATGGTCAGATCCTGACCAACAACCACGTCGTCGCATTGGCCGCCAACGGTGGCCAGCTCCAGGTGACGTTCAATGACGGCAAGACCGCCAGTGCGGAGATCCTCGGCCGGGACCCGAGCTCGGACCTCGCGGTGATCAAGGCATCGGGTGTCAGTGACCTGAAGCCCGCGAAGCTGGGGTCATCGGCTGACCTTCAGGTCGGCCAGCAGGTGGTGGCCATCGGATCACCGCTTGGCCTGCAGGGAACCGTGACGTCGGGCATCGTCAGCGCCCTGAACCGGCCGGTTCGCACCGGCTCCTCTGACGCGCTCGGTGGCCAGGGGGACAGCGCCGTTTTCAACGCGATCCAGACCGACGCGGCGATCAATCCCGGCAACTCTGGCGGCCCACTTGTGAATATGAGCGGTGAGGTGATCGGCATCAACAGCGCGATCGCCACCCTCAGCCAGGGCGGCGGCAGCCAGCAGTCCGGATCGATCGGCGTCGGCTTCGCGATCCCGATCGACAAGGCCAGGGGCGTCGCCACCCAACTCGCCAAGGGACAGCAGCCGTCCCGCGCCTTCCTCGGGGTGACGGTTCAGGACGCGACCGGCTCCACACCAGGAGCGCAGATCGCGACTGTCCAGAGCGGAAGCCCGGCCGCAGACGCGGGCCTCAAGGAAGGCGACGTCATC
Organism: Actinomycetes bacterium; assembly: GCA_036560395.1. Classification (GTDB taxonomy): domain Bacteria; phylum Actinomycetota; class Actinomycetes; order JAKEEW01; family JAKEEW01; genus DASYTV01. The sequence continues at coordinate 6,524 of DATBRJ010000387.1, read as the reverse complement.
ACGAAGGTCGGGGACTCCGCGATCGATGGCGCCGACGCCCTGGTTGCGGCAGTCCGTGGCGAGGCGGCCGGCACGAAGGTGACGGTCAGCTACGTCCGCGGTGGCGCCACCCATACCGCCGAGGTCACCCTCGCCAGCCAGTCCAGTAGCAATTAGCACCGGGCGGTGATCCGCGGCGCCTCGGCTCGTGGCGTCCAGGCGCTGCGGACCGCCCGGGCAAGCTCGTTGCCCGTCGATCGGACGGGCAGCGAGGACCGCGGTCGAAGCCGCGGGGCCGGCACTCCTCCCACCGCTGGCCCCACGGCCGGCCCGGCCGCCAAGGAGCCCGCGCGGGGGTTGCGGCCCTACCCCGCACGGGCTCCTCGTGCGCTGTCTCCTCCGGCGATCCGCCTAGCCCAGCTACTGACTCAGCCGCGACACGTTCCCGAGGCCGATCGTGGGGCAGGATTGCGGCATGGCGACCATCGGGGACGGCCTTGCCGTTCACGAAGACCCGGTTCGTGCGGCCGAGGTCGCGGCCCGCCAGGCGCTCGATCCGCTCGGCGACCGGCGGGCTGACCTGGTCTGCCTGTTCGCCTGCACGGACGATCGCGACGGGTTCGCGGCCGCGATCGATCGGGTTCGAGACCTGTCGGCGCCAAGGGCGCTGCTCGCATGCACGGCCGAGGGCGTGCTCGGCGGCGGGCAGGGGGTCGAACGCTTGCCCGCGGTCAGCGTGTGGGCGGCCAGATTGCCCGGTGTCGGCGTTCGCACCTTCCAGCTCGACATGCTGAGGACAGCCGAGGGAGCGCGGGTGATCGGTCTGCCGGAGATCACTGTCGACGACCACGTCGGCGTGCTGATTGCAGACCCCTACACCTTCCCGGCGGGCGCCTTCGTCGAGATGACCAATGAGGTTCTCCCCGGGTTTCCTTTAGTGGGAGGGCTGGCCTCACGGCCCGGCGAAGGGTCGTCCTGGCTGGCCGTCGACGATTCCGTGCGGGAGAGCGGTGCCGTGGGCGCTGTCATCGGCGGTGGCATGGGCTGGCGGACAGTCGTCAGTCAAGGTTGCCGCCCGATCGGACCGGCCATGGCGGTAACGAGGGCAGAGGGCAACATCTTGTACGAGCTGGCAGGCACGCCGGCGGTATCCAAACTTGAGGAGGTCCTGTCCACGCTGTCGCCGGATGAGCGGGAGCTCGCAACGACCGGCCTGCAGATCGGTATGGCAATGGATGAGTATGCCGAGCGGCATGAGCAGGGCGACTTCCTCGTTCGCGGGCTGATCGGGGCGGATCGCGAGACTGGCGCGATCCTCGTGGGCGACGTTATGGACGTCGGCCGTACGGTGCGTTTCCAGCTCAGAGATGCCCGATCTGCGCAGGTCGACCTGGCCGACACTCTCGCCCGAGTGCGTGGACCCGGCGCCCTGACCTCGGTGGACGGTGCGCTGCTCTTCTCGTGCAACGGTCGCGGCGCCGCCACGTTCCCGTCAGCCGATCATGATGTCCTGGCTGTCCGCACTGCCCTTGGTACCCGCGGAGTGGCCGGTTTCTTCGCAGCCGGTGAGATCGGTCCGGTCGGCGGCCGCAATCACCTCCACGGCTTCACGGCCTCCATCCTCGCGTTCGGTCACCGCGACGACCGGCTTCGCGGCTCCGCATGAAGGGCACCTTCACCCCGTAGGTCCGGGTGAATGTGCCCTTCAGACCTCCCGGGATCGAGGGCACGCCCCTTCCGAGCACACAGGCCGCCCTTCAGAGCACGCCCAGTTCAGTAGGCATGCCAAAGGCCAGGCGGCTGGCACGATATGCCAGGACCAGGACCGGAGAGGTGGCGATGGCGGAGACGGCTGCGCTCGTACTGGATGTCGGCGGGACAAAGCTCGCCTGCGGTGTCGTGGACGCGGGCGGCCGGGTGCTCGCAGCCGGGCGGGTGGAGACGCCGACGAGTGACGTCGCGGGCGCCGAAGGGCTGTGGCGTACGGTTCTCTCGCTGCTGGACCGGTTCGACGAGGCTCGCGAAGGTCGCGAGCTCGTGGGCGTGGGTGTCGGCTGCGGGGGGCCCATGCGATGGCCGGCCGGCGAAGTGTCGCCGCTGAACATCCCAGCGTGGCGCGACTTCCCGTTGCGACGCAGGCTGCAGGAGCGCTATCCGGACGTCCCGGTCCGCATCCACAACGACGCCGTCTGCGTCGCTGTCGGGGAACACTGGCGGGGGGCGGGCCGCGGCGCCGACAACGTGCTCGGCATGGTGATCTCGACGGGCGTCGGCGGGGGCCTGGTCATGGGCGGCCGCCTCATCGATGGCGCCAGCGGGAACGCCGGCCACGTCGGGCACGTCGTGGTCGACCCGGACGGACCACCATGCACGTGCGGTGGGCGCGGGTGCCTTGAGGCGATCGCGAGTGGTCCCAAACTTGCCGCGTGGGCGGTGGCCCAGGGGTGGCGGTCCGCCGACGGGGCGACCGCAATAGAGCTCGCCGCCGATGCCGCGAGGGATCACCCCGTCGCCAAGGCGGCGATGGAGAGGGCAGGCCAGGCACTGGGCATAGCGATCGCGTCCTCGACGCACCTGCTCGACCTCGAGGTCGTCGCCGTCGGCGGCGGACTGTCCCAGGCGGGCCCCTTGATCTTCGAGCCTCTCGAGGATGCTCTTCGCGAGCACGCCAAGCTCGACTTCGCCCGCGAGGTACGCGTTGTGCCGGCTGCCCTCGGTCAAGAGGCAGGCCTCACCGGTGCCGGCGCACTCATCTTCGCCGGCGACCGTTACTGGAACGCCGACTGAACATATTTCAGCCGGCCTGGCGCCGATCCTGCTGACCGGGGCATGCTCAGACACCGGCATATCGCCAGAACGCCCCGGCCGTGCCCGGGCCGCGCTCTGGCGACTCGATGGGGTCAGCCATGTCTGCCGCTAGTGCTGGCGCCGAATGTGGAGCGACCACCTGACTTGTCCTTCCATGATTTCGGCCGCCGCTGAGGAGGTTGCACGGCTCTCTATGCGCCGTAGGCGGGCAGTATCGCTCCGCTGACTGGTGCTGCGGCGTCGCTGACCAGGAATGCGATCACGCTGGCGATCGCCTCGGGCGCGACCGCGTGCGTCATCACCTCGGCCGGGAATGTGGCCCGGTTGGTGGGGGTGTCGAGCAGTTGGGGCGCGACCGCGTTCACCCGGATCTGCCCAGGCTTGCCATCGGGCAGGTGAGTGGTCGTCACTTGATCCTGATGATTTACGCGCCGTTGACACTTCTTGGGCTGGCCTGATACCGAGGGGATTGGGTCGTCGGCGGTGGGGCGTCCGGCGCGGGCACCGAGGCAGGCCTTTGACGGTGGATGGAGCGGGGCCCCGGCTGATCGGCCGGGGTGATCTTCTCGCCGCTTTGGATCGCGCGGTGGCGAGGAAGGTGACGGTCATCTCGGCTCCGGCCGGCAGCGGGAAGACGTCGCTGTTGCGCGTGTGGGCCGGCCGTCCGGGGCGGCGGCACCGGCTTGCCGTGGTGGGGGTGCAACGCGACCAGCACGACGCCCAGCAGTTCTGGCTGGCGCTGCTCAGCGCGGTCCGTGAGGCCTCCGCCCCATCTGGCCGCGCGGAACCGCCGGCCGCGACACCCGATTTCAACGGGCAGGCGATGGTCGACCGGGTGCTGTCGGAGCTCGCTGATGCTCGCGACGGCACCACGTTGGTTATTGATGATCTGCATGAGCTGACCTCGCCGGACGCGCTCGCCCAGCTGACCCGGCTGCTGACGAACCTTCCCGGCGGGGTGCATGCGGTGCTGGCCACCCGCCGCGATCTTTCACTGCGCCTGCATCAGCTGCGGCTGGCGGGCGAGCTGGCGGAGATCCGCGCGGCGGATCTGCGGTTCAGCGAGCGCGAGACACGCGAGCTTCTCGATGCCTCGGGTGTCGCGCTGTCGGACGCCGGGGCGGCGCTGCTGCATCAGCGGACGGAGGGGTGGGCCGCGGGTCTGCGGCTCGCGGCGATCTCACTGGCCGGTCATCCGGATCCGGAGCGTTTCGTCGCGGAGTTCTCCGGGAGCGATCGGACGGTGGCCGAGTATCTGATCGCTGAGATGCTGGAGCGCCAGCCCGATGAGGTCAAGGATCTGCTGCTGCGCACGTCCCTGCTCGATCGCGTCAACGGTGAGCTGGCTGATCTGCTGACCGGCCGGCTGGGTTCGGAACGGATCCTGCTGGCACTGGAAGACGCTAATGCGTTTGTGGTGTCGCTGGACCCCGAGCGGACGTGGTTTCGCTATCACCACCTGTTCGCGGATCTTCTGCGGCTGGAGCTGCGCCGGGCGCTGCCCGAAGAGGTGCCGGGGCTACACCGGCGCGCCGCTGAATGGTTTGTCCAGCACGGCCAGGTTGTCGACGCCATCCGGCACACCCAGGCGGCGGGCGATTGGCGCGGCGCGGCCCGGCTGCTCGCCGATTATTCGTTCAGCCTCACGCTGGACGGGCAGACGCAGACCATCCAGGCGCTGTTGCGGGCGTTTCCGCCGGGCGTGGACCACGCCGAGCTGGCTGTGGTGCACGCGACAGTTGACCTTTTCCAGGGGCGCCTGGACGAGGCGGCCGCCCACCTGGCCGTCGCCGAGACGTACGCCGAGACGCCGCCACCAGATCGCCAGCGCCGCCTCCGGGTGGCGATCGCGTCGTTGAAGCTGTCGCTGGCGAGGCGGCGCGGTCACTTTGCCGGCGTTCTCGAGCAGGCCAAATTTCTTGCCTCCCCGGTGACCGGGCCGTCCGATGAGGACATCGCGCTGGGCAGCGACCTGCGCGTGGTGGCGTTGATGAATCTGGGGATCGTCGAGGCGTGGTCGCTGGGGCTACCCGACGCTGAACGCCACCTCCGGGAGGGCGCCGTTCTGGCCCGCAGGATCGGCCGTCCCTACCTGGAAGTCGCCTGCCTCGCGCAGCTCGGTTTCGCGTCGAAGATCCGCCCGTTCGCCACTACCCGGCGGCGCTGCAACGAGGCGATAGCGCTCGCTGACCGGCACGGCTGGGGCGCGGAGCCCATCGTCGCGCCCGCGCTGGTAACGCTAGCCGCCAACCTGGTCTGGACGGGTGAGTTTGACGAAGGCGAGCGATGGCTGCAGCGCACTGAACGGGCCCTGCAAACAGACACCGGGCCCGGTATCAGGCTGCTAGTGCGCCTCGCGAGCGGCATGCTGCAGGCCGGCCGCGGCCGCCGCCGCGAGGCGCTTGAGGAGTTCAGCGCGGCCGAACATCTGCGATCGCAGCTTGAGGGGTCCCACGCGCTGGCGAGCCAGGTGACCGGCTGGATGCTGGCTACCCAAGCCCGTGTCGGGCTGCCCGGCGAAGCCCGCGCCTATCTCGCGGCGCTCGATGACGAGCGGGCCGGCTCAGGCGAGGTCGGTAACGCCCGCGCGGTGATCAGCCTCGCGGAAGGCAACCCGGCCGCGGCTCTCGCCGCCGTGGCCGATGTTCTGGACGGCACGGCACCGGTCATTGGTTACGTCACGGTCGTTGAGACTCATCTGCTAGCCGGGCTCGCCCACCGTGAGCTTGGTGACCAACGGGCGGCGAACCAGGCCGCCGAAAGCGCGCTCGGCCTCGCCGAGCCGGACCGGCTGGTCCTGCCGTTCGTGATGACGGGCTCAGCCGAGCTGCTGGCGGCGCTGCTGCACCATGAGACGGCTCACGCCGCGCTTCTCGCCGACATCCTCGACGTCGTGCACGGCTCATCCCTGGCGGCCAAAGACCAGTCCTCATCGCCGCCAGCGCAAGAGCTCAGCCCAACCGAGCTGAGGGTGCTGCGATATCTGCCGACTAACCTGTCCAGGCCGGAGATCGCCAGCGAACTATCCGTCTCGGTGAACACGGTCAACACCCACGTCCGCAACATCTACACCAAGCTCCAGGCCCGTGACCGCTCCGCGGCGGTACAGCGCGCGCGAGAGTTGCGGCTCCTGTCGGCGGGCCTGACCCGTTAGCCCGGTCACCAGATCCTGGTGATGAGGGTTCACCTGCCAGCGCTCGACCATGGCCTCATGGACCCAGCACCCGCCCTCTACGCGATCCGGATCCACGGCCACCTCGGCGCCACTGTGCTCTCCGCGTTCCCAGCGCTGGCGCCGCAGCACCACGGCGTCGACACCGTGCTCACAGGCCTCCTGGACCGGTCGGCACTCTACGGCGTACTGGCTGAGGTCGAGGCGCTAGGCCTCGACCTGCTCGAGGTCCGCCAGCTGACCCCACAGCGCAAATCACCAGAATCAGATGACAGCCGCTCACCCTGATCGTCACTAACTTCGGCCGCACCGAATTCCTGCAACGAGAAGTGTCGCTCGCCTGCGGGGACGGAGTAACACTCAGCCGGCGGCTACCGGGCCTGGCCTGCTGCCACCGAGGCGCGATCGCTGGCGGTCTTCAGCCGCGTCTCGCGGACGAAGCACGCGAGGATGAAACCGATCAACAGGACAGGTACAGCGGTGAGAAACACGTCGCCGAGCGCTCTGACGAAGGAGTTGACAAGCGGATCGCGTACCGCCGGAGGAAGCTTGTTGATCTGCGACG
>DATBRJ010000386.1:0-14614 GCA_036560395.1 Actinomycetes bacterium | reverse complement strand
GTACGGGCCTGTTCCGGCCGTTCGTCGAGGAGGTGCAAAGCAACGCCTGCTTGGACATTGATCAGCGAGATGTTGTGGGCAACCACATCGTGCAAATCGTGGGCGATGCGCATCCGTTCCTCGCTGGTGCGCCGCCGCTCCGCCTCTGCGTTCGCGTGGGCGACCTCTCGCGCGCGTTCCCGGCTCACCCGCACGGCCTCTGCGATGGCGAGGACGAACAGCAGCCACGCGGCGCCGCCCGCGTAGGCGGCGAGCGAGTGCTCCTCGTGGCTACCGATGAGCAGGTCGCCGATGACGTAAGCGGAGTACCCGGTGGCGGCAGCGATGAGCGCTGCGCGTCGATGGCCGGCTGTCACCGTTGTGAACAGAGCGACGAGGAGGCTGAGGAAGACAGGGCCAGGCGGGTAGTCGAGAAGGAAGTAGATCAGCGTGACCGCCATCACACCAGCGAGTGCACCGATCTGGCTGCGCCGGCGGAATGCGAGGAACGCCGGCCCGGCCAGCAGGAGCACGATGCCGAGCGCATCGATGCTGCGCCGCTCGGGCTGGTTATGCGCCGCGAAGATCGTTCCGATGACCTGCGGAATCGCGACCTTGACGGCCAGGCCGATGTCTGCCCACCCACCCGGTGCCGACCCCGGTCCGCGTCCGCGGAAACCTGGCGGCACGAAGGGCAGGCTAGGCCCCCGGGGGCCTAGCCCGGCGCCCGGCCACCGAGGCGGCTGATCTGACGTACTCACCACCGTCACGGTAGATCAGCCGCAGCACACTCGACATCGTCCAGGCGCACCGCCCGCCTCTACGCCCGCTGTCGTAGCCGCTGGCCCGCCCTGCTGTGCTGGGAGTACGCGTTCCCACCGATGACCACGGAGGCCGTACAGACGAACATGGCCAATGTTGCTACAAGACGGGCATCCTGCAACACAACGACGCGCGGTTCGCCGATTGACCGTGTCCCTCTGTAGGCCGCCGTGAACGAGGGCGACGAAGGTGCCAGTGCCCTGATGGGCGACCCGGTCGTACGCGGTCGTGAATGCCTGCCGGGAAGGCCTGGATTCAGCTCGACGGTGTCTTTGGGCGTTCCTGGCGTACACCATCGACGAAGACATCGGCCCGCTCGTCATAGAACGCGATCAGCCCGGCGATCTTCTGGCTCTCCGGGAGCGGGGCAGAGTAGGACCAGCAGACGTCCTCGTATCTGCCCCCGCCGACGCGGGCCGACCAATATCTGGCCTGACCTTTGTACGGGCAGTGCGTGACAGAGTCGGTGGGTTCGAGCAGATCGAGACGCACGTCGGTTGGCGGTAGGTAATAGCGCGGCGGAAGTCCCGTCTCATAAAGGATGCGCGGGCTGTGCGAATCGGCAACCGTCAGACCGTCGAGCTCGATGCGGACGTTCTGGGAGCTGTCGAGGATGTCGACCCTGGGGCGGGACTCGCGGGGATGGGGCTTTGCGGTCATATCTCGGTTAATCCCCAGCGGCAGCCGTCTGATTCCAGCCGGCCGCACAGCGGTCGCGCCGCCGGGGCGTGACCCGCCCAATAGGGTGCACCCATGAGATATGGGCGGTTGGGTGACTCTGGTCTGGCCGTGTCCGTCGTCGGTCTTGGCTGCAACAACTTCGGCCGGCGGATCGACAGGGACGCATCCCATGCCGTCGTCGACACCGCCATCACCGCGGGCGTGACGCTCTTCGATACGGCTGACTCGTACGGGACGCCGCCCGGTACCTCCGAGCAATTTCTTGGCGAGGCATTGAAGGGGCGCCGTGACGACGTCATCGTGGCCACAAAGTTCGGCCACGATCTCCGCGGCGCGAATGGTCCAGACTGGGGAGCGCGCGGATCGCGCCGCTACGTCCTGCGGGCGGTGGAGGCATCGCTGCGGAGGTTGGACACCGACTGGATCGATCTCTACCAACTGCACTATCCCGACGAGGAGACTCCGGTCGAGGAGACGCTGGCCACGCTGACCGACCTGGTCAAGGAGGGGAAGGTCCGTTACATCGGGTGCTCCAACGTCGCCGGGTGGCAGGTTGCCGACGCCGCGTGGACTGCCAGCTCCGCCGGACTCGCCGGCTTCATCTCCGTCCAGAACGAATACTCGCTGCTCGACCGCTCGATCGAGGCGGAGGTGGTTCCCGCCTGCGAGCGTTTCGGCCTGGGTGTGCTTCCGTACTTCCCGTTGGCTCAGGGCTTGCTGACCGGGAAGTTCCGGCGCGGTGAGCCCGCCGCCCCCGGCACGCGGCTCGCGACTCGGCCAGAGGTGCTCGACAGCGCCGACTGGGACGTGGTGGAGGCGTTGGCGGCCTTCGTGGAGGAGCGCGACGTGGGACTGCTCGATGTCGCCATCGGCTGGCTCGCCGCACAACCGGCGGTTGCCTCAGTAATCGCCGGCGCTACCCGGCCGGAACAGGTCCCCGCCAACGTTGCCGCGGTGGAGTGGATCCCAAGCGTCGAAGACCTGGCCGCGCTCGATGCCATCACAGCTTCACGGCGCTGACTTGCGGGGCGGCTACGTGCTTCCCGTCAGCCGCCGGTAGCTCTTTGATCGGCGCTTGGCCGAGGCGCGCTGCCACGCCTGAGGGAAGTGGCTCATGGCTTGCCGACCGCGGTCGGCTTCGGCTTGGTAGAGGACGCCATAGGTGAAGGTGTCCTCGCCTGCCTGCCTAGCGTCCGCATAGAGCCGCTTGATCACGGTCCCCGCAACGACGGTGTCCTGGTGGGTGCCGAGGAGCTCCTGGATGCTCGCCAGGCGCTTGGACAGCCGCCGTGCTTGCCGGCCCATGGCCGGCCGGACCGCTTCGAGCACATAGCGTGCCCGCTTCGCGGATTTCCGCACATCGTGGATCTGTTCGGCCGCTGCCTCGAACTGGATGTCGCCAGGCGCGGTGGCCGATGCCGATGTGGCGTGTTCTCCTTCCGGCTCGGTCTCCAGGACCCGCGAAGCCCGCTTCGCCAATCGGCGCCAGCTGCGCCGAACGTGTCCGGTGAGCACATCGCGCGCGGCGCCGTCGGCCAGCTCGGTGAACGGCGGCTCGGCCACGAGCTGGTCAAGGCGATCGAGCAGTGCGAAATACCGCTCGGTGACCATCGCCTCGAGCATCCGCTCCCGGGCTGCGTCGTACTCGCCACCCAGCTGACTGGTCACCCGAGACTGCACCGGTCCGACCACGAGGTCCGCAGGCAGCGCGGCCAGCTCTGCCAGGAGCCGTTCACGGAGCACCTCGATGTCCCTGACCTCGCCGAGCACTCCGGCGAGCCAGCGCAGCTCCCCGTCGAGATCCCCGATGGCCGCCGCGTCCAGCAGCCCGGCGAACTCGCGAAGCTCGCTGCGCAGCCTGCGGGTCGCGACCCGCATCTGGTGAACGGCGTCCGGCTCGTCCACGCGCACCTTGGCGTCGTAGGTAAGCAGCGTCCCGACCTGCGTCCGAAGGTACGCGTGCAGCACGGAGCCGGCGCTAAGCGTTTCCTCGCTCGGCCTGTCGCTGTCGCCGCCCGGCAGCCGCTCGGCGAGCAGGTTGGCGAGCTTGGACGATGAGCGTGAACGGACGAACCCGGCGGCGGTGAGGGCTTCGTCGGCGTCGTCAAGGAGCGTCAGATCGGCGGCCGACAGCTCGACCTCTACCTCCCGCCACGACTGGGAGGCCGCGGGCTCCCCGAGCGCGTCGAGCGTACGAGCGGTTACGCCGTCGGCTGCGACGTCCGCGAGCACGACCCCGTCGGCGTCGAGGAGCCGACGCCGACGCCGGCTGGTAGTGATCTGCGCGATCGGCTGGAGCGGCACACCCCTCGTGTAGGCGAGGACGAAGGTGAGCAGACCGGTCGGAACGACCGTCGCCTGCCGTCCCAGCGGTTCGTGCATCTCGACTCGGACATCGGCAGAGACTGGAAGCTTGAGGTGCCAGCCTGCATCATCGCCGCCGGTGCGGCGCCGCAGCGTGATCCCGCGCCTGGCGAGGCGGAGATCGGCTGTATCGAAGTAAATCGCGCGCAGGCGCAGCAGATCCGGCCCCTCGACCCGGCTGACACCTGGCCAGCCGCGCAGCGGCGGAAGCTGTTTTCCTGCCGCTGACTCGTACTTGCGCTCGATCTCTCGCGCCATTGCCGGCCGCCCGGCCTGTACCATTTGCGCCCGTCCTTACACCGTCCGTTGGGTAACCGTAACGCGTCCACTAACGCAGGCCGGAGCGGCCGGCAAAGCGTGCGATCGTGGCGGCCCTCTCAGTCGTTGCCTGGCGTCCCATGTCCAAAATCTCTTTGCGCTGGCCCGATCCCGCTGGTCCCTGGCCGCGTTCTCGGTCGCTCGCGTACCTCCCAGTACGCCGGACTCCCTGCGGCCTTGCCAGTCATCCAGGGGTCCTCGGGCCACCGTCAAACGACCTCGGACACGCGACACCAGGTTTGCAACTGGCGCCAGCGGTAAGACGTCCACCGGATCATCCCGAGAGAGGGAGTGAGAGAGTATGACCGCCTCCGGGGTCTTCAGTGCAATCCTTATCGGAGCTGTCATCGGAATCGTCGGCAGGCTCGTCCTACCAGGACGCCAGCGGATCTCCGTCCTAGTGACCGTCATCATCGGCATCGCGGCCGCGCTCCTCGGGACGTGGCTGGCCCAGCAGGTCGGTGTCAAAACGACGAGCGGGATCGACTGGATCGAGCTCGTCTTCCAGATCGGGCTCGCGGTGATCGGCATTGCCCTCATCTCGGGTGGGGCTCGCAGAGGAGGCTGGGGCACCCGCAGTGGCTCTCGCCGGCGCGGCGGCATCCTATAAAGGCCGGATCGTCGGATTGGTGTAATGAAGAGGGCCCGAAAGGGCCCTCTTTCCGTGGTCACGTGTCACGGGGGCCAGCCGACGCCGGCGGCTGTCTCCGTCCGGACAACAGGCTCTTGGGGTGAGATGTGCGCGGCAGTGCGCGCTGGGCCGTCGCCGTCGCGTTCGCCGTCCATGGTGCCGCCTTCGGCAGCTATGCCGCGCGGCTGCCCTGGATCCAGGAGCGCCTCGAGCTCAGCCCCGGTGCGCTCGGGTTGGCCCTGCTGATGATGTCGGTCGGCGCCGTCGGCTCGATGCCGTTCGCCGGTCGGGCCGTGCACCGCCTGGGTTCCCGGACCGCCACCCGCTGGTTCATGATCGGATGGGTCGGCGCGATGGTCCTGCCCGCGCTCGCCCCGAGCCTGCCGGCACTGTGTGTTGCCCTCCTGTGCTGTGGCCTCACAGCCGGAACTGCCGATGTGGCAATGAATGCCCAGGGGGTCGCGGTCGAGCAGCGAATGGGCAAGTCGATCATGTCTGGCCTGCATGGCATGTGGAGCGTGGGCGGGCTGATCGGCTCGGCAATCGGCGCCGCGGCGGCTTATCGCAACATTGACGCCCGCGTTCAGCTCGGCGTCACAGCCGTGGTCCTGGCCGTCGTGGCGCTCCTCGCCTCTTTCCGGCTACTGCCGTCTCGCCCCCCAGCCAGGGACAAACCGCCACGCTTCGCGTTCCCCACCGGTCCCGTTCTCGGCATCGCACTCGTCGGCTTCTGTGCGATCTTCGTGGAGGGCTCCACCGCGGATTGGTGTGCGGTCTACCTGCGACAGGTCACCAATGCGGGCGCAGGTCTCGCCGCCGCCTCGTACACCCTGTTCGCGTTGACGATGGCCGTGGGCCGCATCAGCGGCGATCTCGTCGTGCGCCGGTTCGGGGCGGTCCGTACGGTTCGAGCCAGCGGAGTCGTGGCCGTGCTCGGCGGGCTGCTCGTCGTGCTCGCACGAGTCCCGGCGGCAGCGATGATCGGATTTGCACTCTATGGTCTTGGCGTGGCGGTCGTGGTGCCGCTGACCTTCGCCGCCGCCGGTCATGCCGGTCCGCACTCCGCGCACGCCATCGCCGGCGTCGCCACCGTGTCCTACGGCGCCGGCCTGGCCGCGCCCGCTGCGGTCGGCGGAATCGCCAGTCTCACCTCGCTGCCGGGCTCGTTCGCCGTGATCACTGCGCTAGCCGCGATGATCAGCGTTGGTGCCGGCCGCTTGCGCTCCGCCGATGCGATCAGGCGCGTCTGACGTCACCCCGGTCTAGGTAGTTCTCAATTGATCGCCTAGTCCCTATGATCTTGGCGGCTCTCTCAATCTGTGAGACGAGGAGGCGACCATGGCCGACGCGCCAACCGGCGCCGGGCTTAGGCGCGATGCAATCGGGCTTCGGGAAGTTCTGTTCCAATCCATTACCCACATGGCGCCCGCGGCCGCGGTCGCCTTCTCGATCGTCGTCGGCGCGCAGTTCGCCGCCGGCGCCCTTCCACTCTCGGTGGTCTTCGCGCTGGTCGGCTGCCTATTGGTGGCAATTTCAATCGGCCAGTTAGCGAAGCATCTGCCGTCGGCGGGAGGCTTCGCGACCTACGCGAGCCAGGGGCTCCACCCCACCGTCGGCTTCATGGTCGCCTGGGGATACGCCATGGCCGAGGCGCTCGTAGCGCCACTGCTCTACCTCATCTTCGGAAACGTCGTGGCGAGCACGCTTGCGACCGAATATGGCTGGTCCTTCGATACCTGGTGGCCGATCGCTGCAGTCGGGGCTGCGCTCATCGTGTTCCTGCTGGGCTGGTTCGGCGTCAGGGTGGGCGCTGTGGCCGGCACGCTTCTCGGTCTGTTCGAGATCCTGGTGTTCGCCACGCTCGCCGTCTGGCTGATCGTGAAGGCCGGCGATGCGAACACGCTGTCGGTGTTCGGCACCGAGTTCGCTACCGCGCCCGGCTTTGACGGATTCAGCGGCATCGTCGCCGGGTCGGTCTACTGCATCCTCGCTTTCATCGGCTTCGAAGCCGCAGCCCCGCTTGCGGAGGAAGCGAGGAACCCGCGGCGAACCGTCCAGATCGCGGTGGTGGCCGCCGCCGCACTCATCGGCATCTTTTACGTCCTCACCACGTATGCGGCGGACGTCTACTTCGGTCCGGACAGGTTCGTGGGCTTCGCCGCATATGGGGACGGGAATCCCTGGCAACAGCTGGGTCGCGACGTCTGGGACTGGGGCTGGGTACTGGTGTTCTTCGCCATCATCAACTCGGCGATCGCCAACTCGAACGCAGGCTCGCTCGCCGCGACGAGAACGTGGTACGCGCTCGGCCGTAACCGAATCCTGACGTCGATGTTCACCGAGACCCATCCACGCTGGCGGTCGCCCTACGTTGGCGTGTTCGTCCAACTCGCGCTCGCCCTGGCCGTGGCCTTGCCACTCGGCTTCAACTACGGTCCGCTGACTGCGTTCGGCCTGGTGGGAACGATCGTCACGGCGGTCATCATCCTCGTTTACATCACTGTGAACCTCTCCTGCATGGGCTACTACCTACGCAAGCAACGGGAGGAGTTCAACCTGATCTGGCACCTGATCGTGCCGATTCTGGGCGTCGTGGCGTTCGTTCCGGCCATCTTCACGGCGCTTGGCGTCGGGGGAAACGTGGTCGACTTCATCAAGAAGCTGCCATGGCCATTGAGCACCGCCGGGCCTGCGGTGGGGATCTGGCTCGCCCTCGGCCTCGTCTACATGATCTACCTGCTGCTCACCGACCGCCCGCGCATCAGCGGACTCGGTACGGTTTTCGGTGTCGAGGAACCGTCGCCGTCCCCGGCTCCGGTCGAGACGGGCGCGGTCGCAACCCCGGAACCGGAGGCAGTCGTCGATGCCTGACGAGGTGGTGTCCTACCGGCCTGAGCCGGTCGATTTCGCATGGACGTTCGGTGGCGTCAGGCCGGTGCGATCGATCCGGCCTGGCACCGTGCTCGAGGTGTGGACCGAGGACGCGTTCGGCGGGAAGGTACGCGGTTCAGACGACCTCGTGAGTCGCGTCATCGAGTTCCCCTTCGTGAACCCGCAGACCGGTCCGTTCTATGTCGAGGGCGCCCAGCCGGGCGACACGCTCGCCGTGCATTTCGTCTCGATCACGCCGTCCCGTGATTTCGCGGCGTCCTCGACGATCCCGTTCTTCGGCGCGCTGACGGGCACCGGCCCAATCCATACTGCAACCCTGCAAGCCCCCCTGGACGAGCGGGTCTGGATCTACGAGGTCGACACGAAAGCGTGGACCGTCACCTACCGGGCCGGCCGAGGCGACTTCACCGTCACCCTCCCGCTGGATCCGATGCACGGCACCGTTGGCGTGGCGCCGGCTGCCTTCGAGGCGCGGTCCTCGTTGGTGCCCGACGCGCACGGCGGCAACATGGATACGCCGGAGATGCGCGCCGGGACGACGTGCTATCTCGGGGTCAACGTCGACGGCGCGCTGTTCTCCCTCGGCGACGGGCATTGCCGGCAAGGGGAGGGGGAGTCGTGCGGCGTTGCGGTCGAGTCCGCCATGGACACCGTGGTCATCGTCGACCTGATCAAGAATGCGATCACGCCGTGGCCGCGGTTGGAGAACGACGGATACGTGATGAGCACCGGCTCGGCCCGACCGCTCGAGGACGCTTTCCGCATCAGCCAGGTCGACATTGTGAGCTGGATGGCGTCGAGCTTCGGCCTCGATCAGCTCGACGCCTACCAGCTCGTCACTCAGGTTGCTGAGACGCCCGTCGCCAATGTCTGCGATCCCAACTACACCGTCGTGACCAAGGTGCGCAAGGAATACCTCCCCCGGGTCGCCGTCTATGGAGGCATCCACCAACGTCTCCGTGAGATGGCGAGCGCGTACACCACGGCTCGGGGCTGATCCGCGCCTCGCGACTTAGATCTCGACGGATCCACCGACCGGGATGCGCTGGTAGTCGGTCTGGCTGTGATCACTCATCCACCGATCGGTGAGCTGGAGTCCGGCCTCGGTGAGGATCGCGTCGTGGATTGAGTACGCGCGGCTCGGCCGGACGCGCCGGACGAAGTCGATCGCCTCGCCGACCTTCATCCATGGGCCGGCGGTAGGGACGAGCAAGGTCTCGACCTCCGTCTCCGGCATGGCGAAGGCGTCGCCGGGATGGTAGACGCCATCGACGATGTAGCCGAGATTCGCCGCATCCGGCAGCTGCGCGAAGGTAAAGGCGTGCCGATCCCCGCAGGTACGGACCGTGAACCCGGCTGCCTCGAACTCCTCGCCCGATCCGAGGCCGGTCACGGCCTCGCCAAGGTCGGCCAGTTGCTTCGCGACGTCCGCGTTGGTCCAGACGTGCAGGGCCGGGTTCGCCTTGACGGCGGCGCGCAGCCGGTCAGGGTCGATGTGGTCGTAATGCTCATGGGTGACGAGCACGCCGTGCGCGCCGTCGAATGCTTCGGGCTCTGCCCAGATACCGGGATCGATTACCAGGACATTGCCGTTGCGTTCCAGTCGCACGCACGCATGCGTGTACTTGACCAGCCTCATGACGGTCACCCTAGTGTCGCGTGTGAGGTCAGGGCACGACCGTGACCGGCCAGCGGCCGGCTTTGACCAGCCGAACGGCGAGCGATCCCGCGAACCGGTGCCCGGCCCACGTCGACGCACCGACAACGATCGCGTCGGCCTGGATCTCAGTCGCCATCCGGCACATCTCCGCGAATGGGTCGCCTCGCCTGGTGACGAAGGTCAAGGCGATGCCGAGTTCCTCTGCCCGGCTCTCGGCCATCTCCCGCAGTTCCGTGGCCATCTCCTCGTTGGTCTGGTAGAGCATCGCGAGAGCAGCCGGGGACATGCTGGCGAACCGACTTAGTGATATGACGAAGAGCACAACCAGCCTGGCTCCCTGCCTGCGTGCCAGGCCACCGGCGTACGCTCCTGCCCGCATGGAGGTTTCCGACCCGTCCACACCGACCAGAATCACTTTTGGTCCGTCGGTGCCAAGCTCGAAGGAATGCACCGCTGGCCCGTCCACGCGACGCAGTATGGCCCAAATGGGGTCAACCGACCTCCCCAGCCGCAGGTCAGGGTCGCCCCGTGTCGCTGGCTCATAGTCGGGGAGAATAAGGAGGGTGTCACACCGGACGCGGAGTTGCGGCAGCTCGATCCGGCGGGCGCAGCCACGCCTCGGAGCGCGGGGCTGCGGGAAGGACGACGCACCCTAGATGCAGATCACGGACGCGGTAGCCCTGGTGACCGGAGCCTCCTCCGGTCTGGGTGCTGCCACGGCTGAGCGACTGTCGGCCGCCGGTGCCCAGGTGCTGGTCCACGGCCGAGACGAAGCGCGCCTCGCGGAGTCCGCACATAGCTTCAAAGCGACGCCTCTCGCAGCAGATCTCGCCGATCCCGAGGCCGTCCAGCGGCTGGCCAAGGCGGCGCTCGAGGTCGCCGGACGGGTTGATATCCTCGTCAACAACGCCGGCCTCGGGTGGGCCGGGCGGTTCGCCGCGATGCCTGACCCGGCGGCGGCCGACCTGGTTGCCGTCAACCTGACCGCGCCGATAGCACTTACCAAGGCGTTGCTTCCTGGCATGCTTGCCGCGGATCGCGGCCGCATCATTTTCGTGACGTCTATTGCCGGGCGGACTGCTGTCGCCGGCGAGGCCGTCTATGCCGCGACGAAGGCGGGCCTGGATCTTTTCGCCGAGAGCCTGAGCCTCGAGCTCTACGGCACGGGAGTCGGTGTGGGTGTGTTCGTGCCAGGCGTCGTGGACACCCCGTTCTTCCAGCGCCGTGGGCTCCCATATGAGCGGAGCAGGCCACGCCCGCGTCCGGTAGCGCAGGTCGCCGATGAGCTGGTGCAGATGATCGCGACCGATCGTTGCGAGCAATACGCACCGCGCTGGCTGCGGCTCCCGGTCGTGGTGCGGGCGGCGGCGCCCCGCTCGTACCGGCGTCTGGCCGCCCGGTTCGGCGAGACTCCCAAAATGGCGGCAGGTGGCTCGGTCTCTGATCGATCACCTGGCACCGAGGGCTGAGGGAGGGGCGGATGCTCTTCGTCGTATTCCTCAGTGTGCTGGCGGCCTTTCTCTTCGCCTTGTCGGCAGCGGTCCAGCAGCGCGCGGCTCAGCAGAACTCGCGACCTTACTCCGCGTCGCGCGTGGGCTCGCGGCTCCTGATCGTCTTTCTGCCGCTGCTCCAGCTCGCCCGCCGGCTGGTTCGTTCCCCACTCTGGCTCGCCGGCTGGGCCACCAACCTGGTCGGTTTCATGGCGCAGGCCGTCGCCCTGCATTTTGGGTCGGTTGCGGTGGTACAGCCGCTGCTCGTGACGCAGCTACTGTTCGCGCTCCCGCTGGCCGCGGCCTGGAATCACCGGCGGCTCACGCGTTGGGACTGGCTCGCGGCCACCGCGGTCTGCGGCGGTCTGGCCATCTTCCTGGCAGTGCGTGGCATCGCACCCCTCGACGCCGATCCCGATCGGTGGCGGGCATTCCTCGCCATCGTGTCGGCGGCAGGGCTGGTCTGCCTGCTGGTTGTGGCGGCCGCCGGGCGACCTCCCTCCCAGCATGCGTTTCTGATCGCCACGGCCGCGGGCGTGTGCTTCGCGATCACTGCGGTTCTGATCAAACTGACGGCCACCGACCTGGTTGACCGCGGCGTCGTGGCCACCGCGCTGGACTGGCCCGGCTATGTGTTGGCGGTGTCCACTCTCGTCGGCCTGCTGCTCGAGCAAGGCGCGTTCGCCACCGGATCGCTGCCGACCGCAGTGGCGGCGATGACCATCACCAACACCCTCGTTAGCTATACAGTTGGCGTCCTGGCCTTTCACGCGATGCTTCCGACGAGCCCCGGTGCACTCGCCGCTCTTGCCGGAGCGGGCGCATTGATATGCATCGGTGTCATCGGACTGGCGCAGTGTCAACAGCGACAACAGCCAGCGGAGTCTCTCCAGGCTCCCGCATATGCGGAGGAGCCCGCACGGTGATCGTAACGGCAGTGGAACAGCCCGAACCCGACGTCGTCATCGAGGTCGGCGACTGGCGGCCGATCCTGCTGCGCGCCGGGCGGCTCTTCATCGAAACGGTGCTCGTGCCGACGGCGCTCTTCTATGTCCTTCTCCACACCGCCGGCTTGATCGCCGGCCTGGCAGGTGTCATCGGCTGGTCGATCTTCGTCGTCGCCGGCCGCTGGATCCTGGGGCACCGACTGCCGGGGACCTTGCTTGTCTGCGCCGGCGTCCTCTGCGGGCGAGCGTGCGTCGCACTGGTGCTGACCAGCGCGGTCGTTTATCTCATGCAGCCCATCGTCGGCTCGGTCCTGATGGCCCTGCTCTTCCTTGGCAGCGCGGCCGTCGGCCGGCCGGTCACCGTCCGCCTCGCCAGGGACTTCATCGAGCTCCCCGCCCAGCTGTTTCACCGGCACGGGGTGCGGCGGATGTTCGCGCAGGTCGCCGTCGTCTGGGGTGGGTCGCGCCTGCTGGACGCGGGGATGAGCGTGGTCTTCCTGCACTGGGGGATCGACGCCGGGCTGCTCTCGCGTGGTGTCTTCAGCGGTGCGCTCACCGCGCTGACGATTCTCGGTTGCGGCTACTGGGGTTGGCGCAGCTTGCGCCGGCTACCCGGCATCACCCTTCGCTGGAGCCACCGTCCGCGGTGGCGAACGGAGTGATCAGGTCGGCGGTGGCTCGGACCCGGTCACGGCTGGTCCCCACGCGAGCGCAAGGGTCAGCCGGGCTCTGGCAGCCGGGTCGTCGAGTACGGGTCCGAAGAGATCGTGCAGCTGGGCAAGTCGGTACCGGACCGTCTGCGGATGCACATGAAGCTCCGCCGCGATCGCCTGGCGGTCACCGAGATGCCGCAGCCAGGACGCGAGCGTTTCCGATAGTCGTTCCCTGACGGCCGGCGTCAGGCCATCCAATGGCGACAGCGACTGCCGCTGGAGGGCCCCGAGCAGCCGCGCGTCGCGATGTACGATGATCGCGTCGAGGTGCTCGTCGGCAAAGACCGGATCATTGACCAGTGATCCTTCCCGCAACAGCCTTGCCGCGATCTCTGCGATGTGTGTACTGGCGGGCAGATGCTCCAAAGGCACTGCGTGGCCGATGACCGTGCCGGCCCCGCGCAGCATGGCCGCGAGCCGCTGCCGTCGCCCCGGCGTCTGCGGCTCGGGGACGATCGCGCCGAGCAGGTCGCGGCGGCGGATCGGCAGGCACGTGGTGTCCAGGCGAGACAGGACCGACCGGGCCAGCGGGCTATCCGGATCCACGAGGATCACGGCGGCCTCACGCGGCAGCGGCCAGCCGGCTCGCGCCGCGGCTGCTCGTACCATCGCGCTCGCTGATCGGTCGGAGAGCAGGAGTTCTACCAGCTCATCGCGCAGCCGTTCTCTCGTCACCGCGGCTTCTGACTGCTCCCGGACGAAACCGCGGGCGGAGGAGGAGGACAGCTGATCGACGAAGACGAACACGGCCTCGGCGAGCGCCGCGAGTGCCTCCGGCGCCAGCCCGTTTTCCAAGGCGATGCCGGACACGTGATGCCACGCCACCCGGGCCCCGACTTGGTATGCGGAGAGCAGCGTGGACAGGTCGCGGCCCTCCCGCCATTGGATCCGGCCGATCTCCTCGAACAGCGCAACCTGCGCCTCGGGCTGGGGAACACCGTCCTCGAGGGAGTGCGACAGCCCCTGCTCCGCCGTCATCACCAGCCACCGCAGGAAGGCCTCGGCCGCGGCCGAGACCTCGTCCTGCTCCTCGGCCAGGAAGGCGGCATAGTCGGGCCAGTCCTCGGCGAACCGCTTGGCGACCTCCTCAAGGAGGACAGGCAGCCGCTCGACGACGGCAGGTATCAGGCTTTCCAGCCGCGCTCCACCCTCGTCCCGGTGACCAGGCACCCTTAAGGATGTACCCCACGGACGTGTCTGGCGCGTTACCGCCGCACGATTTTGTCAGTACGTGATAAACGAGCCTCTCCCGAATTACTCGTTTGGTCGCAGAGTGTGCGCTCTGGAGCGTTGCAACATCGACAGTGAACGTTTCGGCGTCCGGGTGTGCCACGACGGAGGAGGAGGTCGTGCTGGATGCACGACGACCATGCGACCCGAGGCGAGCCCGCAGCCCGGAATGACGGGGCCCCACTGGTGACCCCACTTCCCTCACGTCGTATCGGCCTCCCGCTGGCGGGGGGCCGAGTGGTAAGCGCGCCGGACGCGGACTTGCGGGAGAAGGAGCGGGCGGAGAACTTCCCCGTCGCATTGCGGATCCTGCCCAGGCGTTACCAGCGTCACCTGCGAGCGCTCTACGATGTCGCACGAGTGATCGACGATCTTGGCGACGCGGCCGCAGGAGACCGGACCGAGCTGCTCATGGCCTTCCGGTCCGATCTCGATGGCATCTGGCTGGGTCGCCCGCCCTCGACGCCGGTGCTTCGCCAGCTCGCCGCTACCGTTCGCGCCTGCGACCTGGACCGGGAGCCGTTCGACCGGCTCGTCGCGGCGAACCTGCGGGACCAGGTGGTGAGCCGCTATGCGAGGTACGCCGACCTGGCGCAGTACTGCACGCTCTCGGCCGACCCGGTCGGTAGAGTCGTACTTAAGATCTTCAATTCGAGTACCCCGCGCAACCTCGAGCTATCCGACCGCATCTGCACCGCGCTGCAGCTCGTGGAGCACTGGCAGGACGTCGCGGAGGATCGCCGGGCGGGACGCATCTACCTGCCACTGGAGGATCTCGAGGCGCATGGTGTCGCGGAGACCGACCTTGATCGGACCGTGGCGACGTCGGCTGTCCGGCAGCTCATCGCCTTCGAGACCGACCGAGCGGCGGACTTGCTCGACTCCGG
>DATBRJ010000385.1:0-4201 GCA_036560395.1 Actinomycetes bacterium | reverse complement strand
TCAGCAGTCGCCCATTGTGCCAGACCCGGCCGGCCTGCGGCTCCACGGGCAGCGAGGACGCCGGACGGATCAGCGGACGACCCTGCCGCGCAGGATGATGCGCTGGGGTTCGTAGAGGACTTTGAGGTTCTGGCGCGGGTCCTCGGCGTACACCACGAGGTCGGCGGCGGCGCCGTCGGCGAGTCCGGCTCGGCCGAGCCACTGCCGAGCTCGCCAGGATGCGGCGCCGAGCGCCACCTCGGCCGGCAGACCGACCTCGTACAGCGCGATTACCTCCTCGACGACCCGGCCATGCGCGATGCTCCCGCCGGCATCCGTGCCGGCGTAGAGGGGGACACCCGCTTCGTAGGCTTCGGCCACCCGCCGGGCGGAGGTGGCGTGAAGGCGCCGGATGTGGTCCGCGTACGCGGGAAAGCGCGCCGCCTTATCGGCGATCGACGGGAAATTCGCGATATTGACCAGCGTTGGAACGAGACCGATGCCGCGCTCGGCCATCGCCGTGATGACCTCCGCGGAAATCCCGGTGCCATGCTCCACGCAGTCGACGCCGGCCGCGACCGCGTCGGCGACCGCTTGCTCGCCGAAAACATGGACCGTCACCCGCGCCCCGGCAGCGTGCGCCCGTGCGATCGCAGTGCGCAGCACGTCGGCCGGCCAGCAAGGTATGAGATCGCCGGCCTCCCGGTCGATCCAGTCACCAACGATCTTCACCCATCCGTCGCCGCGGGTCGCCTGCACTGCAACCTCGTCAGCCAGTTGCGCAGGCTCGATCTCCACGCCGTAGTTCCGCAAGTACCGCTTGGTGCGAGCGACATGCCGACCGGCCCTGACGATGCGGGGCAGGTCATCCCGATCATCTATCCAGCGGGTGTCCGCTGGGCTCCCCGCGTCCCTGATCAGGAGCGCGCCGGCAGCGAGGTCCGCGAGGGCCTGCCGTTCCTGCTCGGCTTCGTCCACGGCGCCACCGGTGTCGAGCCCGACATGACAATGCGCGTCGACCAAACCCGGAAGCACCCATCCGGCGGCCACCGTTTCCGCCGACGCGACCGGCTCGTAGGTGATCCGGCCGTCCACGACGTAAATGTCGCGAGGATCCTCAGACGGCAGGGCTACGCCTGAGATCCGCAAGACGTCGGCGGCGGTCGGTGGCCCGTCCGGCCGGTCGGGCACTAGTGGTCTCCCTTGGCGAGGAGGTCCCGAAGCTCCTTGGGCAGGTCGTAGTCCTGTGCATCGTCCGGGTCGCCTGCCGGCAGGCCGACACCGCCGAGCCCGGCGAAGGGATCGGTCGCGCTCGGAGCCGCGGTCCCGGTCGCGCCACTGGCAGTCGGTCCGCCGATGCCGCGACCCTGCGCCTCGAGTGCGCGCTTCGCCGGATTCCCGCTGCGGCCGGCCTTGGCCTTGCCTTTCTTGCCCGCCTTGCCCTTCGACCTCTTCCCGCCGCCCGGGCCGCTGCCAAAGCCTCCCGGCATACCCGGCAAGCCGGGCATCCCAGGCAGGCCACCGCCGCGGCCCATCTGCCGCATCATCTTCTGGGCCTCGGAGAAGCGCTCCACCAGGCCGTTGACCTCACTGACCGTGACGCCCGCGCCGCGGGCAATGCGAGACCGGCGGGAGCCGTTGAGGATGCGAGGATCGTCCCGCTCGGCGGGCGTCATCGACTTGATGATGGCCGCCACCCGGTCGACATCGCGGTCGTCGATCGCGTTGATCTGCTCCCGCATTTCCCCCATGCCGGGCAGCATGCCGAGCAACTTGGAGATCGAGCCGAGCTTGCGGACCTGCTCCATCTGGTGCAGGAAGTCTTCGAGGGTGAGGTCCTTGCCGCCGCGACGCATCCGCTCGGCCATCTTCGTGGCCTGCTCCGCGTCAAAGGTCCGTTCGGCCTGCTCGATCAGGCTGAGCAGATCCCCCATGCCGAGGATGCGCGAGGCCATCCGGTCGGGGTGGAAGACGTCGAAGTCGGTCAGCTTCTCGCCGTTCGAGGCGAACATGATCGGCCGGCCGGTAACCCTGGCTACGGAAAGCGCCGCCCCGCCGCGCGCATCGCCGTCGAGTTTGGTGAGGACGACACCGTCGAAGCCCACACCGTCGAGGAACGCCTGCGCAGTGGTTACCGCGTCCTGACCGATCATCGCGTCGACCACGAACAGAACCTCGTCGGGATCGACCGCGGCGCGGATATCGGCTGCCTGCTGCATCATTTCGGCGTCGATGCCGAGCCGGCCGGCGGTGTCGATCACCACAATGTCGTACAGCTTCTCCCGCGCGTGGCTGATCGACTGACGGGCTACGGCGACTGGGTCTCCGACACCATTGCCCGGCTCGGGCGCGAAGACGTTCACGCCCGCCCGCTCGCCCACGATCTGGAGCTGCTGGACAGCGTTCGGGCGTTGGAGATCCGCGGCGACCAGCAGCGGCTGGTGGCCCTGACCGCGCAGCCAGCCGGCGAGCTTGCCGGCCAGGCTCGTCTTACCTGAGCCCTGCAGGCCGGCGAGCATGATCACGGTCGGAGGAGTCTTGGCGAAGCGCAGGCGGCGGGTCTCGCCGCCGAGGATCGCGATCAGCTCCTCGTTGACAATCTTGATGACCTGCTGAGCGGGGTTGAGAGCGGCGTGCACTTCGCTGCCACGGGCCCGTTCCCTGATAGCCGCGATGAAGTCGCGAACCACAGGCAGGGCAACGTCCCCGTCGAGCAGCGCGACCCGAATCTCCTGGGCGGTCGCGTCGATATCGGCGTCGGACAACCGGCCCTTACCGCGCAGGCTCTTCAGCGTGGCGGTGATCCGGTCTGAAAGCGTGTCGAACACGTCGAGCGTCCTCGGGGTTGGCGCACAGCAGGTCCCCGCCAGCGTATCCGGCGCGACGACCGCGAAGGCAGAAGACCGCGGCCCGCACAGGGGCGACAGTCCGCGGTCTTCTCCTACCGGTACCCCAATCAGCCGGTACGCACTGGCGCGTCGTGGGCGTGGGCGGGCTCCTCGGCAGCTCGGTGGCCGGTCGCCGGCGCGAGCGTGTCGGCCAGGTCATAGGCGACCTCGCCGTGCTCCGCGGCGTCGATACCTAGCACCTCCTCCTCCTCGGTGACCCGGAATCCGACCGTCGCGTCGATGGCTTTGCCGATGATGTACGTGAGGACGAACGAGTAAGACCCCACGGCGGCGGCGGCGATGGCCTGCTTGCCCAGCTGCTCGAGTCCACCGCCGTAGAGCAGCCCGTCCACACCACCGGTGACGGCGGCGGTCGCGAAGAAGCCGATGAGCAGGGCCCCGGCGAGGCCGCCGACGAAGTGCACCGCGACGACATCGAGCGAGTCGTCGAAGCCGAAGCGATACTTCAGCGACACGGCAAGCGAGCAGAGTGCACCGGCGATGACGCCCACGGCGAGCGCCCCAAGCGGGCTCACCGACGCACACGCCGGGGTGATGGCCACGAGACCGGCGATTGCGCCCGCGCTGGCTCCGACGGCCGACATGTGCACACCACGCAGTCGCTCGACCAGGAGCCATCCGATGATGGCCGCCGCGGTCGCCACCTGCGTGTTGAGGAACGCGACCGAGGCAAGCCCGTTGGCGCCCACCGCGGAGCCGGCGTTGAAGCCGAACCAGCCGAACCAGAGCAGCGCGGCACCGAGAACGATGAATGGGATGTTGTGCGGCTTGGCCTCGTTCTTCGGCCAACCCACCCGCTTGCCGAGGATGAGAGCTAGCGCGAGCGCCGCGGCCCCGGCGTTCATGTGCACTGCCGTGCCACCGGCGAAGTCGATAGCCTTGAGCCGGTCCGCGATCCAGCCGCCGTCGCCATCGTGGAAGTAGAAGACCCAGTGCGCAATCGGCGCATAGACGACGAGGCTCCACACCGCGACGAAGAACACCCAGGCGCTGAACTTCGCCCGGTCGGCGATGGCGCCGCTGATCAACGCCGGCGTGATGATAGCGAACATCAGCTGGAACGCCACGAAGGCGAGCGTCGGCACCGTGCCGGTAACGGAGTCGATCGTGCCGTCCAGGCCGATGTGGTCGAGGTTGCCGATGAGGCCAGCGCCAGCGTCCTGTCCGAAGGCGAGGCTGTAGCCGACGAGCACCCACAGCACGCTGACCACGGCAAGACAAGCGAGGCTCATCATGATCATATTAAGTACGCTCTTGACGCGCGCGAGCCCGCCGTAGAAAAAGGCGACGCCTGGAGTCATCAGCATCACGAG
>DATBRJ010000384.1:0-8999 GCA_036560395.1 Actinomycetes bacterium | reverse complement strand
GTTAAGCGGTCGACCTGATCGCGCCGATAAGCCGCCCGACACATAGGACCCGAGGTCGAGCCGCTCGACAGGGTCGGGGCGTGCCCAGCCTTGACGAAGCCCGCCAGCGACGCACGGACCCGGAGGTCGGGGCAGGTGATGGTGTCGGGGTGTGGCCGGGCGTAAAACGAGGGCGCCGCAGGCGCCCGAGCGGGCGGGACACCATCACCTGCACCGACCTCCCATGGAACGGGTAAAGAAAAATCGCACCTCGAAAGGGATGCATCGCTAATCCGTCCGAGCACAGGCGAGTGCGCCTCTCGTCACTTTCTCCGGGTACGGGGACCGTACGATCGCATCGGTGACTCCCATCTCGCCGTCCAAAACGGCTCGGCAGAGGTCGGCGACCACGGACAGCTCGTCCCGCTGCGCACTGACAAACGCCCGGTCGACCGGCGCGCCGTGTCCGGGGACGACCGCGGCGTCCCTCGCCATCGCGAGCAGCGCGGTCACGGTGTCGGGCCACCGCAGCGGCATCGCGTCCTTACCGAACGCGGGCGGCGCGCCTTCCTCGACGAGGTCGCCGGCGAACACGACCTCCGCATCCGGAACATGGACGACGAGGTCGTGGTCGGTGTGGCCTGGCCCCAGATGTGCCAGCGTCACCGGTCGCCCACCGACGAATAGCTCTTTCGTCGCTGGGACGAGCTGTTCTGGCAGCACCAGCTGCGCCTCCCGGAGTTGGGTCGCCAGGTCGGTCCTGCCCTCGGACTCGTACTCGTCTGCCGCTTCGGCGCGGATCTGCTCGCCCTCCTCGGCCAGAACGGCACGGCAGCTCGGGTGTGCCCAGACGTCGCAGGGCAAGAACGCGGCCGTACCGAAGCAGTGGTCGAAATGCGCATGCGTGATCACGACACTCCACGGATCCGGTACGACACGGCGTACCGCCGATGCCAGCTCCCTGCCCTGCACCTCGTCGCCACGGGCGTCGACGACCAAGCATGCGCCGTCACCGATTACCAGCCCAACGGTTAGGTCGAGCTCCTCGTAGCGGCGGACCAATACGCCCTCGCCAACCTCCAGCCACCGTCCTGCCGCATCCATAGCAGGCCAGCCTAGGGTCGACGTTCCTGTTTCGAAGTCCCGGCCGCTCGCCGCCGATGCCGCTGCGCGACCGGAGGAGACGGGCGGCTATCGGCGGGCGTCGCGACTGTGCTCATCGGGGCGCCATGGACTGACGCGAGGCAGCCACGCGGGTACGGCGCGACGATATGCCTCGTACTCCTCTCCGAACTGGCGGATGAGCGTGGGTTCCTCGTATGCGTGGGCGAACGCTGCGACGGTCATGGCGACAACGATGGCGTAGGCGAGCAGGCCAAGCTGTCCGAGGAGCAGCGCCTGACCGACGATCGCACCCACGACAGCGAGATACATCGGATTGCGGACATGGCCATAGAGCCCACCCACGACAAGATGGCGCGTCGGGGCGATGGGGGCAGGCGTGCCGACACCCTCCAGTACGAAGCGGACGAAGGCCTGGATGAGCACAGCCGCTGAAACGGCCAGCAGCAAGGCCCCGACCGCGGCGATCGGCCACCACGGCAGCACCGGCTGGCGCATCTCCCACCCGGTGAGCCACCAGGGAATCAGCCCGACAACCACGCACGGCGTCGCGACGAAGAACACCGCTGTGCCGATCGCGGCGGCCGGCTTGCGCATCCCACGCCCTCCCGTCAGATGCCGCATACGGTAGTGAGGGTCTGCCTGCCACGACACGAGGAGGACGAATGGAGTACCGGAGACTCGGACGCCTGGATCACCGCAGCTCAGTGCTGCTGTACGGCGCCGCGGCACTCGCATCGGTCGAGCAGGAGGTGGCTGACCGGTCGATCCTGGAGGCCCTCGACGCAGGCATTAACCACTTCGATGTCGCGGCAAGCTACGGGGACGCGGAGCTGAGACTAGGCCCGTGGATGCCGCGCATTCGCGATCGCATATTCCTGGCGACCAAGACCGGCGAACGGTCCAGGGAGGCGGCATGGTCCCAGATCAACGCGTCGCTCGAGCGGCTGCAAACCGAGCGGCTCGACCTGTTGCAGCTCCACGCGGTCGGCGATCTGGAGGATCTGGACAGGGCGGTCGGACCCGGCGGCGCGCTCGAGGCGGCCACGAGGGCTGTCGACGAGGGCCTAGTCGACGCGGTGGGAATCACCGGCCACGGCTCGGAAGCACCGGCCGTCCACCTCGAGGCCCTTCGCCGCTTTCCGTTCGCGACCGTTCTGACGCCACTGAACCCCGTGCTGTGGCGTGACACGGTGTACCGGGCTTCGTATGAGGCGCTGGCCGAGGAAGTGCACCGCCAGGATGTCGGCCTTATGATCATCAAGACGATCTCCCGCCGCAACTGGCCCGACGGGCCGGAAGGCGCACCGTACACGACGTGGTACGAACCCCTCGATGGCGAGGAGCGAATCCGGGCGGCTGTCTCCTGGGTTCTCGCACACAAAGAGATCACCGGACTGGCGACGGCAGGAGACATCCGCCTGCTCGGCGCGACCATTGCCGCCGAACAGAACCGCATCGCGGCCGAGGAGGCCGAGGGCGTGCTTTCCGGCGACCCGGCGTACTCGTCACCCTTCGTCTCGATGCCGTTCTAAGGCGCGATCGTGCCGACCGGTGCCGATGAGCCCTTGGATGTCCTGGTCGTTGGCGCAGGTCCGACCGGATTGGCTCTGGCGTTCCAGTTGGTCGACTTCGGTACTCGCTTTCGGGTCGTGGACCGGCAACCCGACCGAGTGCACGAATCGAGGGCACTGGCGATACAGCCGCGCACCCTGGAGGTGCTGGCTCGCCATGGGCTCAGCCAACGGCTGGTCGAACGAGGCAATTCCGCGGCCCGTCTCCGCCTGCATGTGGGCGGGAGAGTTGTGTCGTTGCAATTGTTCGACCTCGGGATCGAGGACACGGCTTATCCCTATCTGCTGCTCCTGTCGCAGGCGGAGACCGAGGCAATCCTCGGCGAACACCTCAGCCGCCGGGGGGTTCTCGCCGAGCGAGGCGTGGAGCTGGTCGATCTCGAGCCGCGTGACTCACTCGTCGCCTGCCGACTGCGCCACCCCGACGGCACCGAGGAGATCGTGCAGGCGCGCTATGTGGCGGGCTGCGATGGCGCGCACAGCACGGTCAGGCAGCGTTCGCGCATCGGCTTCCGGGGCTACGCCTATCCGCAGACCTTCCTGCTCGCGGACCTCGAGGTCGACGGTCTGGAGCCGGATGCGCAGCATGCGTTCGTGACGGGCACGGGACTGTTGTTGTTCTTCCCGCTCGGCGCACCCGCCACGTGGCGGCTGATCACCATGCGGTCACCGCGAGATCCCGCGGGCCCGGTGACGCTCGGGCAGCTCCAGGTGCTCGCGGATCGGTACGCCGGCCCGGGTCTCCGGCTCCATGACCCGGTATGGATGACCGACTTCAAATTGCACAACCGGGGCGCCGCGCACTACCGGTCCGGGCCGGTCTTCCTGGCCGGCGATGCGGCGCATATCCATAGCCCCGCAGGCGGCCAGGGAATGAACACCGGCATCCAGGACGCCATCAACCTGGGGTGGAAGCTTGGACTTGTCTGCCGAGGCGACGCGGTGCCGTCCCTGCTGGACACCTATGAGATCGAGCGCGGCCCGGTCGGGCGCGCCGTCCTCCGCTTCACGGACCGGGCCTTCTCAGTCGCGACGACGACGAACCCGGCCCTTCGGCTCATCCGCAGCGAGGTGGTGCCGAGGCTGGCGCCGATCGTCCTCCGGTTCAGGCGCCTGCGCGGGATGGCCTTTCGTACGGTCTCCGAGCTGAGCATCCATTACCGGCGCAGCCCGGTTAGTGTTGACGGCCCGGGCGGCCGCGGGCATGGGATAGCGGCAGGGATGCGGCTCCCCGACGCGCCTGTCCTCGTGGACGGGCGAACGACGACGCTGCACATGATGACAACGGCGCCTAAGTTCCACCTCCTGCTCTGCGGGCCGCTCGCCGCCTGGCCTGACGTCAAGGCAGGCGGCATCGCTGGCTCGTGGCCCGACCTTGTCGCGGTCCACCACCTCGGCCGGGACCGAGGGCCGGGCACGCTGTATGACCAACAGGGCCTTGCGTTGCGCCGGCTCCGCCTACGCCCAAGTGAGCCCGCCCACTACCTCGTGCGGCCGGACGGCTATATCGCCTATCGCGCGGCCAGCACCGACCTCACCGGCTTACGGCGCTATCTGCGGCATTGGCTTGCGGCAGGGCCGCAAAGCCAACCGGACGGTCGCGCCGGCGACACGACCTAGAGGTTGTCCCGTTCGCGGATATGGCTTGTGTCGCGCAGCGGAATGTACGGCTCCTCCTCCTGCGGGTGGCCGGCGGTCATCGCTCTGCTGCGTTCGAGCTCCGCGTTCAGCTCGGCACCGAGCAGGATGGCGATGTTGGAGATCCACAGCCAGACCAGGAAGATGATGACCGCCGCCAGCGAGCCATAGGTCTTGTTGTAGGAACCGAAGTTTGCGACGTAGACGGCAAACCCAGCAGATGCGATCAGCCAGAGGACGACGGCCACTATGCCGCCCGGAGTGATCCAGCGAAAGCCTTGGCGTGCGTTGGGTGAGGCCCAGTAGAGCAGGGCGAACATAACCGAGACGATGATCAGCAAGACTGGCCACTTGGCGATCTCCCACACCGTCACCGCGGTGTCGCCGGCACCGACAAGCTCGCCGGTCCGCCTGGCCAGCCCACCGGTCAGCACCACTGCGATCGCAGTGACGGCCGTGAGCACCATCAGCAGCACGGTGAGGCCTATCCGGATCGGCAAGGTCTTCCAGATCGGCCGCCCCTCAGGCACGTCATAGATCGCATTCGATGCCCGGATGAATGCACCGATGTATGCGGATGCCGACCAGAGCGCTGTGATCAGACCGAGGATGGCCAGCACACTGGCTGTGCTGCTCTGCCCGCGTTCAATGTTCTGGATCGCGGTGACCAACACGTCCTGGACCCCGCCCGGCACGTCCTGAAGGTTCTTGATGAGTGTGTCGGTTGCCGACGGGCCGATCAGACCGAGGACGGAGATCAAGACGAGGAGCCCAGGGAAGATCGACAGCACGCTGTAATAGGTCAACGCGGCCGCCCAGTCGGTCAGGTTGTCTGTACGGAATTCCGCGACAGCCCGCTTGATGGCGCCCCACCACGCCCGCCCGGACAGAGTGGTCGGCCGGTCAGGGAGCGGACCGCGTTCGCCCGTCCTGACCGAGCTGTCAGGTCTTCCTCGCGCTGCCTCCGAAGACATGGTGACCTTCTCAACCTGCCCGGGGCTAGGTCCGCTCCGGCCACTCGCCGGTCAGCCGCTTGACGCCGACCGCACCGCTTCGGTCGATTGCCGCCTTCACGAGCGCGAAGATCGCACCTTGTACAGCGGCGGCGATCAGAACCTCTCGCCAGCCCCGGGATTCGTCGGTCGCCTCGGGCGCGTCCTCCTCCCCCGCCACCCGCTTCCAGACTTGTTTGAAGATCGCGCTGGCAAGCAGCCCGCCGCCCATACCCGCTGCAAGGCCGAGCGGTCGGTAAAGCAGCGCTCCCGCTTTGTTCACGGCAATTCACCCGCGCTTCCGTCGTATCAGCACCCAGCCCACGACCGCGGCGGCGGCGACAGCCACAGCGAGGGTGACGCCCTGCCGCGTGAAGTAGGCTCCAACACCGGTGATCTCGCGTTCCCGTTCCCGGACGATGTATGCACCTTCACGCGTACGGCCTCGCCCGCGCATGCGCATCCGGCTGAGCTTTTCTCGAACTCGCGCCGGCACGTTCACCTTGGCCGCGAGGGCCGCGACCGTCGCGGCAAGCTCGTCGCGGGTCTGCTCGATGTCGCGCTGCAGTTCAGCGCTGCTCGGACTGGGCAAGGGTTTGGTTGTCTCGACCGGGTCGGTCGCACCCGCCTCGGTCATGGCCGAGCACTCTCCTTCACGGCCTCGACGTCGAGTCGCGCGCTCCGTACCGCCTGCTTAGGCACGGGCGGTATGGCCCGACGAATCTGGGAGCGCCCGACCAGGGCGAGCAGCCCGGCGAGCACGAGCAGAGCACCGGCGACGACCAGCGCAGCCGCCCAACCGGGCAAGACCTCTGCCAAACCGAGAACGGCCGCTGTGACCAGCACGGCAAGGCTGAAGAAGGCGAACAGGCCGCTTCCACCGAACAAGCCTGCACCGACGCTGGCTTGCTTGCCCTTCTCCGCGAGCTCCGCTTTCGCGAGGGTCAGCTCAGCGCGAACCAACTGCGGGACGAGGTCGGTCACATGCCGAATGAGATCCGCGACCGATCGGTCCCGCAGATCTGCCACCCGGGCCGTCTGCTCCTGTCCGACCATGATCTGACCTCCGAGGATTCGGTTGTTCCGTATACCCGCAGCTCCTGCCCACTAACGGATTGTGCCGCTGCGCAGCTTGGAGCCGCCACTGCGGGGTCAGGCTGAACCGAACGCCTGGCATCGGCGTACGCCTTTCGGACACCTATCGGTCGGCGGATGGGGAATCGGCCGATCCGGATTCCGAGAGGAGCGGGAGTATGAAGCGATTGCTCGTCCTGTTAACCGGCGTGATCGTCGGTCTCGGCTTGACCGTGTCACCGGCGGCCGCCTCGAACGGGCAGAAGATCCTGAACTTCCACACGATGGTCGCGGTCAGCGGGCCCTTTGTCGGTTCGACCAACCCGATCCGCGGCATCAATGGCGGCGGGCTCCCCTGGCAGATAGACGCGGGCAAGGGCCAGTTGTCAACCAGCGGCAAGCTTGAGGTGAAGGTGCGTGGCCTTGTCTTGCTTGAGGCGGCACCCGTCCCTGAGGCGCTCCAGGGAACGAACCCGATCGCCAACTTCCAGGCGGTCGTGAGCTGCCTGACACCAACGGACGGCGGCGTTACGACGGTGAACGTGGCAACGGCACCGTTCCCCGCAAGCCCGTCAGGCGATGCGAAGATCACGGCACATCTCGACCTGCCGAGCCCGTGCTTTGCACCGATCGTCTTCGTCGGGCCGTCCGCGACCACCTGGTTCGCGACCACCGGGCTGTGACGGTGTAAAGGCCTGCTGCTGGCCGCTGCCGTACGACTCTCCCGTACTCTGGCCCCGCAAGGCATCACGCCACGCAACAAGGCGAGGCCGGAGGACGGGAGTGTCAATGCGGGAGCTTCTCCGCACCACCGACCAGGTTCTCACCTCGGCCGTCGAGTCGCTCCTGATCGACACCGGCATACCGCATCAGATCCTCGACCGGGACTTCAGCGTGATCTCCGGGTCGATCAACGCGTTCCCGATCCGCATCCTGGTCGCCGACGACTACCTGCCTGAGGCCAGGCAATTGCTGAAGGACGCGGGCCTTGACCGGGAACTCCCCCCGGACAGGAGGTAACCCCCAAGGCCTACCACGAGACGAGCCGGGTTCCAGCGCGCCGAGTCACGTCCCGCGGCGACGGAGCGCCTCGAAGACGAATCCCAGGGCCGCCGTAACCGCTGCTACCGCCTCCGCGATCGCGCTCACCGTCTTCTCCGTGAACCACACCGGTTCGTAAAGATCAGGCAATGGACCGAGCGCTCCGACATCGACGTTCGTGTAGAGCAACACGGCTCCCAGTGCGCTCGCGGCGACGATGAGCGCCAGCAAATATGCCACCCTGCCAGGGCGAACGAGCACCAGCACGGCTACTGCGATCGCCGTCGCAGACTCGGCACGGAAGAGGTCGCCGCCCGAGATCGTGCCGGGAATCACGTCATAGTCCGAGGCAACCTTCAGATGCATGTACGCGTCGACGGCGAGGCCCGCGGCGGTAACGAGCCGCAAGACCCACGACAGCGCGAGTGTCAAGGGTGACGAACGCCAGCCTTGCCTGCCTGCCGGCCTAATCGCGCCTGGCGCCCCGAGGGCTGGATGCGAGTGAGACATACCCGTCCGTACGCGTCATCGTGCCCAGGCGGTTCATCGACAGCCTCCCGCTGAACCGCAGCCAAGTTCCCGGCGTACGACCAGGCGAGGGGCGGTGAACCCGCTCAAGAAGACGTTCCTACCAGCACGAAGAGGACAACGCTGTGAAGCTTTTCAGTGCAAGACATCAGGCCGGTTCCCGTCATTGGAACCGGGCGCTCGCAAGTGCGGCCATGCTGGCCGCGATCGCCACGCTGCTGGCGGCCTGCGGAGGCGGCGGCTCCGGAAACAACGCCGGAGGTACCACCGGCTCAGGGTCGAGCGCCGCCGCGGTCAAGACGAGCCCGACCGACGCTCTTGGCGCCATCCTGGTCAACTCGGCCGGGAAGACCCTCTACTTCGCCGACGGTGAGTCCGCCGGATCGATCAAATGCACCGGCGAATGCGTCGGATTCTGGTCGCCGCTCACCACGGCCGGCAATGCCGCACCGCAGGCGACGGGCGACCTCACCCAGCAGTTCAGCATGGTGAAGCGACCCGACAGCACAATGCAGGTCGCCTACAACGGTCACCCGCTCTACACGTTCAAGCTGGACAAGTCGGCCGGCCAGACGATGGGCAACGACTTCAGCGACAACTTCGGCGGGACGAGCTTCACCTGGCACGCTGTCACCCCGGCGGGTGCAGCCGCCACCCAGGGCGGCGGCAGCAGCGCTCCGAGTTCGCCTTCCTACTCGGGCGGCTACTGACAGCTCGGGAGCGTTGGTCGCAAGCTCCTCGGCGTCCTGCCGTCCTTCGGGAGCGGCATAGCTCACGCGGAGACTGGGTTCGTGATCGGGTCGGCGCAAAGGTGCTGCGCCGACCCGATCACGGCCGGACCTGGGGAATCAACTGCTCAGCATCCAGGCGCCGGACGCTCGCCTTCGAGGCGCAGCGGCCCGACAATCCGCATGGTCAGTCGATCATCCGCTCGACGTGGCGCATTTTGTTCATCGCGTCGAGGGCGGCGACCTTGTACGACTCGGCGAGGGTCGGGTAGTTGAAGACAGCGTCCACCAGGTAGTCGACCGTGCCGTTGCAACCCATCACG
>DATBRJ010000383.1:0-4701 GCA_036560395.1 Actinomycetes bacterium | reverse complement strand
CCTGCCACCCATTCCGCAACGCTAACCACGCCGGACAGTCTCCCTGACGCGTGACCGGTCGAGCTTGCCGGTCGGCAGCGTGGGCAGCGTCGTGGCGACGACCACCTCGCGTGGTGCCTGGACCGCTCCCAGCCTGTCCGCTACCCACCGACGCACGTCCTCGAGAGCCGGTACCTCGCCCGAAGCCACCGGCACAACCACAGCGACGACGCGTTCTCCCCACTCACGATCCGGCTGTCCGATGACGGCGGCTGCCGCTATCGCCGGATGTGTGGACAGCACGGTCTCGACTGCCACGGGGTCGACGACGACACCCCCGGTGAGGATGGCATCGTCGGCGCGGCCAAGCACGACGAGCCGGCCGTCCCGGCCGATCCGACCCCGGTCCGAGGTGCGGAACCTGCCCCGCATGAAAGCCGCCTCTGTGGCGGCCGGATCCAGTCGGTAACCAGCCGCGAGGGTGGGGCCGGACAGCTCGATGATCCCGTCCGTCCCGACCTCGATGCCGACGCCGGCCAGCGGTACGCCGTCGTAGATGCAGCCACCGGCGGTCTCCGTCATCCCGTAGCTGCTGACGACTCGTACCCCCTCGTCCCGAGCCCTCGTCACGAGCTCGGCGGCCACGGCGGATCCACCGACCAAGATCGTGTTATACGTCCGCAACGCGGCCAGCACGTTCCCGCCGCCGTCGAGCAGCCGTCGCAGCTGCGTCGGAACGAGCGCCGTGTAGCGGCGGTCGCCTGTCAGGGCGCGGCTTCTTTCAGCGAATGCTGCTGGATCGAAGCCGGCTCGCAGCTCCAGGGCGACCGGCGCCTCGCCGGCGACGATCGAGCGAACGAGAACTTGCACGCCAGCGATGTGCGTGGGCGGGAGAGCGAGCAGCCACTGCCCCGTCCCGCCGAGCCGATCGTGGGTGAGCCGGGCGGAGGCGAGCAGGGCGGCAGCAGGCAACAGGACCCCCTTCGGCCGGCCGGTGGACCCAGAGGTCGGCACCACCAGAGCAACGTCGTCCCGTTCGAGCGGCTGCGCCGGCTGCACAGCACCAGCGATCAGGACCTGCTCCGGCCCCCGTGGGATGATCGCCACCGTCGGCCCACCGTCGTAGAGCGCGTGTGACAGAGCGTGCAGGAGGCCCGGCTCGACTGCACATGGCCAGGTGTGGACAGAGAGCGCAGGCGGGGGCATGGGTCGTAAGCGTAAGGAGGAGCGCCCGGTTACCGTGGTGCGGGGCCGCCCTCGCAAGCCAGCCGCGTACGCGGCGCCCTAGGCGCAAAGCCCGCGCACCCGGACATTAGGGTGGGCCTCCATGGGCGAGGCACAGCCGGAAGTGGCGACCACGACGATCAAGCCGGGCGCGGAATGGGGGCAATCCGGCGACTACACCGATATCAGATACGAAATCTCCGATGGGATTGCGAAGATCACGATCAACCGACCAGAGGTCCGCAACGCATTCCGGCCCCAGACCCTCTTCGAGCTACAGCACGCCTTCACCGTCGCCAGGGACGACGACCGCATCGGCGTGATCATCTTGACCGGCGCAGGAGAGCTGGCCTTCTGCTCCGGCGGCGACCAGCGAATCCGCGGTGACGACGGCTATCTCGGCGACGACGCCGTGGCCCACAAGGGGATCGGCCGGCTCAACGTCCTCGACCTCCAGATCCAGATCCGGCGGACACCCAAGCCGGTGGTCGCCATGATCGCTGGGTACGCGATCGGCGGTGGTCATGTTCTCCACGTCTGCTGCGACCTGTCCATCGCGGCGGGCAACGCGCGGTTCGGGCAGACAGGCCCGAAGGTCGGTTCCTTCGACGGCGGCTACGGCTCCGGCCTGCTCGCCCGAATCGTCGGGCAAAAGAAGGCGCGTGAGATCTGGTACCTCTGCCGCCAGTACGACGCCGCGCAGGCGCTCGAGATGGGGCTGGTCAACACGGTCGTGCCGCTCGAGCAGCTCGAGATCGAGACTGTGGCCTGGTGCCGGGAGATGCTGCAGCTATCCCCGCTAGCGCTGCGCATGCTCAAAGCATCGATGAACGCAGCCGACGACGGGCTGGCCGGCATCCAGCAGCTCGCGGGCGACGCTACCCTCCTCTTCTACATGACCGAGGAAGCGCAGGAAGGGCGCGACGCCTACGTCCAGAAGCGCAAGCCTGACTTCGGTAAGTTCCCCAAGCGGCCGTAGCCGCCACGCCGTTGCCGATCTGTCCTGCCTTGCCCCGCTCGCGACCGTGAGGACTTGTGATGATTGTTCCCCGGCAGCCGGCGTCTTGCGGGCACCACAGCGCAGGCAGATGCCGGACCGGAGAGGCCTGACGATGCGGACCGCCGTCTATGCCATTCCGATGCGGACGACGTTCCGCGGCCAGTCGCTGCGTACGGGGATGCTCATCGAGGGTCCCGCAGGCTGGGCAGAGTTCTCGCCATTTCCGGAGTACGGGCCCCAGGAGTCTGCACGCTGGCTCGCGGCGGCAAGGGAGGCGGCGTTCTCGTCGTGGCCGGCTCCGGTTCGCCCCACGATCCCGGCGAATTGCATCGTGCCGGCGGTCGGACCGCAGGAGGCTGCCGTGATCGTCGCCACCTCGGGTTGCCGTACCGCGAAGGTGAAGGTCGGCGAGCGCGGCCAGACCGAGGGAGAGGACATCGATCGGGTGGAGGCCGTTCGCCATGCTCTCGGGCCGTCGGGACGGCTGCGGGTCGACGCGAACGGGGCGTGGTCGGCTGACGAAGCGGTGCGCATGATCAAGTCGTTGTACCGCTTCGACCTGGAGTACGTCGAGCAGCCGTGCGCAACCCTCGACGAGATGGCGGCCGTCCGTAAGCAGGTGGACGTGCCGCTGGCGGCCGACGAGTCCATCCGGCGGGCGGCCGATCCGCTGCGGGTACGCGCCGCGGCCGCCGCCGACGTCGTCGTCCTCAAGGTCCAGCCCCTCGGCGGCGTGCGCCGCTCGCTCCAGGTGGCAGAGGCCTGTGGGCTGCCGGCCGTGGTGTCCTCCGCGTTGGAAACCTCCGTCGGCCTTGCCGCCGGCGTCGCGCTCGCGGCCGCATTACCTGATCTGCCGTACGCATGCGGGCTCGCCAGCCTCTCGCTGCTCTCTGCCGACGTGACCGCGCAGCCGCTGCTGCCCGTCGACGGAGAGATCCCGGTTCGCCGCCCGGTTCCAGATCCCGCGCTTGTCGACCGGATGGCCGCTCCGCACACCCTCACTCAGACCTGGCAGGCCCGGCTGCACCAGGCCGAGTCGATACTCGACCCATGAGCATCGGCGGCGACACACCGGAGCCGGCCACCGGCGGCACCTTGCCGTCTCGGTTGGCTCCATCGCTCGCGCAGGCGCGTGTGCTCGTCGACGAGCTCGCCCGCTGCGGGCTGCGGGAGGCGGTCATCGCACCGGGATCCCGATCGGCGCCATTGGCACTCGCGCTCTACCGCGACCCGCGGATTCGCCTGCACGTCCGTATCGACGAGCGCTCCGCGGGTTTCCTCGCTGTCGGGCTCGCCGCCGTCGCGCGCCGGCCGGTGGCACTGGTCTGTACGTCTGGCACCGCCGCGGCTAACCTCCACCCGGCGGTACTTGAGGCATCAGCGGCACACGTGCCCCTCATCGTCCTGACCGCGGATCGGCCGCCCGAGCTCAGGCAGACCGGCGCGAACCAGACTGTCGACCAGCTCAAGCTCTTCGGCGCAGCCGTCCGTCTGTTCGCCGAGGTCGGTGTGGCGGAGAGGGTTCCCGGTCAGGTCGCCTACTGGCGTTCCTTGGCCTGCCGCGCCTACGTTGCGGCTGCGGGAACCCAGATGCACACGGAGGCAACGCGGTCACCGGCTGCCGGTCCCGTCCACCTCAACGTCCCGCTGCGCGAGCCGCTCGTCCCTGGTCCCCACGGGGTGGCGGCGGACGCCGGGTGGATCGAACCCCTCCACGGTCGGCCGGACGGTGCCCCTTGGACTTGGGTCAGACCAGATCAATGGCCGCCGTCGGGCGAGACCGGCACGGGCAATTCCTCCCGCTCCGTACCGCCGGGCGGAGACGGCAAGCCACCCGCGACCGGGGTGGAGGCCACGCTCATCGCCACCGAGCGTGGCGCGGTAGTCGTCGGCGCCGATCCTGTCGACCCGGAGGCGGCGATCGCGCTGGCGGAGGCCTGTGGGTGGCCGATCCTGTCCGAGCCGACGGGCAACGCCCGGCGTGGCCCGCATGCGGTCGCGGCGTATCCGCTTTTGCTAGCAGACCCGGACTTTGCCGCCGAGCATCAACCTGCCCTGATCGTGACGGTCGGCAAGCTCGGACTCAGCCGGAGCCTGCTGACCTGGATCCACTCGGCGCCTCGGCACATTCTGATCGATCCGCACACCGACTGGGCCGATCCGACAAGAACCGCGGAGGTCGTGCTGGACGCGGTGCCTCGAATCACCCATCGGCGACCACCAACGGCGTGGCTGCGGTCCTGGCGCAACGCGGACGCATCGGCGGCTGTGGCCGTTGCCCGGGTCCTCGATGAGGAACCTGGGCTCACCGAGCCACAGGTCGCTCGTGATCTGGCCGCGCAGGCAGCAGAGGGCTCGTTGCTCTTCGTTGCGTCGAGCAAGCCCATCAGGGATCTCGAGCTCGCGATGGAACCCCGCGACGGCCTCACCGTGGTGGGAAACCGCGGTGTCAACGGCATCGACGGTCTGGTCTCCTCCGCGATCGGCGCCGCGCTGGC
>DATBRJ010000382.1:0-5841 GCA_036560395.1 Actinomycetes bacterium | reverse complement strand
ACGCCCTGCGGCGTCTCCCGCTGCACCTCGACGGCGATCACACTGGTGGGCGCAGCGACCAGCGGGCGGGCGAAAAGCGCGTGTGCGCTGATCGGTACGAGGAGCAGCGCCTCGACCTCCGGCCACACGACCGGGCCCCCGCCGGAGAAGGCGTACGCGGTCGAGCCGGTGGGCGTGGCACAGACAACGCCGTCACACCCCCACCTCGAGAGCGGCCGCCCGTCGACCTCGACGACGACTTCCAGCAACCGCTCTCTGGCTGCTTTCTCGACGGAGGCCTCGTTGAGCGCCCAGCTGGTAGTGACGATCTCGCTGTTCCTGCGCACAATCACGTCGAGGGTCATCCGCTCCTCGACCGTGTAGCGCTGGCCGACCACGCCGTCGACCACCTCGCTGAGATCCTCGCGCTCGGCCTCGGCGAGGAAGCCGACGTGCCCGAGATTCATTCCCAGCAGTGGCGTTCCGGTCGGCCGGGCGAGCTCGGCGCCACGCAGCAGAGTGCCGTCGCCGCCTAGCACCACGACGAGCTCACACCCATCAGCGGCGAACGTGGATACATCGACGACGTCGACGCCGGGCAGCCTGAGATCCGGTTGCTCTGCGGCTAGAACTCGGATGCCGATGCCGGCCTCGGCCAGCCGCTCGGCGACGAGATGGGCGGTCCGCCGCGCTGCCGCACGGCCGGTATGAGCGACCAGCAGGACCGTCCGGTCACCCATCAGGCCTCCTTCGCGCGGTCTTCATGGGCGAAATCGCGCCTCAAGCCTCGCATCACTCCCCTGCTGGCTGCCGCGCCGGGGCGGCGATGCTTGGGTCGGCGGGTGGGCTGGTCGCCATCGCAAGCTCGAGATTCATCTCGTCGAGCGGCGGATCGCCGCGCTTCAGCCAGACGAAGTACTCGACATTGCCCGCCGGGCCGGGCAGCGGACTGGCGACCAACCCTCGTACACCCAGTCCCAACTCGGCCGCTGCGCCAGCGACTCGCCGTATTGCATCAGCACGGAACGCCGGCTCAGCGACGACTCCACCTGGACCGACTCGATCTCTGCCAACCTCGAACTGGGGTTTGACCATCGGGACCAGGTCTCCGTAAGGGTCCAGGCATGCAGCAAGGGCCGGCAGGACAAGGGTGAGGGAGATAAAGGAGAGGTCGGCCACGACCACGGCGACAGCGCCGACAACCTGCGGCGTCAGCTCGCGGACATTCGTCCGATCGTGGATGACAACGCGCGGATCGGTACGAAGGCGCCAGGCCAGCTGCCCGTAGCCGACATCCACCGCGACCACCTGTCTGGCGCCCCGCCGCAGCAAGACGTCGGTGAAGCCGCCCGCGGAGGCGCCGGCGTCGAGACAGCGCCGGCCTTCCACCGTGAGGCCGTCGGGTGCGAAGGCATCCAGTGCGCCGGCCAGCTTGTAGCCGCCGCGCGAGGCGTAGCGGGGGTCCCTGTCGTCCTCAGCCACCAGGATCGCCGCGGAGATTTCGATCTGGGTCGCCGCCTTGGTGGCGACCTGACCGGCGACGCTGACCCTCCCGGCGGCGATGTAATCGGCAGCCTGCTGCCGGGAGCGAGCGAGACCGCGACGCACGAGCTCGGCATCGAGCCGGGCGCGGCGGGCCATGAGGCTCAGTCCTCGTCGACGTCCGCGAGCGCGTCGGTGAGCCTGCGATGGACGTCGTCGTAGACCTCGACATGGTCTGCCGTCGGTGTCTCGCTGATCTGGCTGAGCCGAGCCAATGCGTCGTCGACGGCTGATTCGCCGGTGGTGGCCGCGTCGGGAACCTTGTGCTGGCCCGCACCGGCCTCCACGGACGCAGCATCCTGGCGCTCGTCCCCGGTCCCGGCCTCGCTTTCGGTCCCGGCCTCGGTCCCTGTCCCGACCCCGCCCTCGATGGGATCATCCCCGGCGGCGTCGTTGGTGTGTTCGTTCACAGGGCCAACCCTTCCCGGCGGCAACGCAGAGGTACGGCTCGCTCGGGCCGTATTGCCCCATCGCGGCGGTTCGGTTGACCGGACGACCCGACCGCGAGCGGGGCGAACCCAAGGTAGCAGCGGCGCCTGGACGCCCTCACGATCTACTACCCTGCGCTCATGGCCAGTGTGGAGGAGTGCAGGGCAGCGCTCATCAAGCTCGCAGCGTCGATGTCGAGTGCGGACGACGAAACCAAGCGCAACATGCTGGATCGCACGGTGAGCTGCTACATCTCCGACCTCGACGTGACCTTCACTGGGCGGCTGGCCAACGGCCAGCTCGTGGGCATCACCGAGCACCCGGATGGACCGCCCGGGGACAAAGCGCAGATCGGGCTTGCCATGACCAGCGACGATCTCGTCGCGCTTACCGACGGCAGGCTGCCCTTCGTCTCCGCCTGGCTGAGCGGCCGGGTCAAGGTCGACGCCAGCTTCCGTGATCTTCTCCGGCTCCGGTCGCTGATGTGACAGCCAGCAGCGTGAGGGCTTTCCTCCGCCGTTACCGCCAGCCGAGATCGCGGAGTGCGTCCGTGATCTGTACCGGGTCGGGCAGACGCGCGGAACTCCAGGCTGCGGCGCAGAGCACCCGCAGCCCGTCGACGGGATCGCCGCCACCGTCGATCTTCACCGTGTCATCGATACGCACGGTCCAGCCACAGCAGGACCACCCCCTGTCACCCTGAAGCTCAACGTGAGGGTGAACAGCCACCAGGCCGCGTAGGTCGGCGGCAATGTAGGTGGGCCGATGCGCCGCGTCGGCGCTCACGAGGTCTTCCGCGGAAGTCACGCCGGTGAGGACGAGCAGGGAGTCAGCACCGACTCGGCACGCACCCTCGATGTCCGTATCGAGTCGATCGCCGACCACCAGCGGCTTTGCTGCACCGATCCTCAGCACAGATTCGTGGTGCAGGGGAGGCTCCGGCTTCCCGGCGACGACCGGGCTGACCCCGCTCGCGGTCACGACCGCGGCTACCAGGGCGCCATTGCCTGGCGCGATTCCGCGAGCGGTAGGGATCGTCTTGTCCATGTTGGTGGCTACCCACGGCAAGCCGGACTCCACGGCATAAGCCGCCTCCGCGAGATCCCGCCAGCCGACCTCTAGCCCGTACCCCTGGATCACCGCGGCGGGTGACTCGGCCAGCGTGCGGACCGGGCGGAGTCCTCGCTCCCGGATGGCGGCGTCGATGCCCTCGCCGCCGACGACCAGTACTGCCGCGCCGGGCGGTACACGATCGGCGACGAGGCGCGCTCCAGCGTGTGCCGAGGTGACCACATCCTCGGGCTTCGCGGGAATGCCCAGTTCGCGCAGGTGCTCAGCCACCTCGTCCGGGGTGCGCGCGGCGTTGTTCGTGACGTAACCGACAGCGACGCCGCGGCGGCGTACATCGACAACGGTCTCGGCGGCATACGCAACTGCGGACTGGCCACGATAGACCACCCCGTCGAGGTCGAGGAGTACCGCGTCATAGAGGTCGCACAGCGGCTCGTCCGAGCCGCGCGGTGCGGTCGCTGCCGTCACGGGCGCTCTCCATCCGGCCCGGCGCTGTCTGACCCCCCGGTCCCGGTGCCCTGCTCAGGCGGCGTCGCGACGATGTCTGGCGTGTCCTCCCGCGCCCGCAGCGTCGCCACGACCTGCCCCAGAGCCGCCGCGTAGTGCGTCGCCTCCGGCCGCATCGTCGTCGCCAGGGCGAGATGCTGCCTCGCGGTCTGAAGGTCACCGAGGCGCCAGGACGATAGCCCGTACCCAAAATGCGCGTAATCGTCATCGGGGCTCGCCTCGACCAGCGACCGGAACCCGTCCCTGGCCTGGATGTAGTGGCCGGCGTCGAAGTGCGCTCTGGCGAGTGCCTCCCGGATGCTGCGGGAGGCCGGCTCAGCGTCGGCAGCGTGGCTGAGCACCTGGGCCGCGGCCGCGGCGTCACCGCCGTCGAGCAGACGTAGCCCACGCCGGTACCAGTCGTAGACCTCTCCGTGCGGACGGCCGCCCGGCTGGTCCGCTTGGTCGGAGTCGCGCTGATCTTGCCCCATGGTGTCGTGCCTCTCGCCCGGCGGCCGCTGCCTATTCGCATACGATGCCCGGCATGAGCACCGCCACGCCGAACGTCGCTGAAGGGCTGGTGCTCGCGCCGTTTCGCGGGGTGCGGTTCGATCCGGGGAGGGTGAGCGATCTCGCCGCGGTAACGTCACCGCCATACGACGTGATCGAGCCGGATGGTGTCCGGCTGCTCGAGACTCTCGACCCGCACAACATCGTCCGTCTCATCCTCCCACGCGGGGATGCCTGCGGACCCGAGGGGCGCTACCGGCATGCGGCAAGGCTGCTGCGGGACTGGCTCTCGGCCGGCGTGCTGCGAGCCGACCCCGCGCCCGGCCTGTACGTCTACGAGCAGG
Organism: Actinomycetes bacterium; assembly: GCA_036560395.1. GTDB lineage: Bacteria > Actinomycetota > Actinomycetes > JAKEEW01 > JAKEEW01 > DASYTV01. Next base: position 1,480 of record DATBRJ010000382.1, on the reverse strand, counting down.
TCACGCCGAGCACGGTCCAGCGTGGTCTGGTCGGGGCGCTCGGGCTGCGTGACCCTCGCGAGCGCGTGGTGCTGCCGCACGAGGATGTCATGCCAGGACCGGTGGCCGACCGGCTGGAGCTCATGCGGGCGACAGAAGCCAATCTCGACCCGATCCTGCTGGTGTACGAGGGCAGCGGTGCGGCGTCGGACATCGTGGAGCAGGCCTGCGAGGATCCAGCAATATTGACCGCCAGGACGCCGGACGGGATCAGCCATCGACTCTGGAAGATCACCGACCAGCGGCTGCTCACTGCCATCGGCCAAGACCTGGTCGACCGGAAGGCAATGATCGCCGACGGGCATCACCGCTATGCGGCTTATCGGCGGCTCGAGGCTGAGCGTGATGCGGCCGGGGATGGGCAGGGGCCGTGGAGCTATGGCCTCGCCATGCTCGTCGACTCCATCCGCCATCCCCTGCAGATTCGCGCGATCCACCGGGTACTTCCCAAGCTGCGCGGCGAGGACGCGATCGACGCACTTCGCGCGGTTTGCCAGGTGACCGAGCTCGACCGGCACGGTGCCGTGGATGACATCACAATGGCCGCGGACCTCTCGATTCTCGAGAGTGGCGAGGCAGCTGCGGGTCCCGCCTTTCTGCTCGTCGCCGCCGGCCGCCGGTGGATCGCCACCCGCATCACCCCAGCCCTGCTGGCGTCCTCGATACCGGCCAACCAACCGCCCGTTTGGCGCGACCTCGACGCCGCGGTGCTGCACCACGCGCTGATCGAGAACGTGTGGCACCAGCCGGACGATCCCGAGCACGTCACGTACCACCACGACGCCAACGAGGCGATCGCAGCGGCGGAACGGACGGGAGGTATCGCCGTCCTGCTGCGGCCGCCCTCCATCGAGACCGTGGTCGAGCTAGCGGCCGCGGGTCACCGGATGCCGCGCAAATCGACGTCTTTCGGGCCGAAGCCGCGCACCGGAATCCTGCTGCGAAGTCTCTCGGTATGACGCCATCAAATTCGCCCTGACACCGCATCGGATTCGACCTCGCCCGCGGGCCGGTCGTGGAACGATCGCATGCCGTGCGCTACTACGCCGACCGGTTGACTCATCATCACAGCGGGAGCGGGTGGGATGACGGCGGTGATGGTGCCCTGCTTGTGAACGATGAGCTTGGCGCCGCTGACGTGCTTGACGTACACCTTGATCTCGAAGTCTCGCGTGCAGTGCGGTCGCGCCGATGCGGTGGGCAACGCGCGAAGATCACAGTCCGCAGAGAGTCCGCAAGACGTCCGTCCGCGACCAACGACGGCCAACGTAAGCAAACGCAGAAATGGCAGGCCAGAGCCCTGATCGGCGGTATCCTCGCTGGTCGTGTACGCCGACCTGCATATCCACTCGAGGTATTCGCGGGCGTGTAGCCGGGACTGCGATCTTGAGCATCTGAGCTGGTGGGCACGGCGTAAGGGCATCACCGTCGTCGGGACGGG
>DATBRJ010000381.1:0-1762 GCA_036560395.1 Actinomycetes bacterium | reverse complement strand
TTCGGGCAACTGTCCAATCCGCCGCGCGACTCCGTTCCCGAGGAATGAGACGTCGCAAGCCGGCGGCCGGGAACCACACCGCGTTGTTCATGGCCCCAGTCGACGGGCGGCGTCTGCGGCCTGTGCCAGCGCTGTCGCAGCCGCGAAGAACTCTGGTGATTGTCCGATGAACAGCCCGTCGGCCGCCAAGGCGTGGACCGCGCCCACGGCAGCGCCGTCGGTCTCGGTGGGGCGGATGATCGAACAGATCGGGAACTTCCGATCAAAAAAGATCGTCGGCTCGGGCATGATCAGATTGGTCTGGGTCAGTTCCCCGTCGGCGTTGAGGTTGGGGAAGGTCAACCCGGTCGTGGAGTCGGTCAGGGCCGGCGCGTTTCCCGCCTTGTCTTGCCAGGTCTGGAAGTGCATCGTCTCGGTGGGGCCGATGCTGAGCAGGATGCGCAGCGCATCGGCATTGGTGGTTCGTTGGGCGAGCGACGCGTAGAGGCTGGTGCCGCCTTGTTCGATGAAGCCGAAGTGGAAGCCGGCCGTGTTGGCGATCGCCTGCAGGTGATCGGGCGGGCTGAGGTCATCGTTGCTGCGGGGTATGGCCGGATGCTGGCCGACGGCTAGATCGGGGACTGCTTGTGGCAGGGTGTCGCCGAAGTCGGGATTCTGCGAGTCGCTCCGGTAGCGCGTCCAGTAGCTCGTGTCGACGGTCAGCTGCATGAGGTTCGTAAGGCGACCGATCTGCTGGGCGCCGGTCGCTTTGCTGCTGGGCAGGGTCCGAAACTTGTCGAGGTTGATCGGGTCTTCGCCATGCGCCTCCAAGAAGGCGTTGATGAAGTTGGCGTGACTCTGTTCATCGTCGGCGTTGTCGTGGATGTACTGGTCCATGTCCTCGTCCAGCACCGCCAGAGCCGCGGTGTAATCAGGATTCCCGCTTCCGCCGGGTACCTCGCTGTCCTGGATGCCGCCGAGTTCGTTGTACTGCTTCCATAGATCGGCCTCGAGAAGCTCAGCAGCAGCCAGGAACTGGAGGATCGCGACGTCGCCTTTGGTGAGTCCCCGGCCGGAATGCGCAGAGGCCGCTGGCGGATCGGCCAGCAGACGCCCAGCGCCGATAGCTCCTGCTCCTGCCGCGGCTCCCTTGAACATGAAGGAACGACGGTTCATCAGGTGCCGCGACTGTTTGGTCGTTTCCACGATCTCCTCCTTTTCCTCCGCGGCCAAGTCACGGTTCTCGAAGAAATGGCCTCGAAGGGTAGGAAAAGAGGATTCATGGGCGTGGATCCGATCGCGTCAGTGGAGTCACGGGCGCGACGCCCTAGTGTTCGCGGGTGGGGACTAGGGAGCGCTGGGGTCTACCCCTGGGCGCTGTCAACGAGCATTCGTCGCCGTTCTGGAGGCCGCGCCGCCACGAGGCACGAGCGTGGCGGCACGGCCAGGGTCGTGGGCTAAGCGGCCGCGCGGACCATCATGTCGCGCTCGACCCGCATGCGCAGCTCGAAGCGCGTCGCGAGCGTCGCGAGCAGACCACCTGTGCCGACGACCAGGTAGAAGACGAGTGCCGTGGTGTGGTCTGAGAAGCCGACCGCAAACGGCAACACGATCAGCGCCGCGGTCACGGTGATATCCGAGTTGTTGCGCGGTGACGACTAGGGAGCTCAGCTGACTCAGGACTTTCGATCTCGTCGAGAGCCCCGGCGTCAAGCTTGCGAGGGCTCGAGGACTTCGATCCCCCACAAATCGACACACGTGATCCCGCGGATCTCGACCAGGA
>DATBRJ010000380.1:0-5502 GCA_036560395.1 Actinomycetes bacterium | reverse complement strand
TTGAGGACGACCTCGTTCAAGATTTCCACGCCTGGCACTGCGCCGAGCCCATCTGCGAACCGGCGAGCACATTCGCACCCCCGGTCCACCATCTCGGCAATGCCAGAACGACCAAGCTCGCGGATGGCGGCCCAGATGGGGAAGCCGCGCGCGCGCCGCGACATCTCGGGCACCCAGTTGGCGTTGTCGCGCTCAGCGCCTTCGCCGAATACGAGATAGCTCGCGGCAAGCAGGCTCATCGCCTGGTGGTGTGCCGCCGGGTCGGCAACGAATGCGAGCCCGGAGTCGTACGGAACGTTGAGCCACTTGTGCCCGTCGGTGCCGCAGGAATCGGCGTTCTCGATGCCAGCAATAAGGTAACGGCGATCCGGTGATGCGGCGGCCCATAGCCCGAACGCACCGTCGACATGAACCCAGGCGCCGTGCTCATGCGCCACGTCGCAGATCTGGCCAAGTGGGTCGAACGCGCCGGAGTTCACATCGCCGGCCTGCGCGCACACGATGATCGGACCATCACACCGCCGCAACTCCTCGCCGAGCAGGTCCGCCCGCATCCGGCCTTGGTCGTCGGCGGGTACGACTCGGACGCGCTCGCTGCCGAGGCCGAGATAACGCAACGCGAGCTCCAGGCTGACGTGCCGATCCGCCCCGACCACCACCTCGATCGGCGGAGCGCCGAAGAGCCCGTTGCGTTCGACGTCCCAACCGACGGATTCAAGGACACGTGAACGGGCGGCGGCCACGCAGATGAAGTTGGCCATCGTCGCACCGGTCGTGAAGCCGACCGAAGTGCCTGGCGGCAGCCCGAGCAGCTCGACCAGCCAGCCCGCGGTGACCTCCTCCACGACCGCGGCTGCCGGGGAGAGGACGTAGCCGCCGGCGTTCTGGTCCCAGACGGACGTCAGCCAGTCCGCCGCGAGCGCGGACGGGAGCGACCCACCGACGACGAACCCGTAGTAGCGGGGCCCGGCCGATCCGATCAGCCCTGGGTCGGCCGCCCGGACCAAATCGTCAACGACCGTGTCGGCATCGGTCGGCTTCTCCGGGAGCGGTCCGCCGAGGCGAGCCAGCAGCTCGCTGTGATCAGCCCGAACGCCGACCGGGCGCTGGTCGAGACCGGAGAGATAGTTTGCTGCCTGCGCTGCCGTCTTCGCGAGCAGCCCGTCGACGTCCATCAGCCCAGGTTATTGGGCCGAGGTGACAACGCGCTGCCCACCCTGCCTGATCGTTTGCCGGGGTCAGCGGCGGTAGCCTGCCATCGACTCGAGGCGGGCGATGCGCTCGGCCATCGGTGGGTGGGTCGAGAAGAGCTTGGACATGCCGCGCCCGCTGAACGGGTTGGCAATCATCAACGCGCCGGTCGTCTCGAGGGCGGGCTCAGGCGGCAGCGGCGCCTGCTTGGTCCCCCGGTCGAGCTTTCGCAGCGCGCTCGCGAGCGCCAGGGGATCACCAGTCACCTGCGCGCCCGATGTGTCCGCTTGATATTCCCGTGACCGGGAGATGGCGAGCTGGATCAACGACGCGGCGATCGGGCCGAGGATCAGGAGGAGGAGCGCACCGAGGGCGTTCCCGCCGTCGCGGTCGTCCCGGCCGCCACCGATCGGCAGGAGCCAAGCGAACTGCGCGAGGAACATGATCACCGTCGCGAGCCCGGCGGCGACCGACGCGATGAGAATGTCGCGGTTGTAGACATGCGACAGCTCATGGCCGAGCACGCCGCGCAGCTCGCGCTCGTCGAGGATTTGAAGAATGCCTTGGGTGCAGCAGACGGCGGCGTTACGCGGATTCCGGCCCGTCGCGAAGGCATTCGGCGCGTTGGTTGGTGACACGTACAAGCGCGGCATCGGCTGACGCGCCGCCGTGGACAGCTCGCGAACGATCCGGTACATCACCGGCTGCTCGGCCTCGCTGACCGGGTAGGCCCGCATCGACCGGAGCGCCAGCTTGTCGCTGTAGAAGTACGAGACGCCGTTGGTGATCAGCGCTATGACGACAGCGATCACCAGCCCACCCCTGCCGAACTGGGCGCCGATCACGAGGATGATCGCCGAAAGCAGCCCCAGCAGGGCGGCGGTCTTCAGACCGTTGAACTGATGCACTTTGTTCTCCTTGGGCGATCCTGTGACCGTACCAACGACATTAGCCAGCCAGGGCGTTCCCGCACCATGCCGAGCGGTCGGCAGCTATCCGATCAGTGCGGGCTGATGGACGAGCACATCGAGGACGATCTCCGGGAATATCGACAGGACGATCGCGATACCGAGCGTCACGCCGAGCGCCGCACCGAGCTCACCCGGGATCGTGTACGACGGTGGCGGCGCAGCAGGATCTGGCCTCGCGAAGAGCAGCCCGGCCCACGCGACGTAGTAATAGAGCGCAATCACGGTGTTCACCGCCATGACCACCGCTAGCCAGCCGAGGCCGCCGGAGACGGCGGCCTTGAAGACGACGACCTTCGCGAAGAGCCCGATCAGGCCGGGGGGCAGGCCCGCCAAACAGGCGAGGAAGAAGGCCAGGCTCAGGGCAGTCACCGGCTCGGTCCTGACCAGGCCGCGGTAGTCCTCCAGCCGGTTCGCCGGCCTGGACCTGCCCACCGCCACAACCGCTGCGAACGCACCAAGGTTCATGACGGCGTAGACCAGGAGGTAGACGACCGACGCGGAGAGCGCATCGCCGACGCTCGTCCCGGTCTGGCCGGGTGGTGCGGCAACCGCCACCCCAAGGGGAACGAGGACGTAGCCGGACTGTGCGATCGAGGACCAGGCGAGCAGCCTGACGGCTTGCCGCTGCCGCAACGCGACCAGGTTGCCGACGGTCATGGTAAGCGCAGCCAGTACCGCCACGACCGGACCCCAGATATGGGAGTACGGCGCAAAGGCGAGGCTCACGACCAGGATGAACCCGACGAAGCCCGCGGCCTTGGAAACAACCGACAGGTATGCAGCCACCGGCACGGGCGCGCCGACATACGTATCCGGCAGCCAGCCGTGAAACGGCACGGCCGCCACCTTGAACGCGAGGCCGACGAGAGCGAGCACCACGCCGACCGCCACCACTGCCGGCCGGGCATCCGTTCCGCCGAGGGAGACGGCGATGCTCGCGAGGTGGACCGAGCCGGTCAGCCCGTAGATCAGCGAGATCCCATAAAGCATCACTGCCGTCGATACGACCGACACGAGGAAGAACTTCACTGCCGCCTCGCCGCCGCGCGCGTCGTACCGCCGCATGGCCACCAGCGCGAACGCCGGGAGAGAGACCACCTCGAGGGCGACCACCAGCGTCATCAGGTCTCTCGCCGCCGCTATCGTGGCGGCCCCCGCGGCGGAAGTGAGCAACAAGAACCAGAACTCCCCGGCAGGCAATCGCTGCTCGACCACTGTGTTGGCCGACATGAGGACGGCGACCAGTGCGCCACCGAGCACGAGCAGCTGGAAGATGAGGGTCAGGTCGTTGACGACGTACGAACACAGCCGGACGCCCTCTCCGCCGGCAAGGCAGAAGGTGCCGCGAGGGTCGCCACGCAGCGGCAGCATCGACCCAAGCGCTCCGAGGAGACCCGCGGCGGCGACCCACGCCAGCATCGGCCTCCTCGAGGGTGGCAGGAAGAGATCGAGCACGAGGATCGCCAGCCCGGTCAAGACGGTGATCAGGGGCGGCGCGATGGCCGCGTAGTCGATCGACTGGATCAGCGACATCAGCCGGCTCCGAGAAGTGTGCGGACGGCAGGGTCGGTGACGGCCAGGATCACCTTCGGCCAAAGCCCGGCAAGCAGGATCAGGATTACGAGCGGCACCCAGGACACCCACTCGATCGCCCTGACGTCCAACCGCGCGGAGGCCGCCCCGGTCCCGGGGCCGACCGCGCTCCAACGCGGCCGGCTCTCCCCCATCGCGACCCGGCGGAGCATGACGAGCAGGTAGACGGCGGTGAGCAACGTGCCGAGCCCACCGATCGCCATGAGCACCAGGAAATATGGCCGGTGCAATACCGCAGCCGGATCGAACGCACCGAACAGGGTGAGCAGCTCGCCCCAGAAACCGGCGAGGCCGGGCAGCCCAAGCGAAGCAACCGCGGCGAACGCGAGCACCCCGCCCAGCCGCGGCAGCCGCTCGTAGAGCCCGCCGCCCAACTCCGCGAACGCCGAGGTGTGATGTCTGTCCTTGATGGCGCCGGCCAGGAAGAACAGCAGGCCAGTGATCAGGCCGTGCGCGACATTGGCGAATAGGGCACCGTTGATGCCGACAGCGGTCAGCGTCGCGATGCCGAGCAAGACGAAGCCCATGTGCCCAACAGAGGAGTAGGCGATCAGCCGCTTCAGGTCAGATTGGGCAAGGCAGGCGAGAGAGCCATAAACGATCCCGATCACGGCGAGGGCGCCGATGGACGGCGCGAACTCGCGCGCTCCAGCGGGGAGGATCGGGATGGCGATGCGTACGAGTCCATAGGTGCCCATCTTCAGCAGAACACCGGCAAGCAGCACCGACCCGACGGTGGGCGCCGCGGTATGCGCGTCGGGCAGCCAAGTATGCAGGGGCCACATCGGCACCTTGACCCCAAAGCCGATCAGCAATGCGAGGAAGGCGATGACCTGAATGTTGTGCGACATCCCGGCGCCGTGTGCGGCCGCCAGCGCGACCATGTCGAGCGTTCCAGTCTTCACATAGATGAGGAGCAGCCCGAGCAGCATCACCGCCGACCCGAGCAGGGTATAGAGGATGAACTTGTACGCCGCCCGGGCTCGACCCTCGGCGCCCCAGTAGGCGATGAGGAAGTACATCGGGACCAGCACGGTCTCGAAGAACACGAAGAAGAGGATCAGGTCCAACGCCACGAACGTGCCGAGCATCCCCGTCTCGAGCAGCAGCAGCAGCCCGATGAAGGCCCGCGGCCGCGCGTCGGCCGGTGCCACCGTCGGGGCGGAGCTCGGTACTTCGGCCACCCCAGCCGCCGACGGAATCACCCGGGTCGAGTAGAGCGCGCAGAGGAATGTGAGGAGCACGGTTAGGACGACCAGCGGCAGCGAGATGCCGTCCACGCCCAGGTGAAACCTCAGATCGAGAGCGGCTGCCCAAGTCACGTCGGTCTGCGCCTGCATCTCGCTCGCCCGGCCGTAATCGAAGCCGGCCATGATGATCGCTACGGCCGCCAGGGCGATGCCCGTCGTCACCACGCCCACCAGGCGCGGCCAGCCGGCGCCGGCCGTGATGCGTCCGCCGTCCGGACGCACTATCCCATCCGGCGTCCTACGGGGTCCGATCGGTGACGCCAGCAGCAGGAGGCAGCCGGCGAGTGGCGCGAAGACTGCGACGACAAGGAGGCCGCTCATCCGACGATCACCGCCACCGACAGGGCGATCGCTATCGCGCCGATGAGGACTCCGGCCAGGTAGGTCTGCACATTGCCGTTCTGCAGCAACCGCAGCAGACCGCCCAGTCGCCGTGCGCCGGCGCCGGATCCTTCCACAGTCCTGTCGACCACATTGGCATCGATGAAGAGCACGGC
>DATBRJ010000379.1:0-13445 GCA_036560395.1 Actinomycetes bacterium | reverse complement strand
CATCCGTGCCGTGCCCGTCGATTGCCTCACGCCGTGGGAGAGCGGTGGCCGTTTTCGTCAAGACATTGACGAAGTGCGTTCGTACGGTTCTCGCATGAAGACAGTCACTCCCGACGCCCTTCAAAGGGCAGAGACATTTGTGCTGCTCAACGCTCGGTTGCTCGACCGGCTGCGATTCGCGTACCACTTTCGCGGGGGATCAGCCGACGCAGTGATCCGATCGCTTCGGCCGTACGAGAATCCCGACGGCGGCTTCGGCAACGCCCTCGAGCCCGATCTGCGCGAGCCGGGCAGCCAACCATTCGCCATCCAGCACGTGCTCGAGACCCTCGACGAGACGGATCGCTTCGACGACCCGATGGTCGCCGACGTCTGCGACTACCTCGCCAAGATCAGTCGGCCCGAGGGCGGGGTCCCCTTCGCCCTGCCGGGACCGGCTGACCTGCAGGCGCCATATCTCCCCATCACGGAAAACCCACCTGCATCGCTGAACCCGACCGGAACGCTGGCCGGATTGCTGTACGCCCACCAGGTCGACCATCCGTGGGTGGACAGGGCAGCACTGTTCTGCTGGGAACGGATCGACGCGCTCGAAACCACCGATCCCTACGAAGCCCGTGCGATCATCGCCTTCCTCGACCACGTGCCCGACCGCAGCCGTGCCGAAGCGGCATTCGAACGACTCAGGCCGATCCTCGCGAGCCTGGTCGACCTCGACCCCGACGCGCCGGGAGAGGTGCACTCACCGCTTGACCTGGCACCCGAGCCTGACGGATTGGCGCGGCGGCTCTTCACCGATGACATCATCGACACCCACCTCGACGCGCTCGTCGACTCACAACGTGACGACGGCGGCTGGGACGTGAACTGGCAGATCTGGACACCGGCGACCGGGTTGGACTGGCGCGGATGGATGACGGTCCACAGCCTCCTGCGGCTGCGAGCCTATGGGCGGTTCTCGGCGTAGCGGACCGAGATCGTGACGGACACTAGGCCGCCCGGCGGAGATGGTCGCTAGGCAGGGCATTGCCGGCGCGGTCCGCGCCGACGAGCTCGCCCAGCGACACGCCGGCCAGTTCCCTGACCTCGCGGGCTAGGTGCGGCTGATCGGCATAGCCGGCATCAACCGCGACATCGACGAAGGGGACGCCTCGGCGAGCGAGAGCCACGGCCCGACGGAAGCGCAAGATCCGCTGCAGCGTCTTGGGCCCATAACCGAAGGCGGCAAGGCTGCGCCGCCGCAGCTGTCGTTCGCTCAGCCCGATGTGCTCGGCGAACTGGCGTACGTCCAACCGCTGCCGCTCCAGTTCCGGGACGGCGGTGGCGATCGGGTCCGAGGGATCCGAGGCGGTGCGCAGTCGGCGCCCAACCTCTCGAGCGAGGATGCGGATCGCAGCGGGCTGGTCGCTCGCGGCGATCTGGTCGCTCAGCCGGTCGGCATCGGTTCCCCAGATCTCGGCGAGCTCCACCCGGTCGTCACGCAGCACGTCCGCCGGGACGCCGAGAACAGCCGGCGCCATCCCCGGACGGAACCGCACTGCGGCTATCCGCAGACCGGGGACCAGGTGGGCGAGGAACGGCCCGGTGTCCGGGCCGGCGACGTGCAGCGAGCCGGTGTACCAGATGACGTCGATGCATCCGTCGGGGAGGACGCGGTGGACGTACGGGCTATCCGGCCCGACCGTTTGTGTCCATAGGCAGGCGATATGGGTCGCAAGGTCCACGGGCGGCGGCACTTCGCGATAAAGGGAAACCTCAACCGGCACGGCATCACCTCGCATCCGGTCCCCACCATTTGCGTCGCCGAGCATCCTGCCGTGTGCGTCCGACAGTTTCGCCGGTCAGGAGGAGGAAGAAGAGGCGGAGGCCGCTTCCGATTGCGAGCCCTTCGAGCTCGATGACGAGGCGGGCTTGCCCGAGTCCGACCCGGTCTTGCCCGAGTCCGACCCGGTCTTCGACCCGGTCTTCGACGGCTTCGACTCACCGTCCGAGCTCGACCCATCCGGCGAACTGTCGGAGGAGCCTTTCGCGGCGCCGGAGCCGCTCTTAGCCTCCGCGCGGCTGTCGGTGCGGTAGAACCCCGAACCCTTGAAGACGATCCCGACCGCGGAATAGACCTTCCGCAGCGCACCGCCGCACACCGGGCACACGGTCAGCGGGTCGTCAGTGAACTTCTGGACGACCTCGACCTGCTCGCCGCACGACGTACACGCGTATTGGTAGGTCGGCACGAGTCAGTCCTCCGCTAGCACTCAACAACCCCGAGTGCCAATGATGCGCCACCCAGGCCTTGATCCGCAAAGACCCTTCATGATCGATGTCGCACCGGGTGCGCACTGCCGTCGCACCGGGCGGCACTGATCGCGCCACGTCGCGCTAATCGCCGTGTTCGCCGAACCAGCCCGCCAGCCGGCCCCGCCTGCTCACCGCGCGCAGCCGCTGCTCTGTGGTGATGCGTACGCCCGCTGTGGCCACCACCATGAGATCGTCGCCGTGCCTGATCACCGTGGACGGGGCCGGGACGAAGCCCTGTCCGTCCCTGACGATCAGCGTGACCTGGGCGCCGCGCGGCAGCCGGAGCTCCGACACCTCGACCCCGCTCATCTCCGAACCCTCGGGCACCCGCACGGTGAGCACGTCGGCATCGAGCTGCCCGAGCGGCGCACTTTCGAGGTCGACTTCGCGAGCCTCGTACGGGGAGGAGATGGCCAGCCGTCGGGCGACCCACGGCAGCGAGGGGCCCTGGATCAAGGTGAACATAATTACGAGGACGAACACCAGGTCGAAGATCCGCAGCGCGCCCGATAGTCCGTTCACCACCGGGACGGTTGCCATCACGATCGGGACCGCACCGCGCAACCCAGCCCAGGACAGGAACGCCTGCTCACGCAGCGGCACCCCAAACCACCGCGTACACAGCACGACGGAGAGCGGGCGGGCGAACAGGAGGAGCGCCAGGCCGATGCCAAGCGCGGGAAGGATGTCGTTACCGAGCCGAGAAGGGGTCGCCAGCAGGCCCAGCATGGTGAAGAGCCCGATCTGTGCCAGCCATGCGAGACCCTCGGCGAACCCCCTGGTGGCTGGACCGTGGGGAAGTCGGGAGTTACCGAGCACTACCGCCGCCAGGTAGACCGCGATGAACCCGCTGGCATGCGCGGCGGCGGCCGTCGCGTATGCCAGCACTGCGAGTGCGAACACGGCGATCGGATAGAGGCCCGACGAGGGCAAGGCGATCCTGCGCAGTCCCTCCGCACCGAGCCGCCCGAGCGCGACACCGATCACCGCACCAGCGATGAGCTCGTACGCCATCGTCGCGACGAGCTCACCGATCTCGGCGGCATCCCACGCGGTCGAGGTGCTCAGGGCAACGACGAGCAGGATCGTCGGTGCGTCGTTCACGCCAGACTCCGCCTCCAGCAGGCCGGAGATGCGCCGCGGGACGCTAACTTGCCGGAGTACGGAGAACACGGCCGCCGCGTCGGTCGCCGACACGACCGCACCGACGAGCAGCGCCGACTGCCAGCCGACGTCCAGCAAGAAGCGGGCGGCGACAGCGGTGACCGCAACCGAGATCCCCACGCCAACGGTCGCCAGTAGGCCTGCTGGCCACAGCCACGGCCGGATCGTGCTCCACTGCGTCGTGAGTCCGCCCTCGGCCAGGATCACGACGAGGGCCGCATAGCCCATGGCTCGCGCCAGCCCGAAGTCGTCGAACTCGATCCCAAGGACGTTCTCGCCGAGCAGTAGTCCGAGCCCGAGGAAGAGGAGGAGGCTCGGCAGGCCAGATCGCGCCGACACCTGCGCCGCAACGATGGCGAAGAGCAAGACGGCGGCGCCGATGAGCAGCACCTGGTCGAGCCGCTCCACCGTCATCAAGGCAAGGGTAGAGGGCCGAGGTCATCCAGGCCGTGATGTACGTCGCGTCTCGACGTGCAAACCGCGCGCGGCAGCTCATCACGCTAACCGGACATTTCAGCCGATGATTACGTCCGGTGGCGTGAGGTGATGTTCTTCAGCGCGGTGTGGCACGATGCCCGCGTCCGAAGGGAGAGCTCGTGCCCCGGCTCGTACCACTTGCACCGTTCAACAGGCTGCCCAAGCCGGCTCGCTGGGCGATAGTGATCGGGGTTCCGCTGCTCGTCCTGACGCTCGTGGTGACGCTTGGCTTTCGGTGGCTTGTCCACCGGCCCCTCCCGCAGCTCGACGGCCGGATCGAGATCGCCGGCCTGGAGGGCGAGGTCACGGTCTATCGCGATGCGTGGGGCATCCCGCAGATTTATGCCGCGGACCCGGATGATCTCTTCCGCGCCCAAGGCTACGTCCACGCCCAGGACCGCTTCTGGGAAATGGACTTTCGCCGGCATCTCACCGCCGGGCGGCTGTCCGAGCTTTTCGGCAGCGATCAGGTCGACGCCGACGCCTTCATCCGTACGCTCGGCTGGCGTCGGGTGGCCGAGCAGGAGTGGACTCTGCTGTCCCCGGACACCAAGCGCTACCTGCAGGACTACGCCGAAGGCGTCAACGCCTACCTTGCCGATCACCAGGGCAGCCGGGCGAGCCTGGAGTACGCGCTGCTGTGGACGCAGCACCGTGGCTACAAGCCGGAGCCGTGGAGCCCGATCGATTCGCTGGCGTGGCTGAAGGCGATGGCCTGGGACCTGCGGACGAACATGGAGGACGAGATCGGCCGCTCGCTCGCCGCCGCGACGCTCCCGAAGAAGCGGGTGGACCAGCTCTATCCGGCCTACCCCTATGAACGGAACCTGCCGATCGTCCGCACCGGCCGGGTGGTCGACGGTCGGTTCGTCACCCAGGGAGCAGGCGACGGCACGAGCCTGGATCCACCGGTGAACACCCCGCCGTCCCCGGACAGTGCCCGCCCCGCACCCTCGACCGCCGCGCCGCCCGATGGAGCCGAGCGGTCCGGTGCGGCCGAGCCGTCCGCCGGGGCGGAGCCCTCAAGCGCGGTTCTGGACGCGACGCGTGATGCGCAACCAGCACTGGCACGGGCGGCTGCGAGCATCGATGCGCTGCCGAGCCTGCTCGGCAAGGGCGCCGGCATCGGTTCCAACTCCTGGGTGGTGTCGGGGGTACGGACCTCGACGGGCAAGCCGATGCTCGCCAACGACCCGCATCTGTCGCCGTCCATACCGTCGGTCTGGTACCAAGCCGGCCTACATTGCACCAATCCCGGCAAGGCCTGCCCGTTCGACGTCACCGGGTTCACCTTTTCCGGCGTCCCGGGCGTCATCATCGGTCACAACGCGAGGATCGCCTGGGGGTTCACCAACCTCGGTGCCGATGTCTCCGACCTCTATCTCGAGCGCATCCGGGGCAGCAGGTACGAGTACGCGGGCAAGCTCAGACCGCTGATCACCAGGCAAGAAAAGATCAAGGTGGCCGGTGGTGACGATGTCACCATCACCGTGCGGTCGACGCGGCACGGCCCGATCGTCTCGGACGCTCCCGGTGATTCCGACACCGTCGAGGACCTCCGTGATGTCGGCAAGTTCGCTCCGGCGCCCGACACACCCGGTGACCGCGGCGAGGGCTACGCGGTGGCGTTGCGCTGGACAGCGCTCGACCCGGGAAAGACGGCGGATGCGATCTCTTTGCTGAATACCGCGTCGAACTGGGCGGATTTCCGGACGGCCGCCCGCTCTCTCGCCGTTCCGGCGGAGAACCTTATTTATGCCGATGTAGACGGCAACATCGGGTACCAGGCTCCCGGACGCATTCCCATCCGGGCAAAGGGCGATGGCCGATGGCCGGTACCCGGCTGGAGCGCCGACTACGACTGGCGCGGCTTCATCCCCTTCGACGCGCTGCCAAACGTCTACAACCCAGTGAGCGGCTTCATCGTCACCGCGAACAACGCGGTCGCGCCGGCGTCCTACCCCTATCTCCTCACCAACGACTGGTCGTACGGCTATCGCTCGAGCAGGATCGAGGAGTTGATCAAGGACGGGGGCACCCTGGACCCGCAGGCGATGCTGCGCATCCAGCGCGATACGTACAACGGCATGGCCCCGGTGCTCGTCCCCCGCCTGCTCAAGGTCAGAGTGGACGGCTGGACCGCCGATGGGCAGCGCTTGTTGCGCGGCTGGGACTACACCCAGCCGCCCGATTCCGGCGCGGCGGCCTATTACAACGCCGTCTGGCGCAACCTTCTCATCCGTACGTTCGACGACGAGATACCCGAGGGCTTCGCGCGGCCGGATGGAAGCGACCGGTGGTTCGAGGTCGTCCGGCCGCTCCTCGATCGTCCGACGGATCGCTGGTGGGACGACGTCCGGACGAAGAACAAAAGGGAGACCAGGGACGACATCCTGCGGGCGGCCATGACAGACGCACGCAACGAGCTCACCAGGCTCTCGGGGAAGGACTCGTCCACCTGGTCGTGGGGCCGCATCCACACCCTCACGTTGGAGAACCAGAGCTTCGGTCAGTCAGGGATCGGAGTCATCGCGGGCCTGTTCAACCGGGGCCCGCTGCATCTCGGTGGCGGCGAGTCGATCGTGGACGCGACCGCCTGGAACGCCGACGAGGGGTACGAGGTCACCGCTGTGCCGTCGATGCGGATGGTGATCGATCTCGCCGACTTGGACCGGTCACGGTGGATCAACCTGACCGGTGCCTCTGGGCATACCTCGTCGCCGAACTACTGGGACCAAGCAAAGCTCTGGCGCGACGGCGAAACCCTCGCCATGCATTGGCGGCGGGACTCCATCGAGCGGGACGCCAAACACATGCTCACCCTTGCCCCGCAAATCTAGTGTCGGACGACTCGGGAAAGCGGGTGACACCGGCCGGGGTGATGGCGGCGTCGACGCGCTGGTCGTGGAACTCATGCGGTAGGTCGGCCACGATCTCATCCGCATAGAGGAGGATCGCGGTGAACGGGCGGGTGAGCCCGGCCACCCGGGCCAGCGCTCGGTCGTAGGATCCGCCGCCGCGGCCCAGCCGAACGCCGCTGCGGTCAACGGCTACCCCGGGAACGAGGACCGCGTCTGCCGAGGTGATGGCGTCGATCCCCAGCGCCGGACCTGCCGGAGAACGGGTCCCGCGGGGACCGGGCCGCAGCGCCCGCTCATCCTCGTACGCGGCCCAGTCCAGGTCGCCGTCCGGGAGCAGCACGGGCAGGAGGACGCGTACACCACGCTCGCGCAGGGCCTCGAGCAGGGGACCGGTATCTGGTTCAGTCCCGATTGCGACATAACAGCAGACCTGCTCGGCACCACCGATCTCCGGGATCGAGAGCGCGATCCGGCACAGCGCTTGACCTGCCACGGCTCGCTCGGCCGCCGATCGCTGCCCGCGCAAACCGAGCAAACGCGACCTCACCTGCTGTTTGTCACTGGGCTCCTGACGCATCGGTCTCCACTCCGACCCACCGCCTGCCGATCTGTGCATCATGGCGCGCAGCGACGCGATCACCGACGGCTGACCGAAGTGTGGCACTGACCTGGGAGGTTTGCGGCGCGGCTGGACGGCTAGGGTGCGATGACATGAGCTCGGACTACAGCGCCGCGGCGCGTCTGTCGGCAAGCCCGCCCCATGTCGGCAAGGCTGTCCTGACCGTCGCCGGCTTGGGTACACGGTTCCTACCTGCGACGAAGGCGACACCAAAGGAACTGCTCCCCGTCGTCGACAAGCCGGCGATCCAGTACGTGGTCGAGGAGGCTGTCGCCGCTGGCCTCACCGACATCCTCTTCGTCACGGGCCGCGCCAAAGGCGCGCTCGAGGATCACTTCGATCGCGCACCGGAGCTCGAGGCGGCGCTGGAGGCCAAAGGAGACAAGGAGCGGCTGCGGGCGATCAGGGAGCCAGTAGAGCTTGCCACGATCCATTACGTTCGGCAGGCGGAGCCGCGCGGGCTCGGCCACGCCGTGCTCTGTGCGAAGCAGCACGTCGGGCACGAGCCATTCGCCGTCCTCCTGGGTGACGACATCGTCGACCAGAGAGATCCACTGCTCGATCGCATGATCGAGGTACGCGGGCGGTACGGCGGCAGCGTGATCGCGCTCATCGAGGTCGATCCCGCCTCGATCCATCTGTACGGCTGCGCAGCGGTGTCAGCCGTCCCCGGCGAGACAGACGTCGTACGAGTCGACGATCTCATCGAGAAGCCGGAGCAGGACGCGCCCAGCAATCTGGCCATTATCGGCCGCTACGTGCTCGATCCCGCGATCTTCGAGGTCCTGGCCCAGACACCGCCCGGAAGAGGCAACGAGATCCAGCTCACCGATGCGTTGCGGGCACTCGCCGGGCGGGACGGCCATCGTGGCGGTCCGGTCCATGGCGTGCTCTTCCGTGGCCGGCGCTACGACACCGGGGACAAGGCCGGGTATTTGCAGGCGACCGTACGTCTCGCGTGCGATCGTGACGATCTGGGCCCGGAGTTCCGGCAGTGGCTCAAGACCTTCGTCGCCGAGGAAATGGACAGGCAATGATCGAGGGCGCGGGGGAGCCGCCCGACAGCCGACCGCCGGGAATGCGTGCAGCGCCGGTGACTGCGCCCGAGGGGGCGGCGGTTGCTGAGCCGGGGCAGGACGGTGGCCGGCACCGCGCCGGCGGGCACGACCATCCGTCCGGTGGGCTCACCACGGTCGACGACTATCTCGCCACGATCTTGGAAACCGTCGGACCGCTGCCGGCGATCAACCTCCAGCTGCTCGACGCGCATGGCTGCCTGCTCGTGGAAGACATGATCGCGCCGGTGGAGCTGCCGTCCTTCGACAACTCGGCGATGGACGGCTACGCGGTACGCCACGCCGACGTCGCGGACGCCAGCCCGGAGAACCCGGTGGTCCTCCCGGTCGTCGGGGACATCCCGGCCGGCGACACGCAGGCGCGCATGATCGCATCGGGCATGACCGCTCGGATCATGACGGGTGCGGCAATGCCTACCGGTGCCGACGCGGTCGTGCCGGTCGAATGGACCGACGGCGGCGTCGCCCGGGTAACGATCAGACAGGCACCTGAGGTCGGCCAGCATGTACGCCGGCGCGGCGACGACGTCCAGTCGGGGGAGCGCATCCTGGCGGCCGGGACCTGGCTCGGTGCCCCCCAGGTCGGGCTACTCGCGGCGATCGGCGCCGACCGCGTGCTGGTACGGCCCCGGCCACGCGTTGTGGTGCTGTCCACCGGCAGCGAGCTCGTCGATCCGGGCGACCCGATCGCGTCCGGCCAGATCTACGACGCGAACAGCCACACCCTTGCCGCCGCCGCGACGGAGGCGGGCGCCATCGCCTATCGGGTCGGCATCGTGCCGGACGACCCGGCCATGCTGACCGAGACCATTGACGACCAGCTGGTCCGCGCCGACCTCGTGATCACGAGCGGTGGTGTGAGCGTCGGTGCGTACGACGTCGTCAAGGAGGTGCTGTCGCAGCTCGGAACGGTTCGGTTCGACCGGCTTGCCATGCAGCCCGGGATGCCGCAGGGCTTCGGCACCATCGGGCCGGACGAGACACCGATCTTCACCTTGCCCGGGAACCCAGTCAGTGCCTACGTGTCGTTCGAGGTGTTCGTGCGGCCGGTGATCCGTACGTTGCTCGACCAGGAGCCGATCCACCGGGCCACCGTTAAAGCGATGTGTACCGAAGCGTTCTCCTCGCCACCGGGGAGGCGGCAGTACGCGAGGGGAAGGCTGGATCAGTCAGGCGATTGGGCCGAGGTCAGGCCGGTCGGCGGCCCCGGCTCACACCTTCTCCGCAACCTTGCCCAGGCGAACGCGCTCATCGTGGTCCCTGAGGAGGTGGTCGAGGTCAGCGCGGGCGACGAGGTCGACGTGATGGTCCTTGACCCGCGCTCGTGATGCCGGCAGCCGGGGGGTCGGCAGCATCGGATCCGGGCCGAGGTGGAGACGCTCGGTTCACGCATGTCGATGAGCGAGGCGCCGCCCGGATGGTCGACGTATCCGGGAAGGATGTGTCGGTCCGCACGGCCATCGCGACCGGCCGGGTACGCGTATCGCCAGCCGTCGTTGAGTTGCTGCGCGGCGAAGGACTGCCGAAGGGCGACGTCCTCGCGGTTGCCCGCATCGCGGGAATTCAGGCGGCCAAGCGAACGCCCGATCTCGTACCACTCTGCCATCCGATCGCCATTCATGGGGTCACGGTCGATTTTGCGGTCGCCCATGACGCGGTCGAGATCACGGCGACCGTCCGCACCGCCGATCGGACCGGCGTCGAGATGGAAGCCCTCACGTGTGTGGCCGTCGCGGGACTGACGGTCGTCGACATGGTGAAGGCGGTCGATCCGGCCGCCGTCATCACCGATGTCCGAGTTGAGTCGAAGACCGGCGGCAAATCCGGGGACTGGCATCGGCCCAGGTGATGCCGATGACGGCGGTTCCCCCGTAGTCTGCGTGCGTGTCCAGAGCCTGCGGGGTAAGGCCCGCCAGTGCCGCGCGTTCCGTGCGGCGCTTGGCTGCGACAGCCCTGGCAGGCTCGCTGCAGACCTGCGGGGGGTGACCGGTGCGGGCGCTCGTCGTCACGGTGTCCAACCGTGTTGCCGCCGGCGTCTATGAGGATCGCGGCGGACCGATCTGCGTTGCGGGTCTGCGCGGCCTTGGCTTCGACGTCGACGGTCCGGTCGTCATACCCGACGGCGAGGCGGTCGAAGGCGTCCTGCGTGAGGCGATTGCGAAGGCGTACGACCTCGTCGTCACCACCGGTGGCACCGGCCTTACGCCTCTTGACCTCACTCCCGAAATGACCAGGCGGGTCATCACCCGCGAGGTGCCAGGGATCGCCGAGGCGATCCGAATGGTCGGCATGGCGAAGGTGCCCACCGCCGCGCTCTCTCGCGGGCTTGCCGGTGTCGCAGGCGACACGCTGGTGGTCAACCTGCCGGGGTCGAGCGGTGGTGTCCGCGACGGCATCGAGGTGCTCCGGCCGCTCCTCGCGCACGCGGTGGACCAGATCGCCGGGGGGGACCACTGACCCTTCTCGGCACGGTGACGCCAGGCTGGCCGGCGAGGCTCGCGGACGGCCGGGTCGGCTTGCGCCCGATCCGCCTACGCGATGCCTCCGACTGGTACGCGCTGCGGCGCCGCAACCATGACTGGCTGGCGCCGTGGGAGGCGACGGTGCCGGAGGTGGGCGACGCGACACCGTTCTCCTTTGCCACGATGGTCCGCCGGTTGCGCCACGACGCCCGCGGCGGCCGGCTGCTGCCGTTCGTCGTGACCTACGATGGGCGCCTGGTGGGCCAGCTCACCGTTGCCCATGTCATCTGGGGCTCGATGCGTTCGGCATCGCTCGGGTACTGGATCGACCGCGGCCACGCCGGTCGGGGGATCATCCCGACGGCTGTCGCGCTGGTCACCGACCACTGCTTCCACGCGGTCGGGCTCCACCGTGTCGAGGTCGCTATGCGGCCGGAGAACCACGCGAGCCGCCGGGTCGTCGAAAAGCTCGGCTTCCGCTTCGAAGGGATGCGGCCGCGCTATCTGCACATCGACGGCGACTGGCGGGACCACCTGGTCTACGCGCTGAACGAGGAGGAGGTGGCGGGCAGCCTGCTCGCCCGCTGGCATGCGACACGAGCGACACCACCGTGAGCCCGAAGTCACACTAATCACATAAGTCACATGCGACACACCCGTTTAATGCCGCGATCTCTGGTGCGCCCGGCTTACGGTCATGGATATGGGGGCCGGGTTGATCTACGCTGCGATCGTCGCGGTCTGGGCTGCCATCCTCGCGCCCACCCTCATCAAGAGGTCTGACCCACTTCCCGAGCCGATCCTCCAGGCCAGAAACTCGTCCGGCATTCGAGTGCTCGGCAGGCGGCGGCCGCGAGCGCACGCCCGCGCCGTGCTCGGGCGCGGTGCGAGTGCCCGACCCACCGCGCGGCCGACGACCGCACGGTCCTCTGGCGGCGGGCGCGTGGCCCCTCCGGCCCCGGGGTCCCGGGGTCAGGCAATCCCGCGACATGCGGACCTGCGTGGACCCGCCGGCTCGCCCCCGGTCCGGGTGCAGCGGACGGCTCGATCGGTTCCGCGGCGTGCGGCCCGGTCGGGCTCGTCCACGGCAGCGGGCACCGCAGCAGCCGGCGTCTCGGCGTCGACGGGTCGTGCTCCGCTCGCCCGCCGTAGGCGCCTTGTAGGGACGCTGGCGATTCTCGTCGTCGGCGGCGTTGTCGGCGGGCAGACAGCAGGGCTCCCGGCCTGGGCTCCGGCTGTGCCCGCCCTAGGGCTTGTCGCGTACGTCCTGCATGTACGCCGCCAGGCTCGCCGGTCGCAGGAGCGGAGACGCCGCCAGCATGCAGTGGACCTCCGGCGGCTGGCCGCGCGGCGCCGCGCCGAGGCGGCGGTTGCCGCCGCCGTCGAGCAGGCGGCATGGGTAGCACCGCAGGCGGTTCGGCCGGGCACCATCCACGCCGACGGCAGCTGGGAGCCGATGCGGATCCCATTGCCCACCTACGTCACTGCGCCCGTGGTTCGGCGGCCGCCTGCCCGCGTCGTGTCGGTGGGTGCGGAAGGTGCGTGGACCTCAGGCCAACTCACCGACCTGATGTCGGGCTTCCGTGGCCAGCCTGGCGTCAATGCCAGCGCTGCCTTCAGCAGCCGTGCACCCCAGCCGTGGCCTGGCCAGGTGGCGCAGTCGACTGGCCCTGGAGGGATGGCGCCTGGCCGGACCGAGCGGTCGCCTGGCCGGGCAGGCGAGTCGCCCACCCGCTTCCCTGCCAGCGATGCCGGCGATGACCTGCCCGCCGCCCAGGACGGATCGACCGCCGACCGGCCGCGCCCCCGGGCAGTCAACGAGTAGGTCGGTATGCTCCCGGGGGCATCGCCCGGTTACCGCTGTCGTCTATGGACAGTGGCCCAGACGTGAATCGGGCATGTTGCCGAACGCTGGACAGTCAGCCCCAACGAAGGGGCCCATCTGTCTGGGTCACGGGCCACCGTTCAGGGAACTGCAGCACCATCGTCTGGGCCAGTGTCCATCGATACCGATCAGAGGCAGTTCAGTGATCATCGGCACCTTGATCGACTCCGTTTGCAGCGGTGCCGGATGGTACCCTCGACGGCGTCTTGGGGCTGTAGCGCAGTCTGGTAGCGCACCTCGTTCGCATCGAGGGGGTCAGGGGTTCAAATCCCCTCAGCTCCACTACCTCGCCCGACAATTCGGCGCTCCCGATCAGCGCCAATCGGGAAGCGGGGCTCGGGCGGGTGGGGACCCTCGGCCGACCGAGCAGGCAGCCAGGCTGAGTTGCGAGCTTTTCCGTGTCTGCGGCGGCCGAGCCATGTAACGTGTCTCGTCTCTGTGCTGGAGAGAAGTTTTATGGTAAATGCTCTGCGCCGACGTTCTGCGGTCACGACGGTGGCTGCGGTGGGGGTGGCCGCCAGTGTGGCTGTCACCGGACTTGTGGGTTGTTCGTCGGGGTCGGCTGTCGATCGGAGTGAATCGGTGGGTCGGCCGTCGGCTGAAGCG
>DATBRJ010000378.1:0-15104 GCA_036560395.1 Actinomycetes bacterium | reverse complement strand
TCTAGTGGTCGCGCCGGTAAGTACCGCGGTGTATCGCGGAGTCCGGCCGGATGCGTCGCAAGGCGAAGGAGGAGACCGCTAGCGGGCGCTAACGGCGACGACGACAACGCGGCGAGGCGCCGGCCGGGCCCGTCAGACACGGCGTAGTACTTACGGCCGCGACCACTAGACCGATCCAGCTCATCAGGAAGGCCGCGCCGGCCTTGTGTAAGAGTGGCGGGATGTCCTCACCGGCTGAAGGCGCGGCAGGCGGCGCAGCCCGCGGGGCGGCCGACCAGGTCATTCGTAACGGGCCGGGAAGACGTTGGCCCAACCCGACGATCGAGGTGGATCGCCGGTTGCCTGAGCTGGCTTTGGCCCGGGGCACGGTCGACCGCGCTTCTCGGCTGCGTGAAGACCAGCGTGAGGTCGACGCACTGTGGGCCGACAGCACTACCGGGGTGCTGCGGGTGCACGATGGCGAGACGCTGGTGACCGGGGATCCGCCACGCCTGGTCCTGGTCGCTCCCTATCCCACCGATGCGGAGCGGTTCCTCCTCGGGATCGACGAGGGGCGGGCCTACTTCGCGGTTGCGGAGCCATTCGAAGCGGGGCCAGAACAGGAGCGGACGACCCTGCGCAAGGTGGGTGCCTTGCTCCCTGATCGCGATGTTGGCCTGCTCGTCCACGCGGTCGCGCTCGCCAACTGGCACGCGACTCACTCACACTGCGCCAGGTGCGGCGCGCCCACCACGGTGGCCGCCGGAGGCCATCTGCGCAGGTGTCCGCGTGACGGCAGCGAGCACTTTCCGCGTACGGACCCTGCCGTCATCATGCTCATCACCGACGATGAGGATCGCGCGCTGCTCGGACGCCAGCACTCGTGGCCGGACCGCCGATTCTCCACGCTCGCCGGTTTCGTCGAGCCAGGTGAATCGGCAGAGCAAGCGGTCGCGCGAGAGGTACGCGAAGAGTCCGGTGTCGAGGTCGGCACCGTCAGCTACTTCGCGAGCCAACCGTGGCCGTTCCCATCGAGCCTCATGCTTGGCTTCTACGGCAAGGCAACGACGACCGAGATCATCCTTGAGGATGAGCTCGCCGAGGCTCGCTGGGTCAGCCGCGAAATGCTCGCCGCCGAGGTTGCCCGCGGGGAGCTTCGCCTGCCACCTCCCATCTCGATCGCCCGGCGTCTCATCGAGGGGTGGTATGGCGGGGAGATCAATTCCGACCAGGCCTTCTGACCTGGCCGATCATTCATGGGCCGCCTCGCCGGCCGCCGTCGATCGCGGGGCGGAGGCTCCGCCTTCGCTACGCATCCGAGTTCTCATGCGGCAGAGGCAGGCGCGAGGATGAGGCATCCACAACGTACTGAAGAAGGGCAACGTCGCCGTGTCAGCCGAAGCCCCACGGTCAGCCGACGGCTCGCTTTATCCGCCGACCCGGCGAACTCGTCCCAGCCGGCTGCCCGATCGCGCTCGCTATGACGAGCAGACAGTGCACGCCATCCTCGATGAGGGCCTGATCTGTCACCTGTCCTTCGTGGTCGACGGAGAACCTGCAGTGCTCCCGACCTTGTACGCACGCGTGGCAGGGCGTCTTTACCTCCACGGTTCCACGGGGAGTAGGCCGTTGCTGGCGGCCTCGTCGGAAGATGGGTTGCCGGTCAGCGTGGCCGTCACGATCGTCGACGGACTCGTGCTTGCGAGGTCGGCCTTCCACCACTCGGTCAACTACCGTTCGGTGATTGCCCACGGGCGGGCCAACCTCGTGCGTGACCCCGTAGAGCGTGAGGCAGCGCTGGCGGCGGTCGTCGACCGAGTTGCTCCCGGTCGGTGGGCCGACTGTCGGCCGCCGTCCCCGCAGGAACTCGCCGCAACCGCCGTGCTGCGGTTGGAACTCGCCGAGGTATCGGCGAAGGTACGCACCGGTGAGGTCATCGACGAGCCGGCCGATCTCGTCTTGCCGTATTGGGCAGGCGTGATTCCGATCAGCACCGTGCGCGAGAAGCCGGTACCAGCCCGAGATCTCGCCGCCGGCTTGCCGCTCCCGCCGTATCTCGCAGCGCCCTAACTGCAGTGGCGGCCTGGCAGTGCGCGTCACTGGTGGGAGATCCTGCTAGCAATGTGGATGGATTACCGGTGCCGGTACTCGCCGGAGATTTCGCGCCATGCGGTGTCGGTGGGCTCGGCTACCTTGCTCGTGTGACTCCGGACGAAGTGCTCGACGCCCTCGATCCCGAACAGCGGATCGTGGCGGCGGCGCTCGACGGCCCCGTCTGTGTGCTGGCCGGGGCGGGCACCGGCAAGACCCGGGCGATCACTCATCGGATCGCTTACGCATGCCAAAGCGGGCGCCAGCAGCCACGGCACGTCCTTGCCGTCACCTTCACCACCCGCGCCGCGGGTGAGATGCGGGCCCGATTGCGCGCACTGGGTGTGGAGGGCGTTCAGACGCGGACCTTTCACTCCGCTGCGTTGCGGCAGCTTCAATACTTCTGGCCGAGGACCATCGGCGGCACCTTTCCCCGCATCGTCGAGACAAAGGCGTCCCTGGTCGCCGAGGCGTCGGCTCGCTGCCGGGTCAATGCTGACCGTGCTGCGGTGCGGGACCTGGCGGCCGAGATCGAGTGGGCGAAGGTAACCCAGGCGGTCGCCGACGACTACCCCGTAGCGGCCGCAAAGGCCGGCCGTCCGTCGCCGGCGGGCCTTGATCCAGCCGCGGTGGGCCGGATATACGCCGCATACGAAGAGGTGAAGACCGGGCGCGGGCTCATCGACTTCGAGGATGTGCTGTTGCTGACAGTCGGCATCATGGAGGATTCGCCGGACGTTGCCGATCAGGTTCGCGACCGATACCGGCACTTCGTGGTCGACGAGTTCCAGGACGTCTCCCCTCTCCAGCATCGGCTGCTGACCCTCTGGCTGGGTGATCGGCGGAGTCTCTGTGTGGTCGGAGACCCGAGTCAGACGATCTATTCATTCGCCGGTGCCACGCCGGAATACCTGCTCGGCTTCATTGGCCGCTATCCCGAGGCAACGCTCGTGCGGCTGATCCGTGACTACCGATCCACGCCGCAGGTCGTCGGCCTCGCCAATGACTTGCTCCGCTACGGCGGCGGCGAGGCGGGCCGGCAGCGAGTCGAGCTCGTCGCCCAGCGGGGTCCAGGTCCGCGGCCGGAGCTCGTGGAATATGCCGACGAGCCTGCGGAAGCGGCCGGCGTCGCCGATAACATCGCCGCGCTGATTGCGGCTGGCTGCGCACCAAGTCAGATCGCCGTCCTGTTCCGCACCAACGCACAGTCGCAGAGCTATGAGCAGGCACTGAGTGAGGCACGGATCCCCTACCTGGTGCGCGGGGGAGAGCGGTTCTTCGAACGCCGTGAGGTCCGCGAGGCGCTGCTGCTGCTGCGGGGCGCGGCGCGGGCTGGCGAACCACGTGGGGATCTGCCTGGCCAGGTCCGCGGGATCGTCACAACCCTGGGCTGGCGTCCGGAGCCACCGGCCGCCGGCGGGGCGACGCGAGACCGGTGGGAGTCGATCGCCGCGATTGTCCAGCTCGCGGAAGACTTCACCGCATCCGGAACGCCAGCCACCCTCGCGGACTTCTCCACGGAGCTCGAGCGACGAGCCGCGGCCCAGCATGCTCCCTTGGCCGATGGAGTGACACTCGCGTCGCTGCATGCCGCCAAGGGTCTGGAATGGGACGCCGTCTTCGTGGTCGGTCTCGCCGAGGGTCTCGTTCCGATCAGTTATGCCGAGACACCGGAGGCTGTCGAGGAGGAACGGCGCCTCCTCTACGTGGGCGTTACCCGGGCAAGGGAGCATGTCCGCTTGTCCTGGGCCGCGGCTCGCTCGCCCGGAGCCCGCGCGGGGCGGCGGCCCTCCCGTTTTCTCTTCGGTCTGCGCGTCCAAGGCGCGCCACAGCTCGGCAGACCGGCCGGTGAGCGAGCAGCCGACCGCCGCGCGAGCGGCCGGTCCTTGCCGCCCTGCCGGGTCTGCGGCAAGCCCCTGCGCGAGGCCGCAGAACGCAAGATCGGTCGCTGCGTGTCCTGTCCGGCCACCTATGACGAGGCGCTGTACGAGCGACTTCGTGCTTGGCGGCTGGATCAGGCAAGCGCCGCGAAGCTACCCGCTTACTGCATATTCACCGATGCCACGCTGGTCGCGATCGCTGAGACCCGTCCGGCGAACGAGCAGGAGCTGGCTTCAATCCCGGGGGTCGGTGCGACCAAGCTAGACCGCTACGGCTCCGCTGTGCTCGAGATGTGCAGCGACGACGGCTGATCCCGGAGTGGCCCGCTTCGTGGGAAGGGTCGGGCGGTGATCTACGTTTTGCGAAGCCGTCCAGCAAGCCAAGGCACCAGGTGCGCGGACGTCTTCGGGACGCGGAGGCGACCGATCGGTGGCCTGCCGTTGGCTGTCGAGCGTCGGTTCGATAACCGATGCAGAAAATGCTTTGCGTCCACCCGGGGGCTAGTCATAGCCTTTTTGAGCACGCGGGTGTGCGTCTGCACGCCCAACAGCCCGGGGTCTCCCGCAGGAACCGAGTTCCGTGGGATACCAAGATCGAGATCAGGACAGGAGGTGACCCCGGTGGAGAGCACCTACATCGTGACGTCGGCGGTCGCCTCGTGCGCTGCTCCGGTGTCCGGCGAGGTGCGCGCCTGGGTACGTCCGCTGCGGAGGACTCTCGCGCCCATCTTCGCGACGGCCAAGGGGACCAGTCTGCCCATTTACACGGTCCCGGCAGGCCCGGCGGTCACCGACGCCAGCAACGTCCACATGCGTGGGCGCACCGCCGTCTCCTACCTCCCCACCGTCGAGAAGCAGCAGAGCACCACCGGCGTCGGCACCGGCGCCATCCCGGTCCGCACCTGGAGTCCACCGGTCTAGATGACACTAGATCCGGCACCTCCAGGGCCGCGGAACCCAGACCGGGATCCGCGGCCCTTTCGTTTATCCGAATTAATGAGGATCACAAGGAGGTGGCCTCAGTGCAGTTGGCAGTTGTCGAGGACCTCGACAGCCGCAGCGGTGAGCTTCCCTGCCGGATCTACGACCCCGAGTTGTTCTTCGCGGAGAAGCCTGAGGACGTCGAGTTCGCAAAGGCCCTGTGCCAGACCTGCCCAATCCGCGTCCAGTGCCTCGCCGGCGCTCTTGCCAGGCGTGAGCCATGGGGCGTGTGGGGTGGCGAGCTGTTCGTCCAGGGCGTCATCGTGCCGCGCAAGCGGCCGCGGGGACGTCCACGCAAAACCGAGATCGCCGCATGAGCACCATCCGACACGGACGCCAGGGCCCCCCGGCCCGGACGGCGTTCCCCGAACAGATTCGAACGATCGCCATGACAGACATCGCAACGAGGAGCACCAAGATGTATCTCATCCAAGAAGACCTGGCTCGCGCGCACATACGCAAGCTCCAGGACGAGGCGGCCGCAGAGCGCGTGGCCCGCGGACTTCTCAGGGTCCGCAAGGCCGTACGCAAGGCCGACAGGGCGAGCCTGTACGTAAGGCGCGCGCTCGCCTCTGCGATCTCGTACGACTGACGCAGCGCACTGCCATCGTGGCACCGCCGCTGTTAGCCAACAGATCGCAGCGAGGGCGGTCGCCATCCGACCGCCGCCGAGGCCCCCGGCACCCACCCGCGCCGGGGGCCTCCCATATCGAGCTCGCTTTAGTCTCCCGTCGGGTCGGCGAGGCCGGGGAGCAAGCTTTCCAACTCGGCCCGCCAGTGCCCGTTGGCCTCCAACTGGCAGAGAACGCCGACCCCGCCCATCCAGACCCGATGGATCAGCAGATATGAGGGTGGCAGGTTGAGCTGCAGGCCGGTCGGATAGGCAGGCGACCGTGGGTCGGCGACCCTCGCTGCTTGGCGGCGCAGCCAGGCCCGACTGAATCGGAACTCCTCGACGGTGATCGGTTCGACGAACGGGAGCAGATAGGCGAGCAGCCGATCGGGGTCGATCCGGGTGGTCTCCCGAACGAAACCCTCCGCACGTAGGCCGGCCAGCAGACCATCCGCGTCTCCGGCCAGCCCGATTCGGAGAAGCCTGCCGATCGGCTCTGGTAGGCCGCCGGGAAGCCGGTTCACTGCGCCGAAGTCGAGGACACCCAGCCGGCCGTCCGGCATGAGCCGGAAGTTACCCGGATGCGGGTCGGCATGGAGGAGTCCGGCTCTCGCCGGACCAGAGAACAGGAAGCGTACGAAGAGGCGCCCCGCGCTGTCCCTCGCGTCCTGGTCGCCATGAGAGATGATCCTGGACAGCGGCACGCCCTCGATCCATTCCGTCACGAGGACGCGATCAGACCGCGCGAGGACTTTCGGCACGACGATGTCGCTATCACCGTCGAAGGCGTCGGCGAATGACTGCTGGGCTGCCCCCTCGAGGCAATAGTCGAGTTCTTCTGCGACTCGATCACGGAGCTCGCCGAGCAGTGGCTTGGTGTCCAACCCCGGCATGAAGGCGCCGAAAACGCGGCCAAGTCGGGCGATCTGCGCCAGGTCACCGAGCAGTGCATCCCCCGCGCCCGGGTACTGGATCTTCACGGCGGCCTCACGCCCGTCATGCCAGACCGCGTGATGCACCTGGCCGATCGAAGCGGCAGCGGCGGCGCTGTCGTCAAAGGCGACGAACTGGTTCCGCCAGTCAGGCCCCATCGCGTTCGCGAGCACGCGATGGACCGTTGCGGCCGGCAGCGGAGGTGCGGCCTCTTGGAGACGAGTGAGTGTCGCGCGGTAGGGACTGACCAGATTCTCCGGCAGGGCAGCCTCAAAGATCGACAGGGCTTGCCCGAACTTCATTGCGCCGCCCTTGAGCTCGCCGAGCACCCGAAATACCTGATCGGCGGTTCGCTGCTGGATCTCGGCGGCCACAAGCTCGGCGGGCCGTCCGCCGAGCCGCTTCCCGATACCGATCGTTGTGCGGCCTGCTATCCCGAGCGGGAGGGTGGCGAGCTTTATCGTCCGCGTAACAGCCTTGCGAGGCAGCTCGCTCACGCCGCCACCTTGGCCCCACTCCGGCAGTGCGCGCCGGCCCCAGCGATTGGGCAGATCGCGCTGCCGCCATCCGCGTCGCCGCCCACGCGTCGCCTGCTCACTCGCATGCCTCGCTCTCGACCACCACTGGCCGCCTTCCTCAGCTAACGCGGTCATCCTCGAACGGCCCGGGCGGGACTGGCGAGGGATGACCGTAAGCGGTCGCCCGTCCATTGTCCCCCGACTACTAGCCAAAGCCAGATGAGGCGATCCTCCCATCTGCGCCACAGCTGCACGCGGGGTGAGCCGACCATGACCTTCGGCGCGGTCTCCCCTCCGGCATCGCTATCTCAATCGTTCCATCGATGATCGGGGGCAGCCCGCCGTCAAGGTAGACGAGGGCATGCAACGCAGCGTGTGCCGCCACGACGGTGGCGAGGATGACGTCGCATGGCGCCGGCGCGCGTACCGCCTGGCGTCCCCGCTCGATGGCGGCAAGTTGCGCTGCGATCCGGGGCCAGCTTGGATCGCGGTCGCTGCGATGGAGATCGTGGCAACGTAAGCAGGACGACCGTCCAGGCAGCACAAGCGGCCCGACTACGCCGACGAGTTCGCGCACCCCGGCGTAAAGGTGAGGGACGGCAGACTCCGCGAGCCGGTCGCAGGCAGCCCTATCGAATGCGCCGGCGGGGCTGACGATCGCGAGGTCTGGATCCGATCGGCCAGGAGGCAGGGCCGCCGTCACGCTCGGTGCCGCACGCCGGGCCGCTCGCGCAGCTGCGGTGTCTCGACGCCGGTCGAGCTGGTCGAACGCGATCCCGGCTGGGGCAAGGTCGGCAGGGCGAGTCAGTCCCTGGTCTTTCACCTTCACGTAGCCGATGCCTGCCGCCGCCAACAGGACTGCGATCGAGGCACCGATCCGACCCGCTCCATAGACAGTGACGGCCTGGGCTCGCCGCCGCGCCAGCGCAGCGGCACCTCCATCGACGGCACCGTCGCGTACCGAGAGGGCGGCGAGGTCGGGCCCGAGTCGCTCGCGTTCGACCGTGCTGAGCTCACGGAGAACAGCTCGATCTGCCGCTGCATCCTCGATCGCTCCGCACTGGGCGAGCAGGTCGAGCACGGCTCGCGCGTTCGGCGACTCCACCCCGCAGTCTGCGGCCAGATTGAGTGCATCGGCGAATTCCTTGCTGCCGTCGAGCTGCTCGAGCCATCTGGCGAGGCCGTCGTCGACGTCGCCGACGATCAATGCATGGGTTGGATCGAGGCCGATCTGGAGCGTCGATGCGTCCCGCCACACCCGACGCAGCGCCGGCTTGAGCGCTGGCCTTGCCATGACGCTCGCCCGCACGTCCATCCGGCCCCCTACGGGTGTGTCACCGCCCCGGCGGTGATGGGGCTGCGGCGCGCTGATGGCGCGCAGCCTCGTGCGGCACCCTGCCACCTTCGGCGGCGTCGGACGTTCAACGTCCACAGCCGGCGGCCATCTGTGGACGGCAGTAGGAAGCGACCGTAAAGCGGACCCGGGGCGGCCGGGCATCGCCAGAGGCGAGCCTCGGCCGCCCCGCTCTCCGTCTCCGACGACACGCAGGACGGCGGTGCTCGAAGCGCCGCCAGCTGTGCGCGTGGCGAGGCTGCTTACGCCTTACCGAGGATGCGGTTGAGTTTGGTGCCGCAGACGGGACACGTTCCCTGTGCCATGCGACGACCGGACTGGCTCACCCTGACCTCGCCGGTGAAGTTGCGCTTCTCCTTGCACTTCACGCAGTAAGCCTCGCCGGTATATGTCTCGGCCATTCTGGCCCTCCTTCGGTATACGCCCCCCGCCGGGCGATTTGGCAACTCCCCGTAACCTGGACGTGGAAACCATACGGCAGCCAACGGATCGCGTCGCGGGCGCACCTCGCCGGCACGCCGCCGGCATGCTTTTCGGCGCCGGCAGGCACACCCGAGCCCCGACCGCTACCGCCGCACGCACGATCGCTAGCCTCCCGCCATGGCCGATCACAGCGATGCCCGCTATGAGCAGCTTCGAGTCGAACGCCGGGATGCCGGTGTGGTCCTCGTCGTCCTGGACAATCCCGACCGCCGCAACTCGATGTCTGGCGAGATGACACACTCCTGGGCCAGGGCTATGACTACGCTGAGTAACGATGCCTCGGTGAGGTGTGTGGTGGTCACCGGAGCAGGCAGCGCCTTCTGTTCCGGCGGTGACATGGATTGGCTGGCCGCCACGCCGGACGCCAGCGTCGACGACCTGCGAGCACGGATGCTGCCCTTTTACCGGACCTGGCTGGCGATTCGTGATCTCCCGGTGCCGTCGATCGCCGCTGTCAACGGGGCGGCCGTCGGTGCGGGCCTTTGCCTCGCGCTGGCCTGTGATCTGTGCTATGCGGCCGCCGATGCAAGCCTCTCCGCTCCGTTCACCGCACTCGGGCTGCATGCAGGAATGGCAGCGACATGGCTGTTGCCACAGCTCGGGGGGCTCGGCCTGGCGCGGGAGTTGCTCCTCACCGGCCGGGTCCTCACGGGTACGGAGGCGGCGGCAGTCGGACTGGTCAACCGGTCCTTTCCCACAGGGTCCTTGCTCACGGACGCGCTTGATATCGCTGCGTCTATTGCTGCAAAGGCGCCGATCGCGACCCGGCTGACGAAGGCCGCACTCGCCGAGGGTGCACCGGTGAGCATCGAGGCGGCACTGCAATGGGAGGCGCTCGCGCAACCGGTCACGATGGCCACGGCCGACCTGCGCGAAGGTCTTGCAGCCCAGCGGGAGAGGCGCAAGCCAGAGTTCACCGGCCGTTAACAGCTCGCTCCCATCTCGCTCGTATGAAGGGCACCCCAACCTAGCGGGTGAAGGTGCCCCTCATGCCTGACGGGATGGGGTAAACGGTGCCCCTCATGCGCGAGCCGATGAAGTGGCGGCAATCCTCACGCACGGGCGTGTGGCAAGTACGCAAGTCAGCCTGGCGGCGCGGTTGAAGTCGGCGGGCGCGACCCCGTCGGGCGGGCTTGCCGGCGCGGCAGGAAAAGCGGTTGCGGCGGAGCCGCGCCGGCTGCCCTTGACGATCCGAAGCCCCCAGGCCGCACAGCCGTGCGCACGCCTTCCCCTTGCGGGCGCCCAGCCGGTTTTCCCAGAGGCTCCGTGACGAGCACGGTAGGAAACCGGTTTGCTGCCGGTCAACACGACGCTGTGGACAAGAGTGTGGAGGGCGTGGGGACGGTCTGGGGTGTCGTTGTGGACGAGAGGTTCACGACGTTGTGGACAGCAGATGAATGGGGCCGTGTACGACGTTGCTGACCTGCATCGACATTGTCCCCCGGCTGTGGAGGAGACAAAGATGCTCGGTGGATCACTCGTTTGGGCGGTACCTTTCGGTCGTGGCCGTCAATCCCGCTGATTCGGACGCTTCCGCCGCGTTTCCGATTGTTGAGGTACGTCGCAGTACGCGGCGGCGCCGGACCGTCTCGGCCTACCGCGACGGCGATCGGACCGTTGTGCTCATTCCCGCACGCATGACGCACGCGGAGGAGCAGCACTGGGTCGACACGATGGTGGCACGGCTCGCCCGGCAGGAGTCGCGGCTGAGGCCGAGCGACGAGACGTTGCTGACCCGAGCCGCGTTGCTGTCCGAGCGGTTTCTCGGTGGACTTGCCCGGCCGACAGCGGTTCGCTGGGTCGCCAACCAGCGGCACCGGTGGGGGTCGTGTACGCCGGCGGACCGTACCATCCGGCTGTCGAGTCGGCTGCGCGGGATGCCTGAGTACGTCGTCGACTACGTGCTGCTGCACGAGCTAGCTCACTTGCTCGTGCCGGGACACGGCCAGGACTTCTGGAGTCTGCTCGAGGGTTACCCCAGGACCGAGCGCGCTCGCGGTTATCTCGACGGTGTCGCCGCCACCGCGCATCTCGACCTGTCGGACGAAGCCGACTAGCAAGACGCTAACGGCGAGGATGCCGGTGATCACGACGCGTATGCCAAAGCGTGCCGTCGTGGACTGCCCAGACGCCTTGGTGGAGCCAGGATGTCGGCCGGTCAGGATTGCGACTCGTCGTCCCCGGGGGTCTCCGCGTCGCCTCCCAGCTCCGGCAGCGTGAACTCAGCGCCGACGCGGCGTACGTAATCGGCCGGGTCGTCGAGGTCGTCCGCGGTCGCCATGAGATCGGGGTGTCCCCACACGCTGTCTCGTGGGCCGATCCCACGCTCGGTGCCGATCATGTGCCACAGCGCGGCCGCTTCGCGCAGCCTCCGCGGCCGCAGCTCGAGCCCGACGAGGGTCGCGAATGTTTGCTCGGCCGGACCGCCCGCAGCCCGACGCCGCCGTACTGTCTCGCGCAGCGCGATGCCAGAGGGGAGATGCGGCTGGGCCGCAGCGCTGACGACCTCGTCCACCCAGCCCTCGACCAAAGCCAACGTTGTCTCGAGTCGGGTAAGGGCAGCCGCTTGCGCGGGCGTTTGCTCGATCTCGAACATCCCACCAGAGAGCGCCTCCTGCAGCGCGGCCGGGTCCGACGGGTCGATGTGCCCGACGGCCTCCTCGAGCCGGCTGGTGTCCACCCGGATGCCACGGGAGTAGGCCTCGACCGCTCCCAGGAGGTGGGCTTTTAGCCATGGCACGTGGGAGAACAACCGGTGGTGCGCCGCTTCCCGCAAGGCGAGGTAGAGCCGGATCTGGTCGTCGGGAATGCCGAGGCCCGCACCGAAGGCGACGACGTTTGCCGGCAGCAGGGCGGCCGTACCCGATGGTCCGAGCGGTAGCCCGATGTCGGTGGATCCAACCACCTCACCGGCGAGCTCACCGATGGCCTGGCCGACCTGGCCGCCGAACATCGCGCCGCCCATCTGCCGGATCACGCCGAGCAGCGGTCCGGCCATCTGGCGCATTTCCGTTGGCACCATTTCGTCCATGGTGGCGACGACGCGGCCCGCGACCGGCTCGACAAGGGCGCGCCAGACGGGCAGTGTCTCCTCGACCCACTCCGCTCGGCTCCAGGCGGTCGCCGTCTTGACGCCTGACGGAATCGTGGTTACTCCGTCGAGCCAATGGTCGGCGAGCTGCACTGCGTCGGCAACCGCGCGTTTCTCCGTATCAGACACCGAGGTGTCGCCTGCTGCTGACACAGTCTGCCGCGCCATATCGCGGGCGAAGTCCCAGTTGACCGGTCCGCTGTCGCCGCTGGCCAGCATCCGGCCGAGGTGCTGGAAGACCGCGCCGAGCTGGGTGGGGTCCATTGCGAACATGGCGGCCATCGGGTTCTGTGCGGACCCCATCTGATCGGGGTCGTTGTCGCGCTCCGGCTCGTCTGGCTCGCGATCCGGATCGCGCGGAAGATCGTTCACGATGGCTCCTCTGGGACGTCCACGGCGCCCGCTCGCCACCAGGACCGCAGGCAAGGAACGCAATGCACTCCACGGTAACGACTACTGTCCTGACCCAAGGGTTCCTGCTGTCCGCCGTGGGCGTAACGACCTCGAGGAAGGCCCACGCGGATTTGCGGGCCGGCCCTCGGACGGAGGGTGGCATTGGTACGGGACTCAACCAAGCCGGCGACGGCGGCTGCCCCCGGGCGGGGGCGTCGCCGGGCAGCGCTGACCGTGGCCGTGACGGGTGCGGCCACGGAGCCGGGCCGGCCGCTCGCGGCGAAGCTGGCCGCGCACGAGTCCGTGCGCAAGGTCGTCGCGATCGACGATCACCGTGGAGATGTCGGCGGGGTGTCGTGGCGCGTGCTCGACGTCCGCGATCCCGTGATCGCCGACCGTTTCGGCGGCGTTGACACCGTGGTTCATCTTGCGGTGGACATGAGCGTCGACACCGACAACCGTGCTCGCACCGCGCTGAACGTGCGTGGCACCCAGACCGTCCTTACCGCGGCCGCCGCGGCGGGCGTCAAGCGCGTGGTCTTGTGGACGAGCGCCATGGTGTACGGGGCGTTGCCGGACAATCCGGTGCCGCTGGACGAGGATGGGCCACTGCGCGCCACCGCTGAAGGATCGCTCATCGGCGATCTGCTGGAGATCGAGCGGCTGGCCGAGCGTGCACCGCGCACCTATCCGGGACTGTCGGTCACCGTGGTGCGGCCGGCCTTGGTGGTAGGCCCCAACGTCGACACCTTCCTCACCCGGCACTTCGAGGCGCCGAGGCTTCTCGTCGTACGCGAATCCCGCCCCGCTTGGCAGTTCTGCCATATCGACGATCTCGTGTCCGCGCTCGAATTCGCAGCACTCGGGGCCGTCGAGGGATCGGTCGCAGTGGGATGCGACGGCTGGCTGGAGCAGGACGAGGTGGAGCGACTGTCAGGACTGCGCCGGATAGAGCTGCCGGCGTTGGTCGCCTTCGGTACCGCGGCTCGGCTGCATCGGCTCGGCGTCATCCCCGCCGCCGCAAACGATCTCGCGTACGTCACCTATCCGTGGGTCGTCCGGTCGACTCGGCTTCGGGCCGCAGGCTGGCGACCGCTGTACGACAACCTCACTGCGTTCGAGGCACTACTCGCCGAGACCGAAGGCAGGCATGCCGTCGGTGCTCGGCGGCTCGGCCGCCGCGACGCGACGATCGGCGCGGCAGGTGCGACGGTGGCAATCCTCGGTACGGCGGCTGTTGTCCGGCGGGCAAGGAAGCGCCGAGCCCCCTGAAGTTGGCGCCACGACGACGGTAGGTTCCCAGGTACGGCGGGCTGCGGCGCCTGCGTCTCCTGAGGAGCGGATCTGCGATGACACCGGAGGCCGAGAGAGCCGTCATTCGCCTGCTGGCGATCAGGGATGCGCCCCTGTCAGTTGATGAGGTGCTCGCTGCCGTCTCCGATCCGGCTGCGGGCGGGGTTGCCCTCTTCGTCGGAACGGTTCGCGATCATGATGGGGGGAGGTTGGTCACCGGCCTGGAATACTCGGCCCATCCCGCAGCGATCGACCAGCTGCGGGCAGCCGCAGAAAAGGTCGCCGCCGATTATCCGGTGCGGGCACTGGCGGCCGTCCACCGCGTCGGAGACCTCGTTGTCGGCGATCTTGCCGTGGTTGTCGGCGTCGGGTGCCCGCACCGGGCTGAGGCCTTCGCTGCCTGCCACCGATTGATCGACGAGCTCAAGGTGACGGTTCCGATCTGGAAGCATCAACTGTTCGCCGACGGCACTGATGAATGGGTCGGCTCGGCGTGATCGCGACGGCTTGATCGATTTCTCGGCGGAGAAGGGCAGATGGCCAGGCTCGGCCGTCACTCGCGGGCGGCCGGCGTTGAACCGCCAGTCACATAGAGTCGGGATATGTCCCGTCGATCGGTGACGATTGTCGTCTCCAGTGTTCTGTTTGTTTTGCTGGTGGCCGTCGCGGCTCTGCTGCCGGTCCCGTACGCCGAGTTGGGCCCCGGCCCGACGACCGACACCCTCGGCAGCTCTGAGGGGAAGCAGCTGATCACGATCAGTGGGCGGCAGACCCATCCGGCCGGTGGGCACCTGAATCTGACAACGGTCGCGGTGACGAGTGCGGACAAGAAGCTTGGCCTGCTTGAGGCGCTGCGCGGCTGGCTGGATGACACGGTGGCGGTCGTGCCGCGCGAGACCGTTTATCCCGACAACCAGAGCCCCGACGAGATCGAGCAGCAGAATGCCGAGGAGATGGAGCTATCGCAGGAGCACGCGACCGCCGCCGCCTTGCTGAAACTCGGCGTGAAGCCCACCAAGCGGACGGTCCTCGTCGCCGAGGTCGCCGCCGATTCGCCGGCCAAAGGCAAGATCCACGCAGGCGACCAGATAACCGCAGTCGACGGTGTGGCGGTGAGCTCACCCGAGCAGGTACGCGCGCAGATTCGCAAACACAAGCCAGGTGACCACGTCACTCTCACGATCACACGAGCGGGCAAGAGCGAGGACGTATCTGTCGGGACCCGGGCGGCGGAAGACGATCCGTCGGTTGCCCAGGTCGGCATCGTTCCAGACGTGGGTTACTCCTG
Organism: Actinomycetes bacterium; assembly: GCA_036560395.1. Classification (GTDB taxonomy): domain Bacteria; phylum Actinomycetota; class Actinomycetes; order JAKEEW01; family JAKEEW01; genus DASYTV01. The sequence continues at coordinate 207 of DATBRJ010000378.1, read as the reverse complement.
GCCGTTCACCGTCGAGATCCAGCTGGACAATGTGGGCGGCCCGAGCGCTGGGCTGATGTTTGCCCTTGGGATCTACGACAAGCTGACGCCAGGCGAGCTCACCGGAGGCAAATTCGTCGCGGGCACTGGAACGATCGACGACTCGGGCAAGGTCGGACCCATCGGCGGCATCCAGATGAAGATCATCGGTGCTCGCCGGGCCGGTGC
>DATBRJ010000377.1:0-5367 GCA_036560395.1 Actinomycetes bacterium | reverse complement strand
CATGAACGGCAGGTCGCGCTGATCGGCGCTGACACCCCCCAGGACGTTCAGCCGTCGGGGTACGAAGACGTGTTGATGCCGGTTCACGCCGTAAGCCTCGTCGCGATGGGTCTGTGGCTGCTCGACAACTGCGACTTGGAGGTGTGCGCGACGACGGCTGCCGAGCTCGGCCAGTGGGACTTCCACCTCGCCGTCGCGCCGGTCCGCTTGGCCGGTACGTCCGGCAGCCCGGTCAACCCGATCGCTACATTCTGACCGCGGTCCACGAGGGGGTGCGATGCCATGAAGGACCCGGCCCGCACCTGGAACGGCACAGTTGTCCTGAGGATCATGGAAAAGCAGCGCACTGCCGACAGACTCGCCTTATGCGAACAGATGGACCTCGAAGCCCGAGTGGCGGAGATCGCAGTGGTTGCGGCGCTTGCCGACCGAGCTCATCGATCCGCAATCGTTGTCGAGTTGGCGCGAACACTCCTGAATAGACTGCCGGCCTCGTCTGCCGTACGAGAATAGCGGGGGTCGCCGTGCGCGCTCATCGGCATGACTGCGCTGCGGGCTTACCAAGCGAGCGCCTGACCAGCGGCAGATCAGCGTGGCCGCGCTCGTCGCGGCAGATGTGCGCACTCGACCGCCAATAACCCACTCCTCGAACGCGTTCTCAGACCGCTCGAACTTCGGCGAGCCGCTTGACTGCGTACTCGTCGTCCCAGCAGACGGCGGCTTCCCATGCGGCCGACGCTTGCGCGGCGATGTCGTGCGCGCCGACGTCGAGGCCGGCGGCGTTGTCGGGCAGCACGAGGTCGAGGTCGGGGACGTCGACGTGCGACTCGTCCCAGTCGATCAGCGCGACCTGATTCGCGGTCATGCGGACGTTGCCAGGGTTGTTGGGGTCGCCGTGGACGACGCATGTCTGACTTCCGGTGAGCCGCGCCCACGCTGCTCGGCATCGAGCAACGCCCTCAGGGGGCATCGCGCCGAGGTCGATCTTCGTCCCGGTCTCGGCGTGCAGGAGATCGGTCGACGATCGCCAGCCTGGCCGCTGCGGCCAGCCCTGCGTCAACCGATGCAGCTCGCGGAGCGTGCCGGCCACGCGACGCCAGTCGGCCTGCGTCTCGGGCGGTCCGCCATCCAGATAGGTCATCACCACCAGACCGTCGGCGAACAGCCGGCCGTCCGCAGTCGGGATCGGCACCGGCACGGTCAGACCTTCACGGTCGAGGTGTTGGAGGAGCTCGGTCTCCCACGCGAGATCAGCGTTGCTCCTAGCACCGAGACGACCGACCGCGAGGTGCCCGTTGACGCGCACGCTCCACACGTCGTTGGCGACTCCGCCAGCGAGCGGTTCGATGCCAGCGACGTCTTCACCCCACTGCCCGAGTGCCTCCCACCCCACTGGCCACATCTTACGGGTCCCGAACATCACTGTTCTCGGCAGAATGGCTTGCGGTTACGCTCTCGGGGCGGCAGATGAGCATGCGCCCCTACGCGGCATGACCGGTCACGCTATACCGACCGACCAGCGCCGGCATGACAGTCCGTTTGCGCCGCGACCGCAGCCACTTTCGCATGCGGCAATCTCGCTCACTCGGGCATTGGCAGGCGCGAAAAGGCTGGCGCGCATAAGGTCGGCCCGACACGGCGACCTTCGCGAGACTAGGACGGGGCAGGACATGGACCAAGGCACCCGCGACGAGATGCTCGGCCGCCTGGCTGAGGCAGTCGGGTCCGTCACAGTCGCACACCCGACGCGGGTTGCCATCGACGGACCGCCCGCCGCCGGCAAGACCACCCTCGCCGACGAGCTGGCCGTCGTCTTGCGCACACAGGGCCGCGACGTCATCCGCGTGACGATCGACGATTTCCTCTTCCCCCGGGCACAGCGCTATCCGCGCGGCGAGTACTCGGCCGAAGGCTGCTACTTCGACACCCACGAATACGACGCGCTGAACCGGGTTCTGCTCGATCCGCTCGGCCCGGGCGGAGATCGACGCTTCCAACACGCGGTCTACGACCGCATAGCGGATACTGCGTTGTCCCCGCCGGTCACGACTGCCCCCGCCGACGCCGTGCTGGTCTTCGACGGCGTCTTCCTCATGCGCCCGGAACTGATTGATCGGTGGGATCTGCGCATCTTCGTGTCGACCGCGCTCGAGAAGACCGTGGATCGTGCCGTGATCCGAGAGCGCCGGGTGCTATCTCGGGCCGAAGTCGAACGGCGCTGGCGCGAGCGTTACATCCCCTCCCAACAGTTCTACTTCGCTACGGTCCGCCCGGCCGATCACGTCGACATCATCGTGCACAACGACGAGCCCCAGCAGCCGGTCTGGGAGACCCAAACACACTGACCGCACTCAATTCGGCATGAGCGTGCGCCACCGCGCAGCAGCCGCATCGACGAGGGCGCTTACCTACCGTTACCTAAGCGCATCAGGTCAGCCCCACGGTGGGCCAGCAATGGCCGTCCCGCTGGAGCCCAGCTCGTCCGTCATAGCCAATCATCCGGGACCTGCCGCGCAATGGTTGATCGGTCGTCGTCGTGGTCCAGATAAGACCCTTGTCCTCGTCGCCAGCGGTGCGCGGCGTGGGCGCGCGGTGCGGCTCGGAGTCCGGCCGGCGTGAACGGCCGGCTCCACCGTAGCGCGCCGCGCCGATGGTGGCGTTGAGGGCTCACTGTGTTCATGATCCGCGATCTCGGATTTCCCCCGTTTTCTTCGCAGAGAGCCTGTCCGGGTGATGTCGTGTCTTGTTTTGATCCCAATGGGCCGACCCAGGGCGAATAGTCAAGACCTGTGGATCGGCGTGTCACGCGACTTGCTGATCACCACCCTCTGATTCGTCGGGTCGTTCGATGAGCTTGCCGTTCTTGAATACCGCGCCGGCACGGACCGGCGCGACGAGGTGGGGTGCGTTGACGGCCCGCCACCGGGTCTGTGCTGATTCGATGAGTTGCGGCGGACGGCGGAACGGAGCCAGAGTGGCGGCCATGGACGCAACGGGCGACAGCTACATCTACAACCAGGGATGGGAGCAGGAGCACGCCCGCCTGGCCGGTCTTGCGGCGCAGTTCGACCAGATCACTGTCCGGCACCTGGCTGCCACCGGCGTTGGAGCGGGCTGGCAGTGCCTGGAGATCGGCGGCGGCGGCGGAAGCATCGCCCGCTGGCTCGCCGCCGCGGTCGAGGCGACCGGCCGCGTGGTGGTCACGGACATCGACATCCGGTTCCTCGAGGAACTTTCCGGTCTCAACGTCGAGGTCGTGCGGCATGACGTGACGAGCGATCCCATCGAGCCGGAGGCGTTCGACCTGGTGCACGCGCGGGCGGTCCTGGAGCACCTGCCGGCCCGGCACGAGGTCGTCGCGCGGCTGGTGAAGGCGCTGCGTCCGAACGGGGTGCTGGTGGTGGAGGATGTCGTGTTCGGCGGCGCTGACGCTCAGGTGTGGGAGAGGGTCGTCCATCCGCCGCAGCACGGATCGGCGATGACCCGCGTGGCGCAGGCCATGGCGAGCGGGCTCCGCGCCGTCGGGGCAGACCCCGAGTTTGGCCTGGCGCTTCCCGAGGCGCTGACGGCGGCCGGCCTGCGCCAGGTCGACGCGGAGCTCACCTATCGACTCGTGCATGGCGGCAGCGAGGAGTCCGCCTTCAACGACCTGTCGCTGCGTGAGGTCGGTCCCCGCCTGATCGCCGCCGGCCTCCTCGCACCGGACGACGCGAAACGGGCGGCGGCGTTCGTGCGGGACCCGGCATCACGCTGGCTGTCGGTCGGCATGGTCACCGCCTGGGGGCGGCGTAACGCCTGATGATCGCGTCGATCTTGCAGTTGGCGGCGCGGATTCTCGGCTACGGCTTGTACCGCAACCTGCCCGACCCGCTCTACGACCGGCCCGACCGCACCGAGGAGCTACCGGACGGGCGGATCCGCCGCAAGTGGTTCCGGCGCACGGTGTGGGCCGTCGCGGACGCCCGCACCGGCCGGCAGTCCACCGGCCGCACCCCGGGAACCACCGGCCCACGCAAACCGCACCGCTACGCCGACGACCCCCGCCTCCAGGCCGCCACCGAGCTGCTGGCCGAGGCACGGGCGGCTGGCCGGAACCGGCGCGGCCTCGGGGTAGAGCTGGCCCGCCGCCTCGGCATCGCCGAGCGCACCGCGCAACGGCTACTCACCGCCGCCGCGTCGGACAACCAACCGGCGCCTCCGCAGCAGAGGCAACGAAGCGGCGCCGCCGGTCGCCTGGACCGGCGGCGCCGCAATCGCAGCCACCGCACGGGCGGCCCTTCTGGTCCGTTCCCAGGGCAGCCCTGCTGGTGTCAGTCTTCGTCGTCGCTGTCGCGCTGCTCCGGCGCGGTCGGCACGGTCGCCGTCGGCGGGGACGCTGACCTCGACGTAGGGCCGTTCCAGGTCAGCGGGATCGGTGCCCATCCTGGCGGGTGCCTTGTCCCAGAAGGCGGCCCGCACGTGCGCCTCGACCAGCGCGCATCCTTCGTCGTACACGCTTACGGTTTCGGCCGGTCCCCGGTGCAGCAGCGCGCCGGGCGGGTCGGTGTCGTAGTGGCGGCACTCGGCGCACCAGGGCGGGCAGTGCGCCGGATGCGGTAGCCGCGTCGCAGCGCCGGGAAGTGCGGCCTCGTCCACGTGCGTCTCCTCCAGGTCCTTGGCGGTACGGTCGGGCTCGCGGGTCACACCGCTGCGGTGGGACGGCGACCGTTCACCGACGGCGCCTCCTGGCGCAGTGCGGCCAGCAGCTCCGACCCGCGGTTGTTACGGATGGAGTGGCCCTTGCGGCGCATCCTGCGGGCGAGCGCGTCCCGGCTGACCGTTCGACCTTCATTAACCAGCTCGTCACGGGCGGCGCGGGCCGCCGGCAGTGGTAGCGCCGACTCGCACGACGCCGAGCCACTGGTTCCCGGGGCGATGGACTCGCTGGTCAAGGTGCTGTCGCTGGCGGTGCCGGCCGGTGTCTGACGCCGACGGCTTGCCGCCCGCCGGGTCGCGGGCATGCCCAGCAGGGCTGCGGCGGGTCGGGTGCGGCCCGCGCGTTCGGCGGCGGCCTTCTTCTCGGCGAGTAGCCGCAGGGTCAGGTCGATGCCCTCGATCTCACCGGTCCAGCCTTCGTGCTCGGCGCGGCGGCGCCGGTCACGCAGATCCCGTTCCAGTTCGACCAGACGCGGCAGCATCTTCGGATCGACGTGCAGCAGCGGGCATCGGACGCAGGCATGCTCGTGCTGGCAGGGCGTGCCGTAGGGGCGGCCGCACGATCCGAGTTCGACCTTGCGGCGGTCGAAGTGCTCCTCGAACTCCGACCACTCCACCTTCGTGGGCGTCGTGTACTCGTCGGCTGGCCGTTGTGCCCGGCGGCGGGCGAGG
>DATBRJ010000376.1:0-5079 GCA_036560395.1 Actinomycetes bacterium | reverse complement strand
GCTCCTCAGCCATGATCCCTCCCGTCGTCGCGCCGATCGCAGAATGTCAGAGACGCCGTTCGCCCGCGGGACGGCGCGGAGGCGGCCGCCGCACCTTCGGGTGATCGCGACGCAGCCACGACATTAGACTCGGCCAGGATCGCGCAAGCCAGTAGCCCGTACGGTTGCCAAACCCTGGACCACCCATATGTCGGCACCTAATAAGACTTACGACCCCGTTGAAGTCTCCATGCTCCATCCTGACGAAGTCACCCGGATGCGCGAGGACGCGCTCGCTGCGATTGCGGCCGCCAGGAGCCTGGATGCCCTCAAGGATGTCAAGATCGCGCATGCGGGCGACCGGTCGCCGCTTGCCCTGGCGAACCGTGAAATCGGTGCCCTGCCCCCGGCGGCCAGGGCGGATGCCGGCAAGCGTGTCGGCGGCGCGCGCAAGCACGTCGCCGACGCATTGGCGGCTCGCCAGGCCGAGCTGGAGGCAGCCCGCAACGCACGGGTCCTGGTCGACGAGGCCGTCGACGTCACCCTGCCGACCGACCGGGAGCGCAGGGGGGCGAGGCATCCACTGACCACGATCCAGGAGCGAGTCGGCGACATCTTCATCGCAATGGGCTGGGAGATCGCCGAGGGTCCTGAGCTCGAGGCCGAGTGGTACAACTTCGACGCGCTCAACATGCCCGACGGGCATCCCGCCCGGACGATGATGGACACGTTCTTCGTCGCACCCGAGGGCACCAACCGGGTGCTCCGCACGCACACTTCGCCCGTCCAGGCCCGAGCCATGCTGACCCGCGACCTGCCGATCTATGTCATCTGCCCGGGCCGGACGTTCCGCACCGATGAGATGGACGCGACGCACTCACCCGTCTTCCACCAGGTCGAGGGCCTCGCCGTCGATGAGGGCATCACGATGGCCCACCTGAAGGGCACGCTTGACCACTTCGCGTCCTCCATGTTCGGCGCCGGCCTGACGACCCGGCTGCGCCCGTCCTACTTCCCGTTCACCGAGCCGTCAGCCGAGCTCGATATCCAATGCTTCGTCTGCCGTGGTGCCTCGGTCGAGCCCGGTGCACCGCCATGCCGCACGTGTTCGTCCGAGGGCTGGATCGAGTGGGGTGGCTGCGGCATGGTCAACCCGCGGGTACTCGTTGCCTGCGGCATCGATCCCGACCGTTACTCCGGCTTCGCGTTCGGTATGGGCCTCGAGCGTGCACTGATGTTCCGGCACGGCGTTGAGGACATGCGTGACATGTTCGAGGGCGATGTCCGCTTCACCACCGCGTTCGGCATGGAGATCTGATGCGGGTTCCGCTGTCTTGGCTGCGTGAGTACGCCGACCTCCCTGCCGCGGAGTCAGGACGCGACGTCGCCGAGCGGCTCATCCGCGCCGGCCTGGAGGTCGAGACAGTCGACCAGGTCGGCATCGACATCTCCGGGCCGATCGTCGTCGGCCTCGTCCGGGAGATCGAGGAGCTGACCGGCCTGAAAAGGCCGATCCGTTTTTGCCGGGTCGATGTCGGCCAGGGGCACGGCGGCACCCGCGGCATCATCTGTGGCGCGACCAATTTCGGCGTTGGCGACCACGTCGTGGTTGCCCTCCCCGGTGCGATCCTGCCTGGACCGTTCGCGATCGCCGCCCGCAAGGCATACGGCCACATATCTGACGGGATGATCTGCTCCGAGCGCGAGCTCGGGCTCGGCGATGATCACAGCGGGATCATCGTGCTAAACGGACCGTCCGGGTTGGGCGCCGACGCGTCACCTGGCCTTCACATCGGCGCGGATGCGATCGACCTTCTCGGCGTCCGCGAGGACGTGCTCGACATCGCGGTCACGCCGGATCGCGGCTATTGCCTCTCGGTGCGCGGCGTCGCGCGCGAAGCGGCCATCGCCTATGGGGTCGCATTCCGAGACCCCGCTGCCCTGGTCGACCTGTCGGCCGCAAACGGACCAGCGGAGCCTTACGACGCAGCGATCGAGGATCCCACCGCGTGTGACCGTTTTGTCCTCCGCCCGGTCTCCGGCTTCGACCCCAAGCAGCCGAGCCCGCTCTGGCTGCGCCACCGGCTGCACCTGTGCGGCATGCGGTCGGTCTCTCTCGCGGTCGATGTCACGAACTATCTGACGCTGGAGTACGGCCAGCCGCTGCACGCCTTCGATCGGTCACGGCTGACTGGCCAGATCGTCGTCCGCCGGGCTCGACCGGGCGAGCGGCTGGAGACGCTGGACCATGTTGTGCGGGACCTGCATCCGGACGACATCCTCATCACCGACTCGTCAGGGCCGATCTCCCTCGCCGGAACGATGGGCGGCCTGCATACCGAGATCGACTCCGGCTCGACCGACCTGGTCATCGAGGGGGCGCATTTCGACGCGCTGGGGATCGCCAAGGAGGGTCGCCGGCACGGCCTGTCCAGCGAGGCATCCCGCCGTTTCGAGCGCGGTGTGGACCCTGAGTTGCCGCCCGTCGCGGTCGCCCGGGCGGCCCAGTTGCTCGTCGAGCTCGGCGGCGGCGTGTCAGGACCCGCAAGCGAGGTCAACCTGCCGCGGGAGCTGGTCACAATCACGGTCCCGGCATCCCGAGCCGGTCGGGTGGCCGGCCACGACATACCCGCCGAACGGGTCGTCGCCTTCCTCACCGGCATCGGGTGCGCGGTCGAGATCGATGCCACGTCGGCGGCCAAGGCAGCTTCTGTCGGGACGCGTAGTGCGCCGGGTGCGACCGTCCCGGGATCCTCAGAATCAGATGTGCTGCTCCGGGTGACTCCACCGAGCTGGCGGCCGGACCTGACAGGCCCCGCTGACCTCGACGAAGAGGTCATCAGGCTCGAGGGCTACGACACAGTGTCGACGGTCCTGCCGATGGCGCCTGCCGGTCGCGGCTTGCTGCCCAGGCAGCGGCTGCGCCGGCGGATCGGCCGGGTGCTCGCCGGGGCGGGCTACGTCGAGGTGCTCGTGTTCCCGTTCATCGGGCCGGACGAGCTGGACGCGCTTGGGTTGGACGAGTCGGATCCACGGCGGCAGGCGCTTCGCCTGCTCAACCCGTTGTCGAAAGAGCAGCCATTGCTGCAAACGACCCTCCTTCCCGGGCTGCTCGCCACCGCCCGTCGCAACATCAGCCGCGGATTCGCCGACCTCGCCCTCTTCGAGACCGGGCTGGTATTCCGGCCCACCGACAAGGAGGGCGATCCAGCGCCGTTGCTCAGTGTGGCCCGGCCCCCGACGCCCGAACAGCAGGAGGAACTGGACGCCGCGCTCCCTCGGCAGCCGTGGCGAGTCGGGGTCGTGCTGACCGGCCAGTGGGAGCTGGCGGGCTGGTGGGGCGAGGGTCGACCCGCTACCTGGGCCGACGCGATTCAGGCGGCGCGGCTCGTCGCGGCCGAGGCCGGGGTCGACCTCGAGGTACGCGCCGACGCCCATGCGCCCTGGCACCCGGGTCGCTGTGCGGCGCTTGTCGTCGACGATCGCGTTGTCGGCCACGCGGGCGAGCTGCATCCAGGCGTGATCGCGGCGTTCGACCTGCCTGCCCGCAGCTGCGCAATGGAGCTCGAACTCGATGCGTTCGAGCCGGAGGCGGAGCCGGTGCCGGTGGCGAAACCGATCTCCACCTACCCGGTCGCGACCCAGGATGTCGCCTTGGTGGTGGCGGATTCTGTACCGGCCGGAGAGGTGGCGGCGGCACTGCGGGATGGCGCCGGCGAGCTCCTCGAGTCCATCAGGCTCTTCGACGTTTACACGGGCAGCCAGATCGGGCCGGGTCGCCGCTCACTCGCGTTCGCGCTGCGATTCCGGGCAACGGACCGCACTCTCACGGTCGAGGAGACGACCGCTGCTCGCGATGCCGCGGTGGCCGAGGCGGCCCGCCGTACCGGAGCCGAGTTGCGGAGCTAGCGTCCCGCTAACGAAGTTTTTTGCGTCTGTCCGGTCCCGCTGGTGCGCACCCCACGGAAACGTTCCGCGGTGCTGCACGTTTCACGGGACCCCGCACGTACACACTGGCCGCGTTCTCGCTCGCCCACGTAGCGCTGCTACGAGGGCTCGCTGCCGCCTTGCCATGCATCCAGCGGTCCTCCGGCATCCGTCAAGTCCTCGTTGACGGGACACCAGGTGGTTGAGGACCGACGTTCTTGAGGGCTTCGCGTTGGGAGAGGCCGGACAGCACGGCGCGGCGATCGGCGACGAACGACCGCACCCAGGCCGGGTCGCGCTTCGCCAGCTCGCGCAGGGCCCATCCGATGGCCTTGCGGATGAAGAAGTCCTGGCCGTCGGTGTTGGCGTCGACGGCGAAGCTGAGCAGGTCGCGGTCGGCGGCCTCCTTGTGGCCGATCTGGCAAATGATCGCGGTACGTCGCTTCCACAGGTGGCTGTCGGTGGCCCATACCCGCATGATCGGCTTCACTGCCGCGGGCTCGGCGCGCAGGAGCGGACCAATCCGCCGGATCGCGATCTCATCGACGTAGTCCCACCACGCCCCGGTCGACACAAGCTCGGCGTAGAGCCCGGTGACAAGGTCGACGCGTTGGTAAGGCGCATAGGCGCGATAGCCGGTCAGGGCGATGGCGGCATAGCGCTCCTCGCGGTGAGTTGCGGTCCGCCACAGCAACTCAGCGGCGCGCAGCCAGGTCACTCGATCTTGCAGTGGATGATCGGCAAATACCATCTTGAACAGCGCCTTCTGGCCGGGCGCGGGCACGCCGTAGAAGGGCATCGCCGATTTCATGTACGCGCGCATGTGCGGCGCCTTCACCGGATCGGCTGCGGACTGCAAGCCGGCACGCACTGCATCGCGAAGATCATGCGCCGGATCAGCCACGTTGACGGACGCTAGCGCACGCGGGCGACGGAACGGTCGGCCTGGCACCGGAACGCCATCCTTCTCCTCGGCGACCCCGGATAGGACAGGTGACGTGCCCCGGCCCGGGTGGTGAAGCTTACGAATCGGTCGAGAAGGTGCCAAGTAGGGACGGAAGTCGAGATTGCCCGCCATACCGTTATGCGGTGAGCGTCGTCCGACGGGACGCGATACGCCGGTGGTCCGCGGTGGCCGGTGGTGTGGCAGTTCTGTGCTTGTCGCCCATCGTG
>DATBRJ010000375.1:0-2107 GCA_036560395.1 Actinomycetes bacterium | reverse complement strand
CCTCCGCCCGCCGCCGGACCTCGCGCCGCGGCACGTGGTAGAGCGACGCCTCGATCTCCACGCACTCCCGCCCGGTCAGCAGCCCGCGGTAGGCGACCGTCTGCATCACGTAGCCGATCCGCCGGCGGACCTCGCTCGGGTACGTCGAGACGTCGAAGCCGCAGACGCGCGCCGCGCCGGCGCTCGGCGCGAGCAGCGTCGACAGCATGCGGATGGTGGTCGTCTTGCCCGCGCCGTTGGGGCCGAGGAGCCCGAACACCTCGCCGGCCTCGACCCGTAGGTCGAGCCCCTCCACGGCGACGTGGTCGTCGAAGACCTTGCGGAGCCCGACCGCCTCGATCACCCCGCTCATCGCACCGCGCCCGCATCGAGGGCGGCCATGACCAGCCTGCGGTTAGCGTTTGGTCTCATGACCGGACCGTACCCCGCCACGGTGGCAGTTGTCTTGGACGAATGTCACCGACCAACGGCTCGGGGGCTGGACTACTCGCCGGTCTGGCCGTCGAGTGACTCGCGGAGCAGGTCGAGATGGCCGCAATGGCGGGCGGTCTCTTCGATCATGTGCACCAGCGCGTAGCGCAACCTCAACGTCATCCCTCGCCGCGCGCTCGATCCTCCAGGCTGGCAACCGCGACGATCTCCCCGGAAAGCTGGCATTCGGCCTGGTAGGCGACGACCACGTCGGTGAGCCGATCACAGCCAAGGCACGAAGCCAGTGAAAGAACGGGTCAGACCCGACCGCGGCCACCGCAGGGATCATCGCAGTGAAAGCGCACTCCAGCGCGTTCGCATCCTAGGTGAATGGCTGCGAAACAGTCGCTGACCTCTACGTTTGTTGTCTCCTGCTGTCCCTTGCTGTCCCTCAGGTTCCGCTGATCCGCGGCCCCGATGCGGCCCACGGCATACGGCCGCGGTTACCTGTCGGCGCCCGTCGGCTCGGGCGCTCAGGGGAAGAGCTTCGAACACTGGCTTCTAGCCAGGCCCAGTGGTCGGCTGGAGCAGGTCGCTGACGTGTGGTTCCTCTAAACCCTGATGACCGCTCATGCCGCGGTACTCCCCCGCCGCCGGCATGACGGCTATCAAGGTGTGTCCCTGGTCCTGGCGCCCCGCCGGTCGCGGACGCCACTTGGCGCGCCGATGTTGGCCTCTGGACCCGGCTCGTCATCGCTACCCTCGTTGTCCTCGACGAGCCCATCGACTTGCGCTGCCGGGTCCTCGAACACCCGGAAGGGATCGCGGGATGAGCCGATCCTCGACTCCGGTTCGCGCCTCCCGCCTAGGTTTCGGGCCTCGCGGCCGCCTCGTCGACGGTCAGCTCGGCCAGCGGGAACGCCTCCAGCCGCTCGTCCGGAATGGGCCGACCGCTAAGCACCGAGGCACCGTAGGTGCCCGCCGCCAGACGAGCCTCCGCCCGCTCCAGGGCCCCCCACCGGTCACGCAGCCGCTCGCCAAGGGCCTGGCTGGTCTCCTCGGCGAGCCGGCGGTCGGCGCCGTCCACCGGGTCCTCCGGGCTGGACACGGCGACCGCGTCGTCGTGGTCGCGAGACACTGCCCAACCCAACTTATCGAGTCGGCGACGCTCCTGGTCCAACAGGGCTCGCGCCCGCGCCTTGTCCACCCGCGCTCCTCGTCCGCCCGCACCGTCGGCATCGCCGTGACCGCACCGGTTCGCAGAACCCAACCGGGATCTCGCCGAAGCATCCATAGGGACTTGGTCAGCATAGTGCCTGATCGTCGGGCAGCGTCCACCCGTAGGCCTCACCTCCGCCTCGTCGGCGCCGCGATCCACCCGTGTCGCTGTCGCTGTGGCTGTCGGCGTACACCAGAAGGTGGTCGAGCAGCTCTCGTCGAGCAGCTCTACAGGTGCACCACCGGACAGGTGAGCGTCCGCGTGATGCCGTCGACCGCCTGCACGCGCGCGACCACCAGCTTGCCCAGCTCATCGATGTTGCGGGCCTCGGCGCGGACGATCACGTCGTAGGGGCCGGTCACGTCCTCGGCCTGCTGCACACCCGTGATCTCGACGATGTCCTTGGCGACCTGGGCCGCCTTGCCGACCTCGGTCTGGATCAGGATGTATGCCGTCACCACAGGTACCAACCTCCTT
>DATBRJ010000374.1:0-1767 GCA_036560395.1 Actinomycetes bacterium | reverse complement strand
GGACCACCAGTGGCACGTCGCTGCCCGGCGGATAACCCTGCTCCTGGAACGGGATCAGCAGATCCCGCAGGACGATCGGTCCGGCCGCCGCGTCCGCGCCGGGAATCGCCGGCACGTCCTCACTGGTCGCCGTTTTCTGACCGGCGCCGCACGCCACGACCACAAACATGGCGACGGTCGCCATCGCGAAACCCGCCGTCCGCAGTGGAATCCGCGGCCACGCCGAGTAGGGCCTTCGTGCCGCCCGAGCGTCGATTCTCGTTGTCACGTCGCCTCTCCCTCCCGATCGGGCGCGTCCTCGTTGACCCCCGTTCCCGACAACACGAACGCGGCGGCCACCGACACCGCGTGACCCCTTCATGTTCACGGCGGCATTCCTCAGATGTAGCTGAATCCAGCACTCCCGGGACTTACGGCCACGGGTTTCGCCGAACTCCGCGACCGCGCCTCTCGGAGGTGGCACCGTGGATCGCTGAGGGGCGTGCGCCGGTCGAGCACCCACGGAGCACGGATGCGGCGAGAAGGAAGATGACCATGGCGGGCAGAACACGACAAGCACGCGCGTCGTCGGCCGAGGCGGTGAAGGTGCGGGAGCGCTACCAGCACCTGTTTGACGGCAACGGTGGGCGCAGTCAGCCGATGCTGCACGAGTTGGGCGTCGAGATCCAGGACTTCGGGACCCTGCGGTTGCTGCCGATCGCCTTGGGCCACGACGTGCGCGCCCAATCCTGTCAAGCTCTCAACCGGATTCTCGCCGACAGCCAGATCCTCTACGGCCTCTACAAGAAGCACCATTGGCTGATGCGTGGGCTGACCTTCTACCAGCTCCACCTGCTGCTGGACAAGCACGCCGAGGAACAGCTCGCAATCATCGATCTCATTGCCGAGCGGGTTCAAACCTTGGGCGGCGTGGCCGTCGGCGACCCGCGCCACGTCGCGGAGATCACCACGGTTCCGCGGCCACCCAATGGCGTGGAAGAGGTTGCCGCCATGTTGTCCCGGCTACTCGAGGCGCATGAGATCGTTATCGCCAAGGTTCGTGACGCGATCGACGGTACTGCGCGTAGCGGCGACGCCGGCACCAACGACCTGCTTACCAGCGAAGTGCTACGCCGACACGAGTTGCAGGTCTGGTTCGTGGCCGAGCACCTCGTCGACCAGCCCTGACCGCACGGCGACGACCGCAGCCCGGCGCGTCATTGACAGGTCTGGATATGCCGGCCGCCTCGGCCCAGCCAATACCTAGGCTTTGACCAGAGTGCTTGGGGACATCATGGGCGTACGAGACGGACCAGGCGGCTCGGGCACCAGGACCGCCACGCCGCGGCGCGCGGAGCGGCGTGAGAAGATTACGCCCCCCGATGACCAGGTGATCATCCTGTTCGGCGCCACCGGGGACCTCGCCCGACGCAAGCTACTACCTGGGCTCTTCCACTTGGCAAAGGCGGGCCCGCTGCCGGACAGGTACCGGATCATCGGCTCGGCCAGGTCCGCCCTGACAGACGACGAATTCCGCCGACGCACCAAGGACGCAGCTGGTGATCGACTTCGACGATCCGGGCTAGATCGCGGCCCACTTCCTGGCCAAGGAGCCCGGCGCTACCATGCGCCTCGGCGAGGCGACCATGACGTTCCGGTACGCCGACTCGTTCAGCAACCAGCACGAGCTGGAAGGGTACGAACGGCTCATCATCGACGCGATGGTCGGCGACCAGTCGCTCTTCACCCGCGCCAACGGCATCGAGCGGCTCTGGGAGGTGTCCGCCC
>DATBRJ010000373.1:0-14545 GCA_036560395.1 Actinomycetes bacterium | reverse complement strand
TCTCACACTCAACACCGATGGCCGCCGACATCCGCTGGCTAACACCATGACCAGCCTCACCGTGATCCTGGGAGCGATCGCGATCTTGTGCGCGTTCGACCAGGACCTGCATGTGATCGGCTCCTGGGTGGGCATGGCCGGCACGGTGATCGGCTTCTATGCGCAGTTGATCTCGGAGACCACTGCCGAGCGGTTCATCAACGTAATCTTCATCGGTGCGGCCTTCGCGGGCTGGGGCTTCGGCATGGCCCACGGCGGCTTCGTCTAACTCCCCCGGCCCAACCCTGCCCCCCGGCCCAACCCCGCCGGCCTACCCGCCCCGCCCGGCCTGCCCGCCCCGCCCTGCCCTGCCCGCATGAAGGGCACTGGTAATCAAGCTGTGGGGTCGGGACCATATGAGGGGCGACTGTGGAGTCAGCGAGCGTAACTATCGAGCTGCAATGGCCCGAGGACACGAGCACCGACAAGCGGAACGCCGCACATGCCGACCTACTCGCGCGCCTCGACCAGTGGGCCGACCGATGGCGCGACCCCGAGTCGATCCAGCTCAGGGTGCGGAGTCAGCTCGCGGTAACGCGGCGAACGGGAGGTCAGTCGTGTTACGGAGTGGTGCCCTGTTGATCGCATCGTTGGTGGTGTTGCTCGTGGCCTGCGGGGGTGACAGTATCCCACCTGACATCAGCAAGATCGCTACTGACGTTGGTTGCCCATCACCCCGCCCGTACCAGACCAAGGACGCTTCTGTTCATGAGGCGATGGCGTGTAGCGATGGCCGTCGAATCTTCACCTTCGACAGTAATGACGTACGGGATACCTTCCGCGAGAGGTTCGAGCCGATCGGAATGACCTTCGAACAAGGCAACGGCTATCTCGTTTATACCGGCGGCGGCTAGGCGGCGGCGGTCCCGGACGGCCGATGCCCGCGACTCCTCCTGTCCGATCGGCCCAGCAACCGCCACACTTTGGACATGCCTGCGGCTGCGGAGCCATTTCGGCTGCCAAAGGGATGGTTGGCTCGGTTCGGTCAGCGCGCGGTGGTCATACCGTTGGCCGTTGGCGTTCTGCTGTTGGCGCTGTCGGGTTGGCTCTTTTTTCGTCCATCCAGCTTCGCGGATAGGGCAGTCCTCACCAGTGCGGTGATTGATGACGTCGATGAGGGGGCGGTGTCCGACGCCGCTGATGGACTGCCTCGGTGGGATGTCTATGCAGTCGTGCATTACAAAGTTGGCAGTGACCGTGTTCAGTCGCGACTGACGGTGGGTCGCTGCCAGGTCACCTGCCTGTTCAGTTGCCGAAAGGGCGACACCGTGCAAGTTGGCTATGATCCGCGGAACATCCATTGGGTGGTGATCGCGGAGGGTGGCCACGTGCCGAAGGGGCCTGGTATCCGATGGGGGGTAGTGCTGCTCGCGGTAACCGGGCTGGGGTTCGTGGCTGCTGGTCTAATAAACGCCTCTCTGCCATGACCACCACTCTGGCGACCGAGCCGACAGTTACTAGATATGACTCCAAGGTGTCCTTTTGGGAGCTGACAGGTTCGACTGAAGGTGCCCTTCGTCTCTGCCGGGTTGGTGCCTAGCGCACCCTCATCCGACGCCACGAGCCGGGACGCCACCAACCCGGCCGCCCCCAACGCCCAAACCCGCGCGGCCTGTCCGCGGGATGCCCGCAGCCGCCAGGGAAGTGTCGGCGGCCGGTCGTAGGCTCAGGGCCATGCGTATCGGAGCTCACGTGGAGCAGGCCGACCCGATCGCGGAGGCGCGCATCCGCGAAGCCGACCTGTCGCAGTTCTTCCTCGGCGATCCGCAGGGCTACAAGGGACCGGTGATCACCTACGAGGGTGGCGCGTCTAAGCTGCGCGCCGACGCTGAGACGGCCGGGATTGATCTGTACGTCCACGCTCCTTATCTGATCAACGTCGCGACCACCAACAACCGGATTCGCATTCCGAGCCGCAAGCTGCTCCAGCAGCACGTCGATGCAGCCGCAGAGATCGGCGCCAGAGCGCTGATCGTCCATGCCGGTCACGTACTCAAGAAAGCTGACGCGCAGATCGGCTTCGACAACTGGCGCAAGGCCATCGAACGGGTAGAGATGCGCTGCCCGGTCTTCATCGAAAACACTGCAGGCGGCGACAACGCGATGGCTAGGCGGCTGGATGCGATCGCGCGGCTGTGGGACGCGATCGGCGGTCACGACGTCGGCTTCGTGCTCGACACATGTCATGCGCACGCCGGCGGCGAGGACCTGCACGGCATCGTCGGCAGGGTAAAGGCGATCACCGGGCGCATCGATCTCGTCCATGCCAACAACTCACGCGACCCATTCGACTCGGGCCGCGACCGGCATGCCAACCTCACCGATGGGGAAATCGATCCCGAGCTCATCGCCGCGGTCGTCTCCGACGCGGGCACACCGGTGGTCGTGGAGACGCCGGGTGGCGCCGACGGTCACGTCGCCGACATGGGCTATCTCCTCAAGCACGCCACGTGATCGCCGGCCGCGCTGCAGCACGGGAGCGCTGCTGATGACGTGGCCCTAGTGGCCGATCGCGTGCAAACGTCCCGTTGCCAGGTGCCAACCCGCCAGTTACGAAGGGCACCTTCAGTCGAACCTATGGCGTGAGGGTGCCCTTCGTGCCGAACCCCTCTTTGCAACGGCCAAGGCTGTGCAGACGTCCGGAGGTGAGTAGCCTCAGGACGGCATTTACGACGACCTCCGGAGCAGCACGCATGTCCCTTCGGCTTCGCCCGATCAGTCGGCAGGAGCACTTGGCGTTCATCGCCACCCGCCCTTCGGTCAGCTTCTTGCAGTGCCCGGCCTGGGCACAGGTCAAGAGCGAGTGGGCCAGCGAGAGCCTGGGCTGGGTGGACGAGTTCGACCAGATCAGGGGTGCGGGGCTGGTCCTGTATCGAAAGGTGCCCAGGCTCAAGCGCTACCTGGCTTACCTGCCCGAGGGTCCAGCCATCGACTGGTCGGACGGCGATCTTCGTCAGTGGCTCGATCCGCTGGTCGACTACATGAAAGGTCGGAACGCGTTCGGGATCAAGCTTGGGCCGCCGGTCACGGATCGGGTCTGGCGGGCGGAGACAATCAAGGATGCGATCGCGACGAAGGCAGCGAAAAGGCTGCCCGATCTCCCCGCCGACGGCCGCGACCCGCTTGGCGCCCAGGTCCGCGAACAGCTCAGCGCGATGGGTTGGCACGCACCACCGGACGAGACCGGCTTCTCTCCTGGTCAGCCGCGGTACGTCTTCCAGGTCCCGCTCACCGGCCAGGATCTCGACGGCATCTTCGCCGGCTTCAACCAGCTATGGCGGCGCAACGTGCGCAAGGCCGAGCGGAGTGGGGTGCAGATAACCCTGGGCGACGGCCGGGACCTGCCGATCTTTCACGAGCTCTATCGCCTCACCTCAGAGCGGGACCGCTTTACGGGCCGGCCGCTGGCGTACTTCGAGAAGATGTACTCCGCCCTCGCCGCCGAGGCTCCGGACCGGATCCGGCTCTATCTCGCCAAGCACGAAGGCGAGACGCTGGCCGCGACGCTGTGGGTACGCGTCGGCGACCACGTCTGGTATTCCTATGGCGCCTCCACGAACCACAAACGCGAGGTACGCCCGAGCAACGCGATCCAGTGGCAGATGCTCAAGGATGCCTACGCCGCCGGCGCCGATGTCTATGACATGCGGGGAATCAGCGACACCCTCGACGAGAGCGACCACCTCTTCGGGCTCATCCAGTTCAAACTGGGCACCGGCGGTCAGGCGGTGGAATACATCGGTGAGTGGGACCTGCCGCTGAACAAGCTGCTCTACAAGGCGTTCGAGGCCTACATGGCGGTCCGATAGCCGATGTTGACCCTCCACGTCGATGCCGCCGCGTGGCGTGCGCACATGAAGTCCACCGCGGCCGAGTATCCAGCTCTCGTACCGGTAGCCAAAGGCAACGGCTATGGCTTCGGCAACGCGAGGCTCGCGACCGAGGCCGCCCAGCTCGGCGCTGACACCATCGCGGTCGGCACCCTCACCGAAGTGGCCGACGTGACCAGGGTGGGAGATTTCTCCAGCATCCTGGTCCTTACCCCCTGGTATCCCGGTGAGCCGTCCGACATCGCCACCCCGCCCGCTGTGGTACGCACCGTCGCCTCCCTCGAGGGACTGGAAGGCCTGCGCGGTGCACGGGTGGTGCTCGAGTGCCTGACGTCACTGCGGCGGCACGGAATCGCCTACACCGACCTCGGCGAAATCGCGCGCCTGGTGGACCGGGTCCGGATCGAGGGCTGGGCGATGCACCTGCCCATCGACAGGTTCCCCGGCACCGACCCCGTCCGTGAGGTGGCCCAATGGGTGGACACCTTGCAGGCCGGTGCGTTGCCGCTCGCAACGGTGTACGTCAGCCACCTGACCGCTGCCGAGATTGCGCGACTGTCCTCGCGGTTTCCCGAAGTAACGTTCAGGGCACGCGTCGGCACGCAGCTGTGGCTTGGTGATCGGTCGTTCTTCGAGGCGCGGGGAACCGTGCTCGACGTGATGCGGATGGCGAAGGGCGACCGGTACGGCTACCGGCAGCGCGAAGCGCCCTCAGACGGCCATCTGCTCGTCCTCAGCGGAGGGACCAGCCACGGCATCGGCATGGAGGCACCGAAGGCAGTGATCGGTGCCGTCCGCCGGGCGAAGGTCGTGGCCGCAGCCGGGCTTGCGTCGATGAATCGCAACTTGTCGCCGTTCACCTGGCAGGGCAAGCAGCGGTGGTTCGCCGAGCCGCCGCACATGCAGGTCAGCTTGCTCTGGCTGCCCGCAGACGTCCCGCCGCCTGTGCCAGGCGACGAACTCCCGGCCGACGTCCGCATGACGACCACCCACTTCGACCGCATTCAGCTCGCCTAGTGCCGCTCCGCCACGTCGGCGGCGTCTGGTAACGGGCTGTCCCCGCTGATCTTCGCCGCGAAAATGCCTGATCTCGAGATTTGGTGAGTCAGCCCAGTCCGCTGCACACTCCCACCAGAACTAGAGATCATGACCAGGTGTGGCGGGCATCCTTACACCACCGAGGTGCTCCGGGGGCGACTGACAAGGCTGACGTGGTCGGGCGCCCGATCGAGAACGCCGCCCGACGGGTCGTCGGAGCCGTCAGCGCGCACCGGATCGTACTCAGGCCGCATGATGTCGCGGATCACCATGGTCGCGAAGTAGAGCGTGCCGAGGAGATGGATCAGGATCGCGATCCAGTAGAAGTGCTCCTTGAGCCCGCGCCCGTCTGCCACGCCGTCGAGCAGGTAGAGAAACACCCCGAAGTAGTAGATGACCTCGCAGGCCTGCCAGATAAGAAAGTCGCGCCACCGGGGCCGGGCCAGGACCGCCAGCGGAACCAGCCAAATCGCGTACTGCGGTGAATACACCTTGATGGTGAGCGCAAAAGCCGCCACGACCAGGAAGGCAAGGGCGGCGAAGCGGGGCCGCCGCGGCGCTGCCAGCCCCAGCCAGGCAATCCCGACACACAGGATGACCAGCGTCGCGATCCAGATCTTGTTCAGCGTGTCGACGTCAAGCTGCCAGCCGGCCTGACTGAAGATCAGCCAGATGCTGCCGAGGTCGGCGCCACGGTCCTTGCTGAAGAGGTAGAAGTGCTGCCAACCGTCGAAGGCCACAACCATGACCGGAACGTTGACGATGGCCCAGGAGACGATCGCCCCGAGCAACGCTGATCTGTACTCACGCAGCCGCCCGGCGCGCAGGCAGAGGATGAAAAGCGGACCGAGCACCAGAACGGGATAGAGCTTGGTCGCGGTGGCGAGCCCGATGAAGATACCGGCGAGGCCCGGCTCGCGGCGCGACCACGCGAGCATGCCGACGGCCAGCAGCCCGACCGCTGCGAGATCCCAGTTGATCGTCCCCGCGAGCGCGATGACCGGCGCGGACGCGGCCATCACTCCGTCCCACGGTCTTCGCCCAGCGGTTCGCACCGTCGCCCAGATCGCGACGGCTGCTGCGATGACCATCAGCCAGGCATTGATGTCGTAGAACCGTCCGGCCTCGTCATCGATCGAGCCGACACTGGTCGCACGGGTCGCCAGCGCACTGAAGGTCATGATCGCACCGGTCAGGACCGGATACTCGAGCTGCTCCCAGCTGCCCTTGTCGATGTACGGGATCGCCCGCTGCGCGAAACCGCGCAGCCGGTACATGTGCGGTATGTCGCTGTAGCACGCGTGCGCATAAACGACCTTGTTCGGCGCCGTCCAGTTGGAAGCGCGGCAGTACGAATCCCGTGCGATGCCAAGTGCGCCGACGACGATGACGACGGCCAACGCGACCCGTAGCGGCGTCCACCAGTTCGCGCCGATCCGAGCATGACGGCCTAGCGGTCCACCGATCGCGCCGCTTGCCTGCCGGGCGATCGGGTCGTCGATAGTCGGCGCGACGATCTCCTGGTCAACCGGCACGTGATCCTCGCCGCCGTCGGTTGGCTTCATCCCGGTCCTGTGTGGGCGGGTCCGCGGTCGACGGTACCGCCTGCCCGTGACTGGCTGACCTCAGGCTGTCTACACAAGCACCCTCAGAGGGGAAGCTCGCCGGTCCAGATCTCGACCGGCTGAGGGATTATGGCGTGGTTAACGGCTGGGCGGCACCTTAATTGAGCGTCGGCGGCGGGGTGGTCTGGCCGCAATTCGGCGGACAGTTCTGACCGCCACCACCGCCACCGCCACCACCGCCACCGCCTGGCGGAGTGGTGATCGTCGGTGGAGTGGCTGGAGGGAAGGTCGGCGGCTGCGGCTGGCTGAGCCACGGATACGGAGCCTGGTCAAAGTCCTGGTAGGGCGGAAACTGCGTGACTTCCTTCCCTTCGAGGGCTTTCTTCATGAATGCAGTCCAGATGAGGGTCGGGAAACGGCCACCCTCCGGGGTGTCATATCCGCCGAATCCATTGAGATCGACCTTCCCGTTACCCCGCCAGATGCCGACCGCGGCAGCGAGCTGGTTAGGCGTATATCCGGCGAACCAAACCGACTTGCTTTGGTTGTTTCCGGTCTTTCCGGCAACGGGCCGGCCGAGCGCTTGCGCGCGGCGACCGGTACCATTCTGGACGACCTGGGTCAGCGCGTAGTCGAGATTTGCCACCTCTTGGTCGGTGAAAACGCCCTGTTTGGGTTCCGGCCGATGCATATCGATCGGCGCACCATTGCCATAGAACGCTTTCTCGACGATGTGCGGAGTAGCTCGAATTCCACCTGCGGCAAACGTGGCGTACGCGCCCGCCATGTCTTTGACCGTGGGAACCGCGATACCAAGCGGCACCCGGACGTTCGGCAGCAAGTCTGGGGTGTCCTTTGGAATGCCCGCGTCGATGGCGGCTTCGATGACCTTCGAGGGCTTGATGCCGTCTTCTTTGTCCTTGCGGTACATCATGTCGACAAAGACGGTGTTGATGGAGTTCTCGGCGCCCCGCAGCAGGCTGACGTGATCGCCCCAGTCCTCGTCGCCCTGATTGCTAACCGGCTTCTCGTTCTTGATCTCGAGCGGGCTATTGCCGTAGAAGTAGTTCCTTTCCAGCGACCAACCCGCGCGCATCGCCGCAGCCAAGGCAAAGATCTTGAAGGTCGACCCGGGCGCCACCCGAGCCTGGGTGGCGTCGTTAAATGGCTTCTTGATGTAGTCCTTGCCGCCGTACATGGCGAGGATTCGACCGGTGCCTGGCTGGACGGCAACCAAGCCAAGGTGATCCTTTGATGTCGTACCTTCCTTGGGCCACTCCTCGGCAACAGCCTCCTCGGCGTACTTCTGCAGCGTCGGATTGATCGTCAGGTGGATGCGTAGCCCACCGGTCTTGATGGTCTGATCCGGGTCTGGGTCGCCGGACTTTTCCAGCGCCGCCTTTACCTCTGCCTCCGCGGCACTGAGCAGGTAGCCCTTCGTTCCCGCGTAGCGATTGCGGAGCTCGTACTCGAGGATCTTCGGGAACTTGGCTTTGGCCGCTGCGCTCTTGCTGAGAGCACCCATGTCGACCATGCCGTCGAGCACATATCGCCACCGTGTCTGCAGGCGTGCGAGGCTCTCCTTGCTCTTGTCCGGAGAGTAGAGACCCTCCGGTGACCTAAGCAGCGCCGCGATCACTGCGCTCTGTGCGACTGTCAGCTTCTCCGCGGTCTTGTGGAAATAGACGTTTGCCGCGGCCTCGACGCCATAGGCTCCTCGCCCGAGATAAACAGCGTTGAGATAGTCCTCGAGAATCTGCTGCTTGGTGTATCTCTGCTCAAGCTTCATCGACATGAACAGCTCATTGATCTTGCGCGAGAATGTCCTGTCTGAGTCGGTGAAGGCCATCTTGGCGTACTGCTGGGTTATGGTTGATCCACCCTGCGTGTTGCCGCCGGTGAGGTTATTGATGAACGCGCGAGTAATCCCGCGAGGGGAAAAGCCCTTGTCCGTATAGAACGTGCGGTTCTCGGCGGCGAGGACGGCGTTCTGCAGATGAGTCGGCATCTTCGCGATGGAGATCTCGACCCGGTTGGTCGGACCGAGCCGCGCCAACTCCCTGCCGTTCGCCATATAGACGATGGTCGCCTGACGGTCGAGAACAGAGTTGACGTCCGGAAGCGTCGTCCGCTGGTACATCACGACGAAGGCCAGCATCAGCGACATGACAAAGGCTGTCGCGAGTGCGGTAACGAGTTTCCACGATGGGACCAATCGCATGAGTCCCGACTTGCCGGCCCGCGGGTAGTCGATCAATCGCCGCTTCGGCGGCTGTGCGGCCATTCGCCCGCCCTGCGGCGGGCGACCCCCGGGCCCGCGGCCACCCGATCCGCCGCCCGAGCCGCCGCCGCCCCCCGGTCCACCACGGCCTGGGCCGCCCGGGCCGCCTGGGCCGACAGATCCTGCCGGCGCGCCCGGCGGGAGCACGCCAACTGGCCCAGCGGTGGCCACAGGCGTGCGGTTACGCCGCTTCGGCGGCTCGGGCAACGGCGCAGGTGCCGCACCTGGGCCATAAGTCGTTGCCGGCCCGTAGGAGTCCTTGGTTGACGGTCGCGCGGCGACCTCAAGCTTGGTGTGACCCCCATCATCGCGGCTGTGCCGGGCCATCGGCACGCCGGCTCGGGCACCAACCTTGTCGCGGGCCTCGCCGCCGCCGCCCTTCTCCGCCTCCGCTAAACCCGACTGCGCGCGATACTGTCCGCCGCCTCCCGGAGGTTCTACCGGTCGGTAGTCGGGAAGGCGGCGCTCGGGTGGGGAAGAAGGTCGGCGATGTTCAGTCATACGGCTACTCCTCGGCGGCGCGGCGGCGTCGTCGAGCCGGCGTACGTGGAACTCCGTCGCCCAAGACGTAGGAGGACACCAAATGGTTCCAGCTACAAGCCTGGCAGACCTCCACAACGTAGACGCGGAACTCGCCGTACTCCCGCGCCATCGGCTCGAGCTCCTGTGTCGCTCTGATCCGGCCCGAGTATGGCCCGAGCTCATCGCCGAAGACGTAGGTCACGTGCGTCAACTGCTCCTTGCGGCACACCGGGCAGTCGCGCTCTGTGGGCTCGCCGTGATGCTTTGCGGCACGCAGCAGGTAGGGATCGGCATCGCAAACATCGGTCGTCGTCGTGCCGCCCTGGAACAGCGCAGTCAGCGTCGCTCGCCGTTGAAGCGAGTAGTCGACGTGACCACGCTGAGACCACATGCGTGCCAGAGTACGCGGTCCTGGCGCGCGCGAACGAGTCGTCTCGAAGCACGTATTCGCCGTCCGAGCCCGGATCCGCGGTCTGACACCTGAAGGTCTCGCCGCCTCCGAGCGCAGTGCTGACGCTTAGCCGGCAGTGGTCTGCCGGCCCGCTCGTGTGACACGAATCACGAATGGATGGCCGCGCG
Source organism: Actinomycetes bacterium (assembly GCA_036560395.1). Taxonomy (GTDB): domain Bacteria; phylum Actinomycetota; class Actinomycetes; order JAKEEW01; family JAKEEW01; genus DASYTV01. Next base: position 4,691 of record DATBRJ010000373.1, on the reverse strand, counting down.
CGCCAACACCCACCGCTTACCAGCGGGTAGTCGACGGATCACCTCTACGCTGCCGCTACTTGACCAAGACAGACCTGACTGCGTATCGTTTCGATGTATCGGTCCGATACATCGGTCAGACAGGTCACGACCGCCGGTTCCCACGTCCGCGATCTGCTCTGGTCGATGCCGATCTTTGTGTACAGGCGTGCCTAGCGCCTAGGAACCGTACACCTGACCCGCGAAAGTTCAGGAGAAGCAGATGGGCAAGCGCGCCGGCGTGCTCGAGCTCGCCGTGCTCGGCCTGCTCCAGGAGTCACCGATGCACGGCTACGAGCTGCGTAAGCGGCTCAATGCCTTGCTCGGCGCCTTCCGCGCGTTCTCCTACGGATCGCTCTACCCGTGCTTGAAGGACATGCTCACACGCGGCTGGATCGTCGAAGACGGTCCGGCAGACGCCGGGGCGCCCGCGCTGTCCGGAAAGCGAGCCAAGATCGTCTACCGGATAACCGCGGACGGCAAGGACCATTTTCAGGAGTTGCTGAGTGAGTCAGGTCCGCAGGTGTGGGAGGACGACGATCATTTCGGGGTGCACTTCGCGTTCTTCGCCAAGACCGAGGCTGAAGTACGGCTGCGCATCCTCGAGGGGCGCCGGCGCCGGCTCGAGGAGCGGCTGGACCATGTCCGCGCATCGATAACCCGGACCAGGGAGCGGCTCGACGGCTACACCCTCGAACTGCAGAAGCACGGCCTCGAATCAGTCGAACGCGAGGTTCGCTGGCTCAACGAGCTGATCGACTCCGAGCGGGCTAGCGCCGCCGCCCGCCCCGTACACCAAACCCCCCAAGAGATTCCGGGCGACGTGCCCGGGTCCCCCTCGTAGAAACAGGAGCAGCCGGAATGGGTTCGGTTCGCGTAGCCATCGTCGGCGTCGGCAACTGCGCCGCGTCGTTGGTTCAGGGCGTCGAGTACTACAAGGACGCCGACCCCGCCGACCGCGTGCCCGGTCTCATGCACGTGCAGTTCGGTCCGTACCACGTGCGAGACATTGAATTCGTCGCAGCGTTCGACGTCGACGCGAAGAAGGTCGGTCGCGACCTATCGGAGGCAATCGGCTCCAGCGAGAACAACACCATCAAGATTGCCGACGTGCCGCCGCTCGGCGTGATCGTGCAGCGCGGCCCCACGCTCGACGGTCTCGGCAAGTACTACCTGCAGACGATCGAGGAATCCGATGAAACGGCCGTGGACGTCGTGGAGGCCCTGAGGGAAGCCCGGGCTGACGTCCTCGTCTCATACCTGCCCGTGGGCTCAGAGGAGGCTGACAGGTTCTACGCCCAGGCCGCGATCGACGCGTGTGTCGCGTTCGTCAACGCGCTGCCGGTCTTCATCGCCTCCGACCCTGAGTGGGCGGCGAGGTTCGAGGAAGCAGGTGTTCCGATCATCGGCGACGACATCAAGTCGCAGGTCGGCGCCACGATCACGCACCGGGTACTGGCCAAGCTCCTCGAGGACCGCGGTGTAGAGCTGCTACGGACCTACCAGCTCAACGTCGGCGGCAACATGGACTTCAAGAACATGCTCGAGCGGGAGCGCTTGGAGTCCAAGAAGATCTCCAAGACCCAGGCGGTCACCAGCAACATCCACGCCGATCTCGGCAACCGAAATGTCCACATCGGGCCAAGCGACTATGTGCAGTGGCTGGACGACCGGAAGTGGGCTTATGTACGGCTCGAGGGGCGCGCCTTCGGCGACGTACCGCTGAACCTCGAGTACAAGCTCGAAGTCTGGGACTCGCCGAACTCGGCGGGCATCATCATCGACGCCGTACGCGCCGCGAAGATCGCCAAGGACCGCGGCATCGGCGGCCCGATTCTCTCCGCAGCGTCCTACTTCATGAAGTCGCCGCCTAAGCAGTACAACGACGATGTCGCCCGCGACCTTGTCGAGCAGTTCATCAGCGGCGAGGTCGCCCGCTAACCCCCGCCCCTCCTTTTCGCATGAAGGGCACCTTCACCCCGACCTATCGGGTGAAGGTGCCCTTCATGCGTTCGTGGTTCGAGGCCTGACTCCCCTGACTCAGGTAGCTCTCCGGGCCGTCCTTAGCGTTGGGCCGGGCTCGCCCGTCAACCCGCCGCCTCAACCGGCGACGGCGGATGTCATATCGGTCGTCGCCTCGGTGATCTTGACGCTGGTTCTCAATTTGCTGCTGTAGCGACGCTGGCATTCTCGGCGTGGGGCCTATTGGCTGCAGTCAGCTTGGAGCCAGCTCAGGATCACCGACCGCTCGCGGGAGATCCTCATATGTCGTGTTTGGTTCCGCGATTCCGTGGTAGGGGGAATGCTCGTCGCGGCCCGCGCGGATGATGAACGTCACCGTACCTGTTCGGGCCGCGGCCGACGGTCTGGGGCCTCGTCGCCGACCCGCACCTCGGGGGGAGGGTCGGCGGCGAGGTACTCCGTATCGTCCGAGCCGGGCGGATCTCCCCATGCGGGTTTAGCACTCGGTCAGCGTTCTGTGTCAGATGCGAGACCGAGGACCTACTCCTGACAGGTTAAGGGCCAGGCACGCCAGGCCGGCGAAAAGCAGCGTCGTAGTTGTGATGTCGCCGATCGTTTCGTTGATGAGATCGAGGACGAAGGCTAACGCGAAGATCGCCGCAGCTATCAGACCGACCATTCACCAACGTGCGAGAGGGGGCACGTTCGCGTGCCCCCTCTGCTGCTGGCTTTCGCCTCCCTCTACTAGCAGGTAAGCGTGACGGGGCTGGTCAGCCCGTTCGGGTTGGACGCGGTGCAGTGGAAGATTTGCGTCGTCACCGGCTGGAAGATGTCGAGCGTGATGCTCGTTAGGGTGAGGACCGGATTCACCCCGGTCCAGTTCGGGTTCGGACAGCCGGCTGTGGCCCCGCTGACTGTATCTGCGGCGGTCAAGGTGGCGGGGTTGGTGGTGAACGTCAGGTTCCCGTTCTTGATGGCGTCCGCCGGGATGGCGGTGTCGGAGCTAGCCGGGCCTGCGAGGACCCTGTTCTGGCCGGGTGCGGTGTTGCCGCCCTGGTTCTGGCAGAGGTAGAGCGCGAACCCGCTCACCGATAGATGCAGGTTGAGGTCGTCATTGCCGAGCCCGGCAAGGACGCCTGTACAGCTGACCGGAATGCTCGTCGTTCCGGAGAATGTGCAGACCGGGTCCCCGCCCTTTTTGAAGTGCGGGCTGGCGGCCATGGAGGGTGAGGCCGCAAATACTAGAGCGGTCGCGACACCCAGGATCAGGAATAGAAGCCGTCGCATTCGTTTCCCCCTTATTTCTTGTTGAACGTCCGACGGGCTACGAACTTGCGCTATCGGCCCCGAGGGCCGGCGCGTGTGACGCGAACAGGCACGGCCGCAATGACCCGCCTTAGCTGATTTCGCTTCGAGACTGAAAGACCGGCTCGCCGGTCACAGTCGGAATTGACTCGCATACCACCCCCCAAACCGGCGGCTCGCCGCTGCGCTCGCACGGTTCGCGTCAACTACCGACCGTAGGCCCACCTCGTTGTAGGGCACAAGGGGTAACCCACCAGTAATCTGCTGATCTCGTGATCTATTACGAGATCAGCAACATCTCTTCCGAATCAGCGTTAAATCAGTGTTAGAGCTGTGATGTTCTCATCACGATCCGTGGTCAAGTTGCCGATCCCCGACCGAAGCGGTCGATTCGGCGGGGGGATGACTGGCCTGAAGGGGACTACCCCTGGCGCGCCATGACCAGCATTCTCGACCCGCTCGTCAACGAATACGAAGCCGCTGCGAGACGCCTCACCGAGCTGCATCGGCGCTGGGGATGGATCATTCTCCTTGGGCCGAGCCGGCCCGGGCAGGGAGCGCCGACGATCCCACGCGACCAGCTCGACCTCGAGGAGGAGATGCGGCAGGCATGTGACGACTACGTCGAGGGGCGGAACGCCTACCTGGTCGCGGCAGGCTTCCCGGTGCCGGCTTAGGACCACCGACCGGTTGCGGGGATTCTCCGTGTGGGTTTGACTCTCGACCCGCGTCCGGACTACGCCGTGCGGCCTCGCCGCCGCCCAAGCTCGGGGGAGTTGGCAGCAGCGGCGAGGTAAACCCTTAATCGCCTGAGACGTGCAGCACGTTACGCGGTGCCCTCGTCGCTGAACGTGAACAGTTGCAGCCCGCAGAATTGCGACCGTTCTACGGCCTCGGCGGTGGGTGGCATGCTGCGGGCGTCGTCGGCGACCGTCCCTAAACGCCCGACATAGCCCCGCGCCCAGCGGCAGCCAGCCGCCCGTACGACTCGTGAGGGGCGCATTCCTCGATCCCGGGAGGCATGAAGGGGCTAGCTCAGGCGGACGCGGGGATCGAGGAATGCGTAGGCAATGTCGACCACGATGTTCATCACAACGATGAAGAACGCGGCGAACAGCACAGTTCCCATGATGGCGGGCAGGTCCTGGTTGGTCACGGCGTTCAGCGCGTACTGCCCGACACCCGGCAGACCGAAGATCTTCTCGGTGATGATCGTGCCGCCGAGCAAGGCGCCGAAGTCGAGCCCGAACAGCGTGACGATCGGAGTGATAGCCGAGCGGAGGCCGTGCTTGTAGACAACCGTTCTCTCGGTGAGTCCCTTCGCCCGCGCCGTACGGATGTAGTCCTCACCCAGTGTCTCGAGCAAGGAGCCGCGGGTGAGCCGTGAGTACGTCGCCGCATATAGC
>DATBRJ010000372.1:0-16685 GCA_036560395.1 Actinomycetes bacterium | reverse complement strand
GTGCGTTCCAGCGCGGCGCGGCGCGCCGCCGGCGCATCTTCCACGGCCAGACGCTCTCGAGCGAACAGCCGAAGAAGGTCGTGGAACCGGTACCGGATCTGTCCAAAGGAGTCTTCACTCACGGCGTCGAGCAGCTGAGCGTCGGCTAGGCGCTCGGCGATGTCTTCCGCCTCGAGGGTGGGAACATCAAGCAGCGCAGAGAGCATCCAGGGTGCGAAGTCAGGCACCTCAAGCAGGCCGAGAAGCCGGAATGCGCGCCGCTCCACCGCAGCCAGGCCGCGGTAACTCAGCGCGACGCTTGCCCGCACCTCCAAATCGCCCGCCGCCAGCTCGTCGAGCCGCCGGTGTTCGCCGTTGAGTCGGTCTGCCAATCGCTGCAAGCGCCAATGCGGCTTGCCGGCGAGCCGCGCCCCGACGATACGCAGTGCAAGCGGTAGGCCTCCGCACGTCCCCACGATCGTCGTGGCCGCCTCGGGCTCACGCGCTAGCCGATCGGCGCCAACAATCTTGCTGAGCAGCTCCAACGCATGCTCGGGCGGGAACACGTCGAGGTCGGCCACCTCGGCAGGGGCTAGACCGGCCAGACGACCGCGGCTCGTGACGATCACGACATTACGGGCACCCGCCGGCAGCAATGGCCGGACCTGTGCCTCATCGGCCGCGTTATCGAGCAAAACCAGCGCACGAAGATCCGCCATCAGCGATCGGTAAAGCCCAGCGCGCTCGTCGATATCGTCCGGAATGGATCGACTCTCGACCCCAAGCGCCCGCAGAAACCCGCTCAAGACGTCACCCGGGTCCAGAGCCTGCGCCTCGACACCACGCAAGTTCACGTAAAGCTGCGCGTCCGGGAGCTGCGACCGCAGTTGGTGCGCGGCATGGACCGCCAGTGTCGTCTTGCCGACCCCCGCCTTGCCCACGACTGCCATGATCATGACAGCCTTGGAACCACGTCTGCGGCTGCGCAGCCGATAGCTGAGGTCCGCCAGCACCGCATCGCGTCCGGTGAAGTCCTCGATATCCGGTGGCAGCTGGCTTGGCATCGTACGCGCCGCAGCCAGCGACGATGCCTGCCCGCGCTCGTCCGCACGCCGATCCGCGTTCAGAACAGCCTGCTCGACGGCTGCACGCTCGGCATCGGTCAACGCCAGAGCATCGACAAGCACTGCAATCGAAGATCGACGTGGCCGGTCGACCTGGCCGCGCTCAAGGTCCCGAATTGCCCGCACACTCATGCCGGATCGATCGGCCAGCCTTTCCTGCGAGAAGCCCCGCTCCAACCGAAAGCCGGCAAGGAGCCGCGCGAACTCGATCCCGCCGCGAGAGTCTGTGTCCGACACGGCGCGCTACCTTTCGGGGAGAGTTACTATCTGGGCGATAGTATCAACCCGATATCGCGCGGCGGACTCGGCAATGCCGCGTGCCCTCGCGCGATTGGGAAAATCTGGCGCTGGCTTTCCGCGTCCCACGGGCGCGAGCCGATCAGTCGGCCGAGGCTCATCAGGCGCGGGTTCCATCACCGTGGCAGTGGATCTCGTCTCCGAGTTGCTGTCCTCGGACTTGTCAGGACGACGGGTCACGCGTGGTTAACTCGCCGCGACGACTAATCCTGCCCATCGGGTGGTCGACGGCGTCGTAAAGAGGGCCGCTCAGCGACCGCTCAGCGCACCCCTGAAAGCCTTGGTGAACACCTTGATCGCGTTCGAGGAGCCATCAAGTCGAACGTCATTCCCGAATTCGCGGGAGGCGCGGGGAGTGGTGATGAACCGTGCCCACGCCTCGGGGATCGCATCAACGATCACGTCGGCATGCTCGGCGCCACCTCGCGAAAGCGCCCAGACATCCCCGTCAAAGGTCAGTGTGTAGGCGTTGTCTCCGGGAAAGCGCCATACCCAGGTAACCGGATGAGGCGGGGTGGCATGCCGGCCCAACCAGGCCTTGGTTCCGATCATCGTCGGTATCGGATACACCGGCTCTCCCCCGCGAGGTGACTCGAGGGCGTGCTCGACTCCCCAGAGTGTCAGCGCCTCCACGACCGGCCCCAGGTCACTACCTGCTTCCGTCAGCCCGTACCAGACCTCTCGCCCACGTCCTGTTTGCTCCCGGGTCACGACGCCACTGGCCTCGAGTTGCCGAAGGCGGTTGGTCAGCGTCGCCGGCGTGATCTCGGCGAGGCCGCGCGCGAGGTCGGTGAAGCGTTGCGGTCCGAGCGTCAAATCTCGCACGATCAGCAGCGACCACCGGTCCCCCACGACCTCGAGCGCCCGCGCCATCATGCAGAAGTGCCGATATATGCGAGTGTCCATGCACTCCCCTGGAGCGCTATCGACCGACAGAACCGTGGCGATAGCACCACCTCGGGACGCGTTCGCCTCGTTCGCGGCAGGTTACTGGGATGGCCTGGCCGACGATAGTTAGGGTCGCCAAGGTTCTTCCCCACGCGCTGCGCCAGACCGTTGTCGGCCAGGAACACGGCGTCGCCCCACAGCCCATCCCCATCCTCACCAAGTTCTTCACCAACCGAGTGGCGACACTGCACAGAGAATCGAAGCCCGCTCGAGCTGGGATCGGCGGGCAGTCCGCGCAGCATGCGGTCCAAAGACTCCGCCGGACACCCGCTCCGCTGCGGGAAGCTCCGGCACTGCGGCGTCGCAATGCCGGGAACGCTTGCCTACCCGTCGGTCGGCTGTAGCACAGGGCCTGGCGCCGGCTGCGCCGGCTCCTGCATAGTGCGGGGACGGGCGGGGAGCCAAAGAGCGACGAGCAGGGCGCCGCTGGCCGCGACCCCGGCAGCGACAAGGCACGCGCCGGTGAGGCTATGCATGAAGGCGGCGTCGGCGGCGTCGACGAGCCGCTGCGCGGGGCCGGTTAGGCCCGCACGGCTGAGCTGCTCGGCAGCGGCCGCGGCGCCGCCAACCGATCCCTCGGCGGCTGTGACGACCCGATCCGGGAGTCCTGGGGGCAGCAGCGCGGTGAGCCGGCTCGTGTACAGGGAGGCGGCGACGCTGCCGATCACCGCTACGCCGAGCGTGCCGCCAAACAGTCTCGTCGAGCCGTTGACCGCCGAGGCGATGCCGGCCTTGTACTCGGGGACGGCGCCCATGATGGCCTCGGTGGCCGGCGCCTGGGTGAACCCCATTCCGAGGCCGAGCAAGACCATCTGGACAGCGATGATCGAATAGGGCGTGTCCTGCGAGGCAGTCGAGATCCACGCCAGCGCGGCGGAGAACAACACCATTCCGCCGCAGACGATGACCTTGTTGCCGATCCGGACGGCCAACCGGGTCCCCACCACAGACGCAACCCCGACCGACACGGCAACCGGCAGCAGCCGTACCCCGGTGGCTAGTGCGCTGTAGCCGCGCACGACCTGGAAGTACTGGGTCATCAGGAAGATAAATCCCAGCAGAGCGAAGAACGCGATCGCCACGGAGCCGCTGGCAGCGGTGAACCGCGGATTACGGAAGAGGCTCATGTCGATCATGGGAGTGGCGGTGCGGAGCTCTGCGACGACCAAAGCCGCCAGGCTCGCAGCGCCGACTGCGAGCGCGCCGATGGTTGCCGGCGCAGTCCAGCCCCAGACGGGCGCCTGGATGACGCCGTACACGATGAAGCCCATCCCCGCCGTCGACAGGGCAAAGCCAAGCCAATCGACCGGCGGCGTGCGCGGGTCGCGTGACGTCGGCACCCTCCAGGCCACCAGCACCGCCACCACGGCGGCTACCGGGACCATGGCCACGAAGATGGCCCCCCACCAAAACCGATCCAGTAGCCAGCCGCCCGCGATCGGGCCTAGCGCGATCCCCACCCCGGCGCTGGCCCCCCATAGGCCGATCGCCATCGCTCGCTCCCGCCGCGCCGTAAACACGTTGGTCAGCAGCGACAGTGTGGCCGGAAACATCATCGCCGCGCCGAGCCCCATCACTGCCCGCGCCGCGATCAGGCCCCCGGAGGAGGTGGCGAACGACCCGGCAAGGCTGGAGGCTCCGAATACCCCCAGGCCGGCCAGCAGCATGCCTTTGCGCCCCAGCCGATCCGACAGGCTTCCGGCCGCCAAGATCAGCGCGGCGAACACTAGGTTGTAGGCATCCACCACCCACTGCAGATCGGTCGTGGTCGCCCCGATCTGGCGCACCAGCGACGGCAGAGCCACGTTCACGATCGTGGTGTCCAAGTTGATGATCAGCGCTGCCAAGCACAGCGTGAGCAAGATGAGTCCCCTGCCGCGCACGGCCACTCCTAGGCCCTCCTATTCATTGGTTTCGCCGGGGCTCCCCGGTCCGGGCACGAGCACTGATGTGGGATGTCGTCGCAAGATCGCTTGCTCCCGAGCGCGGGACCTGTCCGGCCCAGCCGCTTCGCGCGACCGAGGCACGATGAGGCGCCGTCAACTCCGCTGGTCATGCCAGTCGGGAGATGCTCTGCGTTGCATCAGGGCCGAAGCTATCCCCGCCGGAGGCGGTCGACCAGGAAGAACAACAGGCAGAACACCGGCAGTTTCACGTGCATGTCTCGACCGGATGGCCGCAGTGTTGGACCCTATTCCACGACCGGGCACGCGTTCGTTCTGTTATGCCTCAGCGGCGTCCCAGATGGGTCGTCACGTGAACGGCTGCGACGTGCGCGGCTCCCGCGAACGTAGAGCACGGCCGCCAGACCCACGACCGCCGGCCAGACGAGGTAGACACCAGTGGTCGCGACCAGCACCAGCACAGTGATGAACGCGAGCAATGCCGTCCACCAGCCACCCGAACCCCGCGGCAACAAGCGGATCGCGGCAGCCGTGCCGAGAGCGTAGACCGCCACGAACGAGCCGGTAGTAACGAGGACGAGCGGGGCGGTGTCCACCCCAGTCATGACCGCGACCATCAGGCCGGCCCCGCCGCACGCGATGGTGAGCGCGAGGCTGCGCCGCGGCACCGCGCCAGCCTGACTCCCCTGGGCGAACCATGCCGGCAGGGCACCGTCTCGCCCGAGCGCCGCACCCAGCTTCGCCGCGCCGGCGTAGTAGGTGTTCATGACGCCGAGTGTCAGCAGCACGGCGACGATCGCGGCAACTGACCGGGCCGGTCCACCTATGCCGCGAGCCAGCAGCTCGGCCAGCGGCGCATCGGAATCCCCCGCGCTCGTCCCGAGGACGAGGATGGTGGCGGCCGCGATGGCAAGGTAGAGGCCGCCGACGATCACGATTGCGGCACCCGTAGCCAACGGCAGATCCCGAGCGGGATGACGGAACTCGGCCGCGAGGTGAGTGACCGCCTCCCAGCCGGCGAAGCTCCATACGAGCAGCGCCGCTGCCGAGCCGATGGCGAGCCAGCCGTGTGGCGCGAACGGATGCATGTTGCTCCATCGCGCGTGTGGCAGCGAAGCCACCGCGGCTACCACCAGCGCCGCAGCCAGCACAGCGGCCAGTCCCAGCTGCAGCCGGCCGGACACTCGTACCCCGAAGTAGTTCGCCACACCAACCACCACGAACAAACCAACAGCGGTGGCGAAGACCGTGATCCGGCCGCCGCCGAATGCTGCCTCGACATACCCGCCCGCGAAGAGCGCGGCTGCGGGCGCGCCGGCCGGCACGGCAGCGTAGAACCACCAACCCACCGCCGCCGCGGCTCGGGGGCCAAATGCCTGCCGCGCGTACGTGGACACCCCACCCGCGTCGGGATAGCGGGCTCCCAGTGCCGCAAAAGTGGCTGCCAGCGGGATCGATGCGAGCACCAGGCCGAGCCAGGCCAAGAGGGAAGCGGGGCCGGCTGCGCGGGCAGCAAGCGCTGGCAGCGCGATGACGCCCGTGCCGAGAACTGCTCCGACGTACAGCGCCACGCCGTGCACCGCCGAAAGGCGGCCGGCCGGAAGCATGTTGACCGGATTCGCAGCCGCCGTAGCCACAATTCGAGCCTTGCTCGGCGTAGATCGTTCGACCAGTGACAGGAGTGCCACTGTGCGATAGGTTTCTGCCATGGGGCGCGGGCGGCATGTGGTCGCGGTTGCCGTCACTGACCAAGCGCCGATCTTCGAGCTCGCGGTGGCCTGCGAGGTGTTCGGCGTGGACCGCAGCGACCTCGTCGATCCGTGGTACGAGATGCGGCTCTGCGCGAGCGAACCTGGGGTGCTCCACACAGCCGCTGGGCTGCGCCTGGAGACCGCCTGTGGCCTGGACGAGCTAACCAGCGCGGACACCGTGCTCGTGTCTGCCTGCGCGCGACCGGTGCAGCTCGCACCGCCTGAGCCACTGCTGGTGGCTTTGCGAGAGGCCCACCAGCGCGGTGCACGTATCGCATCGATCTGTTCGGGGGTCTATCTGCTCGCCGCTGCCGGGCTGCTCGATGGACGGCCGGCCACCACCCATTGGCTTTACGCCCCGGAGTTCGCCCGCCGCTGGCCCGCGGTGAAGCTCGATCCCTACGTCCTCTATGTCGACGACGGTGACATCCTCACCTCGGCAGGGACCGGCGCCGGCATCGATCTCTGCCTGCACATCGTCGAGCTTGACCATGGCACTGCGGTCGCCAACGCCGTTGCTCGACGCATGGTCGTGCCGCCACATCGCCAGGGTGGCCAGGCGCAGTATGTGCAACCGCCCGCCCGCTCCACCAACGGCGACGTTCTCGGCCCTGTCCTCGATTGGGCGCGCCAGCACCTCGATCACCCGCTGACCGTGGCCGATCTCGCCAGCCGCGCACAGCTAGGGCAGCGCACCTTCGTGCGGAGGTTCGCCGCCACCACTGGGACCAGTCCGCTGCGATGGCTCATCGCCGAACGGGTGCGCTTGGCCCAGGAGCTTCTGGAAACCACCGACGAGCCGATCGAGCGCATCGCCCGCGACGTCGGCTTTGGCACGCCGGCCAACCTGCGCCAGCATTTCGGTCGCGCCACCAGCATCTCGCCGCAGGCCTATCGACAGGTTTACCGTCACCGCGCGAGACAGCATCGGTGATCGGCAGCCCTTGCTCGTGATGTCCACCCGGCGCGCCGATGTGGCCGGTCTATCGAGAAGTCGCGGATGAGACGACTAGCCGCGCAGCCGTGCCGAGATGGCGTCCTGCCAGGACCGAAGATAAGCGGGGTAGTTGTCGGCGAATTCGCGGAGCCTGGAGCTGGCGGCGCCGGTGAGCGCGGTCAGCTCGTAGGTTACTTCCACCTCGCTGTGGCGGCCGGTGGGAGAGACGACGATCGTTACGGTGCCAGCCTGGTCGCCCGGAGTTACGCGTGCGTAGGAGATGCGCTTGCCCCATTGGCGGTCGAGCACAAGCCAGATGGTGGTCCGACCGTGGGCATTGGTTTCGAAGACCGTGCCCGGTTGGGTGTCGTCCAGTGCGGGAGCGGGGAACCGAGGCTTCCAGCCCGTCACCCAATCTTGTTCGCCGCGTGGCGTAAACAAGCGAAATGCCTCGTCCGTGGGTAGGCCGACCTGGATGCGGCCGATGAGCCGCCGCGGCACGTCGGTCATTGCTGCTCCTTCAATTGGTGCGCATCGGTAGCGGTCAGCACCAGCCCGTACACCGCCTTGAGCTGGTCAATCTTGGTAAGGGTGGGCTGCCCGAAGGGTGATTTGCCTTCGAACGCGTGCAAGACGATGCCCTCGACGAGATTGCCGAGGGACACGTCGAGGTATTCGGCCAGGCCCTTGAGCACCTTCAGCGTGTTGCGCTCGATGCGAAGCCCGGTCTGCACTCGCTCGATCGTTACCACGGTAACAAAGTAACACATGTTCCGGTAAAGGAACCTGGCCCGCCTGAGCTTGTCGTCCAGGCTGCGGGGGCGCGGCGACGGGCCACGGTGGATGTCCGCCGTCGCGGCGTACCTGCCGGGAAGGTCGCCTGACACGAGCCAGGCAGCGCCGAGCTGCCGCCGTGGGTTGCGTAGGAAAGATCGGGCCGACAGGGTTGGGCCTTGGAACGGTGGCGCCCGGCCGCCAACTCGACAGGAGTCGACCATGACTGTGAACTCCAACGGCCCGCTGCGCGACGACGAAATGGAAACGGTTGGTACCGCGGGCCAGGCCACAGGGGCCCAAGACGCCGATGGCCTCGATTCCGCTGACGCGGACGGCACGGACACCACCGACGCGGACGGCACCGACACCACCGACACCACCGACGCCGACGGTACCGACGCCACCGACGCCGACGGTACGGACACGACGGATGCCGACGGTACGGACACGACCGACGCCGACGGTACGGACACGACCGACGCCGACGGGCGCGACGCATAACTAGCGATGACCGAGAAGCCCTGATCATTGGATGCACTGACCCGACTCTCGGGCGACCCACAGACCTTCGTCGAAAAGGTATGGGCGCGTCGTATTCACGTACATCACGCGAGCGCGAGCGACTTCGCCGGTTTGCTCGACCTTGACGACGTCGACCGCCTGCTCACCTCGACCGCGTTGCGCACGCCGGCGTTGCGGATGGTCGAGGATGGATCTGTCCTGCCATCGACGCGCTTCACGCGCTCGGCGACGATGGGCGGTGTTGCGCTCACCGGCTTGGTGGACGCGCGGAAGGTGCTAGCGCTCTTCGACGCAGGCGCCAGCTTGGTGCTGCAGGGACTGCATCGCTACTGGCCGCCCATTGCCGATCTGGTACGGGGCCTCGAGCTAAGCCTGGGTCACGCTTGCCAGGCCAACGCCTATCTCACTCCCCCCGGGTCCCAGGGCTTTGCATTGCACTCGGACACTCATGACGTGTTTGTCGTACAGACGTATGGAGTCAAGGACTGGGAGGTGCACGACGGGCACGGTGTCAACCGGATCCGGATGGAGCCTGGCGTCTCGTTGTACCTCCCGACAGGCACGCCGCATTCGGCGAGGACACAGGCCGAGGCCTCGCTCCACGTGACGATCGGCATCAACCGCACGACCTGGCGGGCTGTGCTCGAGCGTCACGTCCAACGGCTCCTAGCAGATCCCGCACTCGACGAGCCGCTCCCCGCGGGCTACCACCGTGACCCCGACAGCCTCGCCGCGGCCCTCGCCGTGCATGTGAGGCGCCTCCACCGCCAACTGGGTGAGGCCGATGTTGGCTCTTTGCTCGCGAACGAGGTCGACCGGTTCGCTACCAGCCGCGGATCCGCTCTGCGAGGCGCACTCGTCGACCGCCTAGGTATCGCTGCGCTCGAGGATTCCTCCTGGGTGCGACGCAGGGCCGGGTCCGTCTTGGAGTTGCGGCCTGGCGTTGACAGGCTGCGGGTACTGCTCGGTGATCGGGAGATGCGCATTCCGTGGTGGCTCGCGGAACCGTTGGAGGCGATTCTGCAGGCCGGTCGGCTCAGACCTTCGGACCTGGCCGAGTGGCTGGATGAGGCGAGTCGACTCGTACTGATCCGCCGCCTCGTCCGTGAAGGACTGCTCGAGGTCGAGCGTTGACGGCAGCACGATGCAGTGTGCGCAGTGCCTTGCTCGGTGAGCCCATGGCTGGAACTGCTTCGCAGATTCACCGCTATTTGTTGATAGAGGCGCCCGGACCGTGGGGGGTCGAGGCGCTGCGTGACGCTCGGCTGCCGGCGGACCTGAAACGCGACTTGCGGCATCGCAGCCGTTCCAGTCGCGTGCGGGTCCTCCTCATCCGGCGGTTCCGAGGCCTCAGGACCGCACAACGCCCCAGGGTGTTCGTGGTGGACGCGAATCCGGCACAGCCCATGGCGAGCGGGGGAATGCTGACCGATCTTCGCGGCGTCCTCGACCTCGACGTTTGGAACCCGACTGCTGATCCGCACCGTGGGTTGGAGCACCGCGGCGAGCCGTTGTTCCTCGTGTGCACGCACGGGCGGCACGACCCATGCTGCGCCGAGCGCGGACGACCGCTCGCCCGCGCGCTGTCCGCGGCGTACCCGGAGCAGGTCTGGGAGTGCTCGCACCTGGGTGGCGACCGTTTTGCGGGCAACCTCCTCTGCCTGCCGCACGGCATTTCATATGGCCGAGTCGCTGCGGAGGACGGGGCCACGATCGCAACGGAGTATCTCCTCGGTCGGCTCGATTTGGCGCACCTGCGGGGACGCGGCAGCTACCCGTTTGCGGTCCAGGCTGCCGAATGGCATCTACGTACGAGGCTAGGATCGACCGGGGTGGACGATCTCGTCCTGACTCGCTACCACGTAGACCGCACCGATGTCGCCGCCGTCTTCGCAACGGCCACAGGTGCGTCATGGTCGGTACAGATGCGCATCGCCCATGCGCCGCCGCAGCGCCTCACCTGCCACACGACCCGAATGCTGGCGGCACCTCGGTTCCAACTGCTTCAGGTCGACAGGCTCGACACCACACCGACGTAAATCGACTGGTCATGAGACATCGGGGGCACGGATAGGCCTGCCGACGTCGGTGCTAATCGACATCACGCGTCGAGCAGCCGGTAAGTTTCGACGAGCTCGGTCTTGCCTTTCACTTGGATCCGCCCCATCGCCTCCATGCTGGCAGACGGTAGGCGACGAGCCGTCTCTGCACCGATGAGCACGCCTCCAACGGGCGCTGCGCCCTCCAGCCGTGCGGCCAGGTTTACCGCGTCACCGATTGCGGTGTACGTACGTCCCCCGGCGGTACCGAGGAGACCGACGGCTGCCTCGCCGGTGTTGACCCCAACTCGGAACCGTGGCCAGTTGGGATGAGCGCGGGCGACCTCTGCAGTGCTCTGCTGGATGGCAAGTGCCGCCCGTGCCGCCTGCAGCGCGTGATCGGGTTGATCGCCGCGGATGTTGAAGGTCGCCATCAACGCGTCGCCAACGATGCGGTCGACCTGGCCGCCGAATCTCTCCACCACCGGCGGGATGGCACTGGTGAAGTATTCATTGAGCATCGTCGTGACTTCCTGTGGAGTGTGCGCCTCAGAGAAGCTCGTGAAACCCTGCAGGTCGGCGAAGAGGATACTGATCTCACGTGTTCCCTTGGCGGTCTCCTCCAGGTAGAGACTTGCAAAGCGCTCCTCGTACCACTGCCTGTGGGCGGTCGTGGCCACGAGGGCGAAGGCCGCCAGCATCAAGAGGTGCCACTCCCACCAGCTCGCATGCCAATTGCGGCCTATCGCTACGGCAATCGCGGCTTCGGCCAGTAAGACGAATGCCGAGACCATTGCCACCAGCAGCCGGACAGAGCCAGGATGCCGCGGGATGCGCAGGTAGCGTGCCACCGCGATCGCGTACAGCACGAAGGCTCCAGCCGACAGCGTGATCAGCGGCCCGGATGCTCGCTCGGGCGGGGTGGGATGGTCGAGCGGTGGAACACCGGTGACTGAAGCGATACCCCATGCGAGGAGCACAACGAGGACGAGGCCTCGCACCAGCCGCGACCGGCGCATCAGTGCGCGGGCCCGAGCGGGTGACAGGTCGATGCTCGAGGCGGCCGCGAATGCGGCGGCGATGAGCAAGCCGATCGGCGTAGCGATCGTAAAGCCGGTATTGGGGCCGGCTACCACGACCCCCGGCGTAGCGAGGGCGTGCAACCCGAGGAAGCCCGCAGCAGAAAGAAAGGCGAGCGAAACCAGGAAGACCCGGGCGTCGCCGCGTCGATGAGCAGCCGTGCCGGTGGCGTAGGCCAATACGGCACTTAACGCTCCGGCGGCAAGGACGAGCCAGAAATGGGCCGGATGATGCTCCCAAGCAACGTCGAATGCCGGCCGAGCGACCAGCAGGCCGAGGCCCGCAATCGGCAGGGCCAACGCGACAGGGAGGCCGAGCCGCCGCGTCTCATCGCCCTGCATCGGTCGCAGCCGCCCGCGTCGGGCGAACGTTGGCGGACGGCTCACTCCCGAGGAGTTCATGCACCTGGCTGATCACGATAGAACCCTCGCCCACGGCGGAGCCAACCCGTTTGACCGAGCCGCGCCGAACATCGCCGACGGCGAAGATGCCAGGAACGCAGGTCTCCAGCATCAGCGGCGGACGCGGCAGCGGCCAGCGGCCGCTCACTGAGTCGGCGGCGACATCGCGACCAGTGATCACGTAGCCCCACCTGTCACGCTGAATCTCGGGAGGCAGCCAGGTGGTGCGCGGCTCGGCCCCGATCAAAAGGAACAGCGCATCGGCTTGCTCCGTCCACGTCTCGCCGGATTTGCGATCGCGGAGCGTGATCTGCTGCAGCCGGCCGTCGCCGCCGCCGTCCACAACCTCGGTCTGGAGCCGGACCCGAATCCCTGCCGCCGCAATCTCGTCGCTCAAGTACTGGGACATGCTCTCGGCAACCGACGGCCCACGGACGAGAAGGGTAACGGCGCGGGCGTATCGGGCGAGATGCATGGCGGCCTGCCCGGCGGAGTTACCTCCACCGACGACGAAGACGTCGGCCCCGGCCAGCGCGCGGGCCTCAGACACCGATGCACCATAGAAAACCCCGGCGCCTGCCAATGCCTCCAAACCACCGATGCCGATGCGCCGGTAGCTGACGCCGGTTGCAACGAGGACGGCACGAGCACGCGCCTCCTCGCCGTGCGCGGTCGTCACCACGTGCCACGGCGGTTCGCTTCTGAGCCCTGCTACCTCTCGCATAAGCAAGAAGTTCGTTCCGAACACCCACGCTTGCTGGTAAGCCCGCTGGGCCAGATCGGCACCGCTGATTCCGCGGGCAAAGCCGAAGTAGTTGCGGATGAGTGAACTCGATCCGGCCTGGCCACCGATGGACTCCCGCTCGACCACGAGCGTGCGCAGGCCCTCAGACGACGCATAAACAGCCGCGGCCAGGCCAGCCGGGCCGGCACCAACCACGATCAGGTCGAAGTCGCCATCGCCGTCGAGGTGCGTGCTGACACCATATGCGTCAGCAAGCTGTGCATTCGTCGGATCCACCAGGACTCGGCCGTCATGAACCAGAACGACCGGCAGGTCGGAGTCAGACAGCCCGGCCTCGGCAAGTATTCGGCGGCCGGTCGGACTGTCGCTCGCATGGAACAGGTGCAGAACGCCGTTGCGTACCAGGAGACTGCGCAACTCATGTGAGCGTTGCGACCAAGCCTCCCCCACGACGGTCAGCTCCCGCTCCACCACGGAAGTGGCCCGCTCCCACTCCAACAGGAACTCAGTGATGGTGCGATGGAAGTACTCATCGGGTGACCGCCAGGGTCTGAGTACGTAGTAGTCGATCCTCCCAAGCGCCATCAGGCGAAGGATCAATTGCGCGGTCGGTGGGTCAGCCCAGGCACCCCAATCCACCAACAGACCCCGCTTTGCATCCGGATAGAGCGCGCGGACCCGCTCAAAGAACGCAGGCAAGTCGTCCTCGTCACCATCATGTGCGCCCCCCGCGCCGCTGAGCACCACAGCTACCTGGACGTTCCTGTCCCTAAGCGACTGAAGCGCGGCTAGCCCGGCCTCGCCCGAGCCCTCCGCCAGGACGTCATAATCGGCGCCATAACGGCGCCGCAGCTGCTCAGTGATCCGATCACGGGCGCCGATGTCGCCTTCCACGACCACCATGTGCCCACGGGTGGTGCCAGGCTCTGAGGTTTTCATCCGTCCTCCCCCACGGCACAGAACGCCCGACCGCTGACGGCAGCGACGAACCTGAGGCCCTTTCCGACATGAGTGTAATGACCGTGACGGGGTCGGCGGTGGACTAGCGTGCGCCTGGATCTCCCATTCAGCGGGAGACCGGAAGGACAGATCATGAGCGTTGATACCTTGACAGAACTCCTGAAAGAGGCAGAGGAACACCACGGGCAATATGAGCCGACCGCCCCGAAGCACCACTGGTCTGGCTGGTATGCCGCCTACATCAGCGCGCGCGAAGCCGGCAGCACTCCTGATGAGGCATACGCCGCGGCAGTCCGCCACATCGAAGGCGCCCGGTGATAGCAACCACCACGTCGTGAGCTGAACTGCGATGTGCAAGGCCGGGATGGCGAACACCACTGACTCTAGGCGACACAAGCCGGTGTGAGGATGACAGAGGTACGAATCCTGCTCAGCGGTCGTGGCCTGGTCGAGTCGCCACGCTGGCATGGCGACCGGTTGTACTTCTCCGACTGGTCGACCGGCGAGGTCATCGCTGTCGATCTTGCCGGCCATGGCGAGGTGATCGTGCACGTGAGGTCGCTGCCGCTATGCACGGCCTGGCAACCGGACGGCCGACTGTTGATCGTGTCGTCCCAGGACGGACGGCTTCTTCGCCGGGAACCCGACGGGACCCTAGCCAGCCACGCGGTCCTCGGCAAGGGCGGCTGGAACGACATCGTGGTGGACGGTCGCGGTAACGCCTACGTCAACGCCGTCGGCTTCGACGCCACGGCTGGCGAGGGGTTCAAGCCGGGTTTCGTCGCCTTGGCCGCACCGGACCGGTCGGTACGCCAGGTGGCTGACGACATCGCATTTCCCAATGGGATGGCGGTGACCCCGGACAACTCCACATTGATCGTCGCGGACTCGTATCGTCATAGCCTCGTGGCCTTCGATATCGGTTTGGACGGTGGGCTGTCCAACCGACGTATCTGGGCCGACCTCGGTGACGGCGTTCCGGACGGCATTTGCGTCGACGCGGAGACCGCCGTCTGGTACGCCGATGTGCCAAACAAGCGGTGCGTGCGCGTCGCTGAGGGCGGCGCGGTGCAGCAGACTATCGAGCTGGATCGCGGCGGCTTCGCCTGCGCACTCGGCGGCCATGACCGGCGGACTCTGTTCATCGTCGCTGCCGAGTGGCGGGGCATGACCGAGGCCGAGATGGTGACGCCCGGCTCCGGCCAGGTGCTCACCACCGCGGTCGATGTGCCGGGGGACGGTTGGCCTTAATGGCCGCATCGGACGCTAGAGGAGGCGCTGGCGGCGGAGCGAGCGCAGTGCGAAGTAGCCGAACAGCGGTGGAAGGGCGCCGGACCCAGGGGACAGGCTCAGTTGCTCGTCGAATTCGGCTGTGCCGCCCCGGACCCACGGGGAGGCCGCTTACCTCTTCTAAGATCGACGGTGCAACAAGCCGTGGAGACGACCGTGGGCATGGCTGGGAGGCCCGACCTCGCCGTGGGGTTGATCAGGACACGGGACGCCGTCGATCGCCCCGTGGAGGAAGGGGTCGGCCTGGTTAAGAACGTGGTCGAGGTGATCGCCACCATCGAGAACGTGGGTGATGCCCTCGCCGGAGAGACAATCACGCGCTTCTGGGTGCGGAGCACTGACGTCGACCGAGAGTTGCGGGTCGTCAATACTCCGGAGATACCGCCCGGTGAAGCGATCGAAGTCACGGCTCTGTGGGATCTGCGTGATGGCCCCGGCCCGTACACGATCACTGTGACCGCGGATGCGTTTTCACAGATCGACGAGGTACACAAGGACAACAACATTGCGATCGCCCACGTCCGCGTACGAGGGACACGCGCCGAGCTGGAATGACCTCCCGAATGGCAGGACGCGGCATCAGCTCATCGACACGCTCGCACCGCGCGTTCAACGCCGAGCACCCGGAGCCTCAGCTGGTGTGGCCGGTCAGGGATGCCACCTCGGTCGTGGTCAGCTTGATCGCTGCGGCGGCGACGTTGTCGTCCAGGTGTGACACCGACCCGGTGCCCGGGATGGGCAAGATCGCCGGGGATCGGGCCAACAGCCAGGCGAGCACGATCTGCCGCGGTGTCGCGTCGTGGTGTTGCGCTATCTCCTGCACGATCCGATTTCTGTCAAGATCCTGAATCGGCGCCCACGGCAAGAAGACCATCTGCTCCTGCTCGCAGAGGTCGACGAGCGATTCCGACCTGCGGTCGTCAACGTTGTAGCGGTTTTGGATCGACGCGATGGGAGTGAGTCGCTGTGCCCGCCGTATCTGGTCCTCCGTGACATTGGACAGCCCGATGTGCCGGATCTTGCCCTGCTCCTTGAGCGTGACGAGTGCACCAACCGAGTCCTCCAGCGGCACCCCGGGGTCGGGCCGATGGAACTGGTAGAGCGGGATCTGTTCGAGCTTGAGCCGCCGCAGGCTTCCCTCACACGCATCAATCAGGTGCTTCGGCCGGCCGTTGACAGGCCAGCGTCCCGGACCGCTGCGCTCGAGGCCGCCCTTGGTCGCAATCACGAGATCATCTGGGTACGGATGGAGGGTCTCGCCGATGAGCTCCTCGCTGACGTGGGGCCCATAGGAGTCCGCCGTGTCGATGAAGTTGATCCCAAGCTCGATTGCGCGCCGCAACACCGCCTTCGCCTCGGTCCGGTCCGCCGGCTGACCCCAAATACCTTCACCGGTGATACGCATGGCGCCAAAGCCGAGACGGTTGACCGTCAGGTCGCCGCCTACATCGATCGTGCCTGCCATTTCCGCCTGCACGGATTTCCAATCGGGCATGGATCACGACTCCTTGGTCTGCGCCTGCGCGACCGCTGCTGTCGCGCCGGTATGAACGAGGACCTCGGCAGCGGCGGCTGGTCCCGCGCCGAATGCCCATTCTGTCCCCCGTCGCCTTCTCGACGACCACGGTACGGAGCAGAGCGAGTTTGCACCGCCGAAGCGAACGTGTATCTCAGGCCGGCTTCACTCCTCTTGCTTGTTATCCGGAACTCCTGGAGGCATTTGATGGCTGCCACGAACTCAATCCCCGGGATCCCTGAGACGCGTGAGCCGCGAATGCTCGGATTCGCGCCGGACTCCAGGGTCGACGTCAGGGAGGTCGATAGCACGACCTGGGAGATCCTGCGGCCGCTGATCTATCACGGGAACACCGACGACTTCGTCGTCCCCGAGCATGAGCAGACGGACTTCGCCTCGGTTCCTCGCATGTTCG